>JAHFCU010000007.1 GCA_023249305.1 Gemmatimonadota bacterium
GTCGTCCGGCAGGAAGCAGGGGATGTCGAGCGTGACGTCGGCCGGCGGCGGGGGCGGCGCGTCGGCTCCGCGCTGGACGCGCTGGACGGTTTCCTCGAGCATCCGCAGATACAGGTCGAAGCCCACGGCGTGCACGAAGCCCGACTGCTCTGGGCCGAGCAGGTTCCCGGCGCCACGAAGTTCCAAGTCCTTGAGTGCGACGCTGTAGCCCGCGCCGAGCTCGGTGTGGTGTTCGAGCACTTTGAGCCGGCGCTCGGCGTCGAGGTCCACCTGTGTGTCGGGGACGAGTAGGTAGCAGTACGCCCGGCGGTGCGAGCGACCCACGCGGCCGCGTAGCTGGTAGAGTTGGGCAAGGCCGAATCGGTCGGCGCGGCCCACGAACATCGTGTTGGCATTCGGCACGTCGAGCCCGCTTTCGACAATCATCGTGCTGACCAGCACGTCCACTTCGCCGCGGACGAAGCGCGCCATCACGTGGTCGAGGTCGCGCTCGCGCATCTGGCCGTGGCCCACCTCGATGCGGGCGCGCGGGATGAGTCGGCGCAGGTGGTCGGCGACCGCCTCGATCGTTTCGATGCGGTTGTGGACCATGAACACCTGCCCGCCGCGGTCGAGCTCGCGCGCAATCCCCTCCTCGAGCAGGCCGTCATCCCAGGGCTCGAGGAAGGTGAGCACCGGTGACCGGTCGCGCGGCGGCGTCTGCATGAGCGTGAGGTCGCGCAGTCCGGCCAGAGCCTGATGCAGCGTGCGCGGGATCGGCGTCGCGGTCAGTGTAAGCACGTCGGTCTCAAGCTTGAGTTGTTTGAGCCGCTCCTTGTGCTTCACGCCAAAACGGTGCTCCTCGTCCACGATGATCAGCCCGAGCTGACGGAACTCGACGTCGGGAGAGAGCAGGCGATGCGTGCCGATGACGATGTCAATCGTGCCGGCCTTCAGTTCGGCCAGCTCCGCCTTCTGCGCCTTGACCGTCCGGAAGCGAGAGAGCACCGCGACGCGGACCGGAAAGTCCGCGAGTCGTTCGCCGAAAACCCGCGCGTGCTGCTCGGCAAGGATTGTCGTCGGCACGAGCACCGCGACCTGCCGCCCGCTCTGGACCGCCTTGAACGCGGCGCGTACAGCGATCTCCGTCTTGCCGTAGCCGACGTCGCCGACGAGCAGGCGGTCCATCGGGCGGGCCGATTCCATGTCGTGCTTCACGTCGTCGGTGGCGCGCAGCTGGTCGGGCGTGTCCTCGAACAGGAACGAACTCTCGAGCTGCTTCTGCCACGCCCCGTCCGGATGATGCGCCGGCCGCTGCGCGATCTGCCGCCGCGCGTACAGCTCGAGCAGTTCGTGCGTCATCTCGTGAATGGCGGCGCGCGTGCGGTCGCGCTGCTGCGTCCATTTCTTGCCGCCGAGCTTGTGCAGGCGCGGCGGCGGCGCGTCCTCCGAGACGTCGCCCGCGTGGCGGAACCGCTCCACCTGGTCAATGCGATAGAGCGGCACGTTGAGCCGGTCGCCGCCCTCGTACTCGATGACGATCACCTCGATCGTGCTCTCGCCGACAAAGATGGTCTCCATGCCGCGGTAGACGCCGACGCCGTGCTCGAGATGGACCACGAAGTCGCCGGGCTTGAGCGCGCCGACGAGTTCGAGCGCGGTGCCCGCCGCATACTTTCGTGCGCGACGAATGCGCCGGTCGCGCCTGAAGATTTCATGGTCGGTGAGGACGCGCAGGCCGGCCGGTTCGTGGCGCGGCGGGATGACAAAGCCGCCGCCGAGTACCCCGATGGAGAGCGCGGGTAGAACCTCGCGTCCGGCAGGCGCGAGGAGTTCTTCGAGGCGCTCGGCTTGCCCGCTGTTGTCGCACAGGATGACCGTCGGCGTGCCGTCGGCTACGACCGCGCGCAGACGCGCCATGTCGCGCTCGATGGATTCCGGCGGCCGCAGGGGGAACTGCACGCCGGCGTCTGCTTCCACCGACTCAGCGAGCGCGAGCGTCGCGTACGCGCGCAGCGCGCTCGCGGCGACTTCGGGCGGCTGCAACAGGTCATCGCGCGCGGCGACGTCCTCGCCGCGGCGGCGCGCGAGTTCGAGATGGTGGGCCGCCTCGTCCCACGTGCGCCGCAGTTCCGGGCCGATGTTCACGCCGGCCGGGATGATGACCAGTGAGTCGGGCGGCCAGAGCGCGGCGAGCGAGGTGCGCGCAGGCAGTGGTTGCTCGACATGTCCGTCAGCGTCGGGCGCGTCGGCGCCGGACGCGTTGCCGCCGTCCTCACTCGCGTCATCCTCGCCGCCCGGCGTCACGTCCGCGGGCAGGACCACCACACGCTCGATGGTGCGTGTCGTCCGCTGGCTCGACAGGTCGAACTCGCGTAGTTCCACCAGTTCGTCGCCCCAGAACTCGAGGCGCGCGGGCGCCGACATGCCGAAGCCGTACACATCCACGATGCCGCCGCGCACGGAGAACTGCGCCACATCCTCCACCATGCCGACGCGCTCGAATCCGATGCGTGTGAGGTGGCTGGCCAGGTCCTCGAGCCGCCACGTGGCGCCACGCAGAAGTTCGAGCCGAGCCTCAACCAGCGCCTGCGGGAGCCGCGTGCGTTCCTGCACGGCGCGCACCGTGGTCACGAGGACGCGCACCTTGCCGCGGCTCAGGCGCTCAAGCGTCTCGACGCGCTCGCCGGCAACCTCGGCGTGCGGTTCGACTTCGCCGAATCCCTCGCGTGACGGATAGAGCGCCGCGGTGTCTTCGCCAGCGATTGCTTCGACATCGGCGAGCCAGCGCTCGGCGTCCGCGACTTGTTCGGCGACGACGACGTGCAGACGATTGCTCGCGTCGTGCGCGAGCGCGGCGACCAGCAGCGCATCGCCCGAGCCGGCGAGACCGCCGACGGCCAAGGTCTCACCCGCGCGCGGGACTCGGGCGCGGAGTGCCTGGAACTGCGGCAAGGCAAGGAAGCGTTCGAGAAGCAGCGGCAGCGCCATCGGTCAGTTCGCTTCGGCGTCGTCGCGACGCGCCGCCCAGGTCTCGGCGGCAAGCAGAAGCAAGGCGCCGATCAGGAGCCCGGCGAGGATCGGTCGCGGCGACATGTCGGACCACGCGCGCTGGGCGAGGCGCGCCGGATCGTCAACGCCCGTGACGTCGCGTCCGGCGAAGCGCGACGCGATGGCGGCGGCGCTGATGCGGTCGAGCACCGACTCCGACGGTTCGGACGCGACAATGACCGCGCCGGCGCGTTCGCTGCCGCGCCGCAAGAAGTAGACGCCGGCCGCGGCGCTCGCGCGAAAGCGCGCACCCTGCAGCGGCTGCACGGTGCCGTCAGGACTCTCGAGGCCCGTGGCCCAAGACGAGCGGGCAACCCACGCGAGCGGCGCCGATTCAATGACTGGCCCTGCGTCCGTCGCGAGCCGCCGTGCAATGGCGCGATCGAGCCAGGGCAGAAACGGCGCGCGCAGCGGCAGGTCGGTGTCGGCTGGATCGAGCGCAAACGCGGTCAACACCCAGCCCTCGCCAGCGACGATCACGGGCGCGGCGCCGGCGCGGACGAGCGTGTCGGTTGTCGCGTTGCCCGCGGGCCGCAGCGCGAAAAAGCGCTGCGCGGTCGCGCCGTCGAGTTCGTCGCCACGCAACTGCACCGGCCCAGGCTGCCGCTCGCCGAACCGCCACGGAATGCGCAGCCGCTCGAGTGCGCGATTGGCGAGCGCCACCCGCGCCGGGTCCGCCGGCGCAGTGATCAGCGCCGGGAGCGCGCCGACGTTGTCCGCGGTCGTCACCGCGACGCCGCCGCCATCGTGCACGCGACCATCGGCGGCGAGCGCCGCAATCGCGGTGCGCGCAAACGCACCCGCGGCAGCATCGGCATGCGCCGACGGCGCGGGGCCGACGTGCACCGCGAACGGACGCACGTCATCCGCGCGCAACTCGTCGGGCGGCAGTTCAACAACACCGGCCGTCCAACCATGGGCGGCGGGCGCGGCCCCAGCCTCGATGGTGCCGCCGCCGGCGACGGTGCCGCGCGCGAGCGTGGTGGCGCCGAGTGCGGCGCGCCACGTGACGGGCTCGCGCGCGAGCACCGTGGCGCGCAGCGCCCCGCGCGGGGTCCAGTGCGGTGGGTCAGTGACGACACGCGTCACCGCGCGGTTCGCCGGCGGCGGTGTGTTGGGAGCGTAGACGAGTACGGACGCCGCGGGCGCCGCCATGTGCGACGGCCACGCGGTCGCCTGTCCGTCGGTGACGACCACCACGCGCGCCGACGGAAGCCCCGCCCCACGCGACAGCGCGGCGCCCGTGCGCACCGCGGCCGCGAGGTCGCCTGCTCCGGCGAGCGGCGTCGCGCGGTCCACCGCGGCGGCGACCGTTGAAGGCGCGCCGCCCGTGACCGCACCGTCCGCCGTGACAAGCCACACGCGATCGCTGGCGCGCGCGCGGCCGAGCACCTCGTGCGCGACCTGCTGCAGCGCGGCCAGCACGGAGCGTCCGTCGGTGACCGCACCGGAGCTCATCGAGTTGTCAAGGACGACGACGAGCGCCGTCGGTCCGTGGCCCGACATTCCGAGTCGCGCGAGCGGACGCGCGGCGGCGACCGCCACGAGCAGCACGATGGCCACGCGCAGCAGCATCAGCAGTGCATTGCGCACCTTGAGCTCGCGCGCGTGATCCAGTTCGGCGCGCAGTAGGTAGCGCACCGCGGGGAAGTCCACGCGCATCTCGACCTTGCGACGGTGCAGGTGCAGCCAGAGCGGCACCGCGGCGATCAGGCCCAGCAGCAGCGCGAACGGCGCGAGCAGGCTCACGGCAGGCGCTGACGAGAAAGGAACGCGCGACGCACCGGCACCACAAACGGCGCGTCGGTGAAAATCGGTTCATACGACGCGCCCATGCCGGCGAGGCGTGACCGCCACTCGTCTATCGCGGCGTGCACGGTCGCCCGGTACGCGGCGCGGACGTCGCCGACCGACGCTTCGACTTCCTTCCCCGTCTCCGTGTCCACGAAAACCAGTTCGGCGCCCGAAACCGAGAGGTCGCGTTCGGCAGGATCGAGCAGGTGCAGCACGGTGACCTGATGCCCTGCCCCGCGTAGCACTTGAATCGCCTGAACGGTCTCGTCGGGATCGAGCAGCAGGTCGCTCACCACGATGACCATGCCGGGGCGTGGCACGAGGCGCGCGGCACGCACGAGCGCGCCCGCCGCGTCGCTCCCCATCCCCGCGCCAGGCTCCGAGAGCGCCGCGAGAATACGCCGGAAGTGCAGATCGCGCGATCGCGGCGGTAGCACGGTGCGCACGTCGTCATCGAAACGGATCAGCCCCACCGCGTCGCGCTGCTTGAGCAAGAGCAGCGCGATGGCCGCGACGAGCGTCTCGGCGTACGCGAGCTTGGTGAGGCGCGCCGGCGAGCCCGTCCAATGCATGGACTTCGACACGTCGAGCACGATCGTGGCGCGGAGGTTGGTTTCCTCCTCGAAGAGCTTGATCAGCCACTTGTCGGCGCGGGCGGCCATCTTCCAGTCCATGTACCGCAGGTCGTCGCCGGGCTGGTACGGGCGGTGCTCGGCGAACTCCACCGAGAAGCCCTTCTTGCGCGAGCGGTGCAGCCCCGTGAGGAAGCCTTCGACGACCCAGCGCGCACGAATCTCCAGCCCGCCAAGCGCATTTAGCTGGGCAGGATCGAGGAACTCAGGGCGCTGCGAGTTGGCCGGACCGGTCATGACGCGCTGTAATTGTACGCGCGGGACCGCAAAAACGCGGTGTACGCTGACGGCGTGCTGTGTATCCGCGTGGCGCTATCGGTAGCGAATGTGATAAGCGCGGGGCCCGACTGGCGCCGGGCCCCGCGCTAAATGGTGATCGCCGCGCATTTTGGACGCAGACCAATGCGGTGCGGCCTGCCCGAACTACTCGAGAATGCCACGCGCCTTTCTGGCCACGAGAATCCAATCGCCGGCCTTCTGTTCGAAGATGTAGTCAAACCAGGTGACCGATTGACCCTGCGACGAGTACCGACGAACGAGCACGCGGGTGGCGACTTGCCGCTTTTTGTCCACGCGCCAAGGTCTGCTAAAGGCAACTACCGTGTAGGTCGTCGTCGGGCAACCGCGATTCCTAGCGCTGTCTACGGGGGGAGCCAAGACACCAGCACACGCAACCTCGACGAAGACATCGCCGCTCGGAACACGCTCGGTAGTGAGCACCTTGGTCAAGGGGGTCGAGGGTGTGTGCTCCGCCAAGCGACGAAGCTGAGACACCGCAGCGTCAGTGGATGCGTCAATGCGCAATAGTCGCGGGTCAATGAGGAGTCCCTCTCTGACTGTATCCGACACCGCACGAACTACGGCGCGCAGAAATCGCACGTCGTCTCCGAGTGTCGGCGCGCGCTGACCGCTCGCACTCGCAACGCTCAGGAGTCCCATCACCGCGCCGAAAAACAGTGCGGTCCGACGCGTGCTGTGCAGCGATCGACTTGCGCTACGGCGCATCGGAGCATGCCTGCGAGTTCGGAGTGTCGTAACCATAGTAGTCAGTATGGCTCTGTCCGCGCAGATGATCGATTTCGTGTGCTAGCACCTGCTGCAACGTGCGCGTGTGAGTGACATTCTGGGCGTCTGTTTGAATTGCGGGATGGCGCATGTCAAACGCCACGTCAGGCCAGTAGTCGCTGAGCAACATCCACCCGGCCGAACCCTGGTTCATCGACGCGCCACCGCCGAAGTCTGGAGTGTAGGTATTCCTTGCAAACAGATGGATCATGTTGTTGTTCAGCAGCGCCTGCCCGACCGCCGCCATAACGGCGCACGTCCCGCTCTTGTTCGACATGCGCTGAAGTGCGGACGCAATGAGCGATCGCTCGCCAGGACTTGGCACTCGCCCGGTGCACCAGAGTTGCTCCATTTGCGTCTGAGGGTTGTTGCAGTTTGGCGCCGCTATGTCGACCGCGTCATAGAGAGTGGGCTCAGGCATCACATCGACCGGATTTGCCATCGCCTCGCCACCGCCTAGGAACTCGCAACTCGTCGGGTCCTCCGTGCAGGCCGAATAGATCGGCTCGTCCCACGGCGAACCCAGTCCATAGTCGCCACTGCAGCTCCATCCCCAAGTGTCCGTACACGTCTCAACGATGCGTTGCATGTAATCGGGCGACACGTTTCCGCCTGTGAGCGCGGCGGTCCCGTGTCGTGCGTGGGCTGCGTCCATGGGGTCGGTCGGCGAGCGGTCCATGGAACACGCCACCACGAACGCCATTACCCCAAGAAGAATCAACCGCTTCATGCTTCCATCCTCCTGAAGAGTCGCGAGGTTTATCGCGAATTGGAGGGGCCGATGTGAAGACCAGTCTATCTCCGGTGCACAACGGGACCATCACGCTATGTAACGTACTATCACGCTGTGTAACGCCGCCATCTGTTTCGACGCTTCGTTACACAGGGACGGGCATCGCGTGCTCTTCACTGTGACGCCGACGTCCAGCAGGGCGAGTGGATACCCCATCTAGCGTCGCGTCCCAGAAACTGCTTTCGCATGTCGGGTGAGCAGCCCGAACGGGTGGCGTAGTCTGCGGGAGGACTTCGACTCGTCGGCACCTCCCGTGCACGGCCTGCTCCGCCTCGATCTCCTCCTTCTGCGTCGGCAATTTCCGACCAAAGTAGCTCGCCACAGCAACTTGCACGCCGCGCGTCTTGGAGCAGACCCATCGCAGCGGTAGCTTTATCCATTAACCTCAGCCGCATTCGCCGTGGACCAAAGCCGCATCCGCAACTTCTGCATTGTCGCCCACATCGATCACGGCAAGTCGACGCTCGCCGACCGCCTGATCGAGGCCACGGGCATGCTCCAGAAGCGCGAGATGAAAGCCCAGGTGCTCGATACGCTGGACCTGGAGCGCGAGCGCGGCATCACGATCAAGCTGAACGCCGTGCGCATGTCCTACACGGCGCCGAGCGGCGAGTCGTACGAGCTCAACCTCATCGACACGCCCGGACACGTGGACTTCACGTACGAAGTGTCGCGCTCACTCGCGGCATGCGAAGGCGCGATCCTCGTCGTGGACGCGTCGCAGGGGATCCAGGCACAGACGCTTTCGAACCTGTTCCTCGCGATGGAGGCCGGGCTCGATATCATCCCGATCCTCAACAAGATCGACTTGCCGGGCGCCGAGCCGGAGAAGCGACGCGAAGAAGTGGTTGGCTTGCTCGGCTGCAAGCCCGAGGACGTGCTCCTCGTGAGCGCCAAGGAAGGCGTCGGCATCGCCGAGCTGCTCGAGGAGATCGTGCGCAAGGTGCCGGCCCCGAAGGGCGATCTCGCGGCGCCGCTCCGCGCGCTCGTCTACGACTCGTACTACGACAAGTACCGCGGCGCCATCCCGAGCGTGCGTGTGGTGGACGGCACGGTCAAGAAAGGGATGCGCATCACGTTCGGCACCGGCGAACACACGTACGACGTGGATGAAGTGGGCTACAACCAGTTGCGGCAGGTCCCCACCGACCAGCTGAGCGCCGGCGAAGTGGGTTATATCGTGGCCAGCGTGCGGTCCGTGAAGGAGACGCGCGCCGGCGACACGGTCTTCGACGCCAACCGCCACTCCAAGACGCCACTGCCCGGCTATCAGGCGGTGAAGTCGTTCGTCTTTGCAGGCGTCTATCCCACTGACACGCAACAGTACGAAGACCTGCGCGACGCGCTCGAGAAGCTGCAGCTGAACGACGCGTCGCTCCATTACACGCCGGAGACCTCGACGGCGCTTGGCTTCGGCTTCCGCTGCGGATTCCTCGGCCTGCTCCACATGGAGATCGTGCAGGAGCGGCTCGAGCGCGAGTTTGACCTCGACCTCGTCACGACGGTCCCGAGCGTGGAGTACCACGTCTACAAGACCGACGGCGAGATGCTGCTGGTGGAGAACCCGGCGCTCATGCCGCCTGCCGGCGTGCTGGACCGCGTGGAGGAGCCCTTCGTACGGGCGCGCATCATGGCGCCGGCCGAGTACATCGGCCCGATCATGACGCTGGGGACGGAGCGCAGGGGCGTGTACAAGGGGATGCACTACGTCGACACGACGCGCGTCGAGATCGCGTGGGAGTTCCCGCTGGCCGAGATCATCCTCGACTTCTTTGACAAGCTCAAGTCGATTTCGCGTGGCTACGCCTCGCTCGACTACGAGATGCTCGAGTACCGAGCGAGCGACCTCGTGAAGCTCGAGATGCTCATCAACGGCGACCCGGTGGACGCGTTCTCCGTGATCATCCACACGGACAAGGCGTACGACTGGGGGCACAAGATTGCAGTAAAGCTCAAGGAGCTCATCCCGCGGCAGCTCTTCGAGGTCGCGATCCAGGCGGCCATCGGCCAGCGGGTCATCGCCCGCACGACGGTCAAGCCGGTGCGCAAGGACGTGCTCGCCAAGTGCTACGGCGGCGACATCACGCGCAAGCGCAAGCTCCTCGAGAAGCAGAAGGAGGGGAAGAAGCGCATGAAGTCCGTCGGCTCGGTGGAGATCCCGCAGGAAGCCTTCCTCGCCGTCCTGCAGGTTGACTAGGGGCCGCGTGGCGTCCCTCGTCTTCCAGACGTCTTTCCTCGGCGACACCGTCTTGACGACGCCGCTCCTCGCGGCGGTGGCCACGCGCGGCCCGGTGGACGCGGTGGTGACGCCGCTCGGCGCGACGATTCTGCGCGGCAACCCGACGGTGCGCGAACTCATCGTGTATGACAAGCGCGGCCGCGACGCCGGCGTGCTCGGCCTGCGACGGCTCGCGCGTCGCCTGCGCACCGGTGCGTATGACGCCGCGTATCTCGCGCAGGGCTCCCTGCGCAGCGCGGTGCTGGCGCGCGCGGCCCGCATCGCCCGCCGCGTGGGCTTCGACACGTCCGCCGGCCGCGCACTCTACACCGAGCGTGTGCGCTACCGCCGCGACGCGCATCACGCCGAGCGGTTGTGGCGCCTCGCCGCGGGTGACGCGGCGCCAGCGCCACCACTCGAGGCGATCCGGCCGCATTTGTATCCCGGCGATGAGGAGCGGGCCGCGGTGGACGCGCTGCTTGAGGAGCTGCGCGGCAGCGAGCCGCTCGTCGCGGTCGCGCCCGGCAGCATCTGGGGCACGAAACGCTGGCCGCACGTCGCCGCGATGGTCTCGCTGCTCGACGAGGCGCGTTTCGTCGTGATCGGCAGCGACGAAGACTCCACGCTGGCCGAGATGGTCGCCGCGGCGGCGCCGGGACGGGTGCTCGACGCCACCGGGCGGCTGACCTTGCTCGGGAGCGCCGAGCTCATCCGACGCTGCGCCGTGCTCGTCGCCAACGACTCGGCGCCCACGCATCTCGCTTCGGGGGTCGATACGCCGACGATCACGCTCTTCGGTCCGACTGTCCCCGCGTTCGGGTTCGGCCCACTCGCCCCGCGGTCTGAGGCGCTGGGCGTGGACGGACTCGCGTGCCGGCCGTGTCATCCGCATGGCCCGCGCGAATGCCCGCTCGGGCACTTCTCGTGCATGCGAACGCTCGAGCCCTCGCGGGTCGCCGCGAAGGTGCGCAATTTGCTCTCCACCACTTCCGCGACCTGATGACCGCCTCATCCACGTACGTCGTCGGCGTTGACATCGGCGGCACGAACCTCGTCGTCGGCGCCATGCCGGCGGACGGCAGCCGCGAAATCGGCGTCCACACGCTGCCCACGCGCGCCGATGTCGGCGCAGACGGCGTGGTGCAGCGCATCTGCGACATGATCGAAACGACCATCGCGACGGTGATCCACGAAACCGGCGCGACGCGCAGCCAGATCGCCGGCGTCGGCGTCGGCTGCCCAGGTCCGCTGGACCGCGAGCGTGGCATCGTGATCGTGACGCCGAACCTCGGGTGGACCGACTTCCCGCTGCGCGATCGCGTGAGCCGTTGGGTCGGGCTGCCGGCCACGCTCGACAATGACGCGAATTGCGCGACGCTTGGCGAGTGGTGGCTCGGCGCGGCCAAGGGCGGCCGGCATGTCGTGGGCATCACGCTCGGCACCGGGATCGGCGGCGGCCTGATCCTCGACGGCCGGCTCTTCCACGGGGCGAGCGACGTCGCCGGCGAGATCGGCCACACGACGATTGAGGCGAACGGGCGTCGGTGCGGGTGCGGGAACTACGGCTGCCTCGAGGCGTACGCGTCGGGGCCGGCCATCGCGCTGCGCGCCCGCGAGGCGCTCGCCAACGGCGAACCGTCGTTGCTGCGTGAGCTGTGCGGCGGCGATCTCGCGAAGCTCACGGCCGCCACGGTGTACAAGGCGTCGGGGCAGGGCGACGTGGTCGCGGCTGAAGTCGTGAAGGAGACCGCGCGCTTTCTCGGCATCGGCGTCGCGAACATCCTCAACGTCTACAATCCCGATGCGGTGGTGCTCGCCGGCGGGGTGGCACAGGCTGGCGATTCGCTGTTCGTCCCGCTGCGCGCCGAGGTGCGCCGGCGCGCCTTCAAGCCGGCGGTGGACGCGTGTCGCATCGTCCCCGGCGCGCTCGGCGCAAGCGCCGGCATGGTGGGCGCGGTCGCGGCGTTCCTCGCCGAGCATCCGGTGGCGTGAAGAAGCGCCGCGTCGGCGTCCTCGGCACGTTTGTCTGGGACGTCATCTACGGTCGCGACGTGCGATCGGCGCCCGTGCAGGAGTGGGGCGGCATCACGTACGCGCTGGCCGGCTTCGACGCAGCGCTGCCCGATGACTGGGAAATGGTGCCGATCATCAAGGTCGGCGACGACTTGGCGCGCGAGGCGCACACGTTTCTCGGCACGCTGCGCCGGCTCGCACCGGACGCGTCGCCGGTCACGGTGCCCTACCCCAACAACCGCGTTGAGCTGCGCTATCTCGACGACGCGCGCCGCAGCGAGGTGCTCAGCGGTGGTGTGCCCGGCTGGACGTGGCAGGGGCTGCAGCCGCTGCTCGCCGGCCTCGACGCGTTGTACGTCAACCTCATCTCCGGATTTGAACTCGACCTGGAAACGGCCACGCTGCTTCGCCAGCACTTCCGCGGTCCGATTTACTGCGACCTGCACTCGCTCGTGCTCGCGGTACAACCCTCCGGACTCCGCACCCTTCAACCCCTCCCTCGTGTTACCGACTGGTGCCGTTGCTTCGACCTGCTCCAGGTGAACGAAGAGGAGCTGTCGATGATGGCGCCGGACGGCCTAGCGCTTGCGGCAACGGCGATGGCCAACGGCGTGCAGGCGCTCGTTGTGACGCTTGGGCCGCGCGGCGCGGTCTACTTCGCCCCGGGGCATTTCGCGCGCCTCGCCGACCATGCGGTGGGAGCGCCGCCGGTGGCGGTGTCAAGTGGCGCGCTGCGTACAGCGCTGCTTGCGCCGGCGGCGGGGCACGTGCACGTCAAGGGAGATCCCACTGGGTGCGGGGACGTGTTCGGCGCCACCTATTACTCACGACTACTCGCCGGTGATATAATCACCGAGGCGCTGCGCGCGGCGATCGCCGCTGCGGCCCGCAATGTCGAGCACCGCGGAGCCACAGGCCTCGCGCATTTTCTCCGTGGAGAGCTGAGTCCCTCGTGAACGTCATCAACGTGCCGTCGTCGCTGGACGACCAGACCTTCGAGCACGTGCTCGAGCAGCTCGCGCCGCTGCCGGCGGATGAGCGTGTCCTGATTGACGCACGCAATACCGAATGGGCGTCGCCGTACGGCCTCACCGCCCTGCTGACGCTGGCCCAGACGCGCCTCGAGAAGCCGCAGTTCATGCCGCCGGAGAAGGACGACACCTCCTCGTATTGGTCGCGCGCAAATTTCTTCCGCTACGCGGAGGATCTCTACGAAATCGTCGGCCGGGTGCCGGCGCGGCGCGGCGAGCGTGATTCGAGCGCCCTGCTCGAGGTCACTCCCGTCTCGAAGAGCGACGACGTGCATGCGGTCGTGCAGCGCATCCAGGCCAAGGTTCCCACCATCCTGACGCAGAATCTCCACCTTGAGTCGCGCTCGGTGATGGGGTTCGCGATGGCGCTCTCCGAGGCATGCCAGAACATCGTCGAGCATGCGGGGATGGGCGGGTGGGTCGCGGTGCAGAACTACAACTATCGCAAGCGCATGGGGAGGCATGTTGTGCAGATCGCCGTCTGCGACGCGGGGGTCGGCATCCGGCAGTCGCTCGAGAGCGGCAACCGCCGTCCGCTCACCGATCGCTGGGACGACGGCGTAGCGCTCGAGTCGGCGGTGATCCAGGGGACCAGTCGCTTTCCCGACCACGGACGCGGCCAGGGCTTCAAGGGTATTCGCGGCTACCTGCGGAAGTGGAAAGGCAAGCTGGCCGTGCGCAGCGGTACGGCGCGCGTCGCCGAGGTACCGCCCTGGGACGATGATGTCGTGCGCCGCGACCACCTGGCGCCAATGCCGGGCACCCAGTTGTTCATCATGATTCCCGAAGACGTTGATCGCTGACGATGACGCCCCTGACGATTGACGTGTGCGCCGTGCTGCGCAGCGCCGTGAACCAGAACTACGGCAACCTGCTCACGCGCGACACGGGGATGGCGGTGCGTCACCAGATCGAGCGCGAACTGGCGGCGAATCGCGGCGGCGGCATCACCTCGCTCGACTTTTCGAGCATCGGCCTCATGGATTATTCGTGCGCCGACGAGGTGGTGGCCAAGCTGCTCGTGCTGCTGCAGGACGATGACCTGACGCGCGGCGGTTATGTGGTCTTCCGCGGCATCGGCGAAGAGCACCTCGAAGTCGTCGAGTCGGTGCTGAAGCACCACGGCCTCGCCCTCGTCTGCCTGTGCGAGGACGGCAGCCCACGGGTCATCGGGCGCGTGAGCGAAGCCGAGCGGCGCGCCTGGGAGATGGTCCGCGCGCGCGGCAAGGCGGCGCCGTCGGAACTTGCCGACGAGTTCGGCTTCGGCGAGGACTTCGTGGCCGAGGTGCTCGACGAACTGGCGCGGCGCCGGCTGTTGCGTCGCGGCCTGACCGGCTTTGTGGCGCTCGACGCCCCCGACACGGTGCAATGATGGCCGAGGGCTTCAACCCGCCCCTGCAGGTGGTGGGCTTCATCGCGACGAAGCGCGGCGACGCCGAGCGTGGCCCTGCAGTGCGGCTGCGCCCCGACGACGCGACGCTGCGCGGTGTGGCCGACGGCGACCTGGTCTGGATCTACGGCCCGCGGCGTCACGACCTGGCCACCGCCTTGATTGATGAGTCGCTGCCGCGTGGCGGCGTCGTGGTGCGCGACGTCGCCGGCCTTGCCCCAACCGAAGTCATTCGCCTCGTGCGTCTCGACGCCGAGCGTCCCTTGCTGAATCCCAAGCCCGTCTGACCAATGGCCGCGTCGAAAAAGCCCGCTCGCCCACACGCCCTCGCCACGCTCGCACTCCACGGCGGGGAAGGCCCGCACGCGCCTGGCGATCCGGTGGTGCCGCCGCTCGTGCAGTCCGTGAACTACGTGCAGGAGCCGGGCAGCGACGACCTGATGTACACGCGCTACGGCAACACGCCGAACGCGGTGCGCCTCCAGAAGCGCCTCGCCACGTTGGAGGGTGCCGAGGAGGCGCTTGTGCTCGCCAGCGGGATGGGAGCGACGGCGTGCGGCCTGCTGGCACTCCTGCGCCCAGGAGACCACCTGCTGGCCAGCCAGTACATCTACGGCGGCACGTACCGGCTCCTGACCGAGGAGTTCCAGCAGATGGGGATTGACGTCACGCTCGTCGAGCCGTTCGAGCCGCGCGCATGGCGACGCCGTCTGCGCAAGGAAACGCGCGCCATCTTCATCGAGTCGCCCGTCAACCCGACGACCCGCGTGCTCGACATGCGCGGCGTGTCGCTGCTCACCAAGGAACTCGGCATCGCCTTGGTCGTGGACTCCACCTTCGCTAGCCCGGTGAACTTCCGGCCGCTCGAACACGGCGCCGACGTCGTCATTCACTCGGCCACAAAATTCCTTAACGGACACCACGACGTGCTCGGCGGCGTCGTCTGCGGCACGGCACCCTACATTGACGAGGTGCGGCAGAAAGAAATCGTCTGGGGGCAGACGCCCGACCCGTTCGCCTGTTGGCTGCTCGAACGCGGGCTCAAGACGATTGACGTGCGGGTGCAGCGGCAGAACGCGTCGGCTCAGCAAATTGCCGAGTGGATCGAGGGGCGCAAGGAAGTTCGCCGCTGCCATTATCCCGGCCTCGCAAGCCATCCCGACCACGCCGTGGCCGTGGATCAGCTCGATGGATTCGGCGGGATGATCGCCTTTGAACTGGGCGGCGGCGCGCGCGCGGCCGACCGTTTCGCCAAGCGCTTGAAACTCACCCGTTACGCGGCGAGCCTCGGCGGCGTGGACACGCTCGTGAGCGAGCCGCGCTTCTCGTCGCACGCACGCTTCACGGCCGAGGAGCGCGCCCGCGTGGGCATCCCGGACGGGTTCATTCGCCTTAGTGTTGGCCTTGAGGACGTGAATGACATCATCGCCGACCTCGAGCAGGCGCTGAAGTAGCCGATGATTCGCTTTTCGCACGTGCACAAGTCGTTCGCGCGCACCGGCGTGGCGCTGGAGGACGTCTCGTTCCAGGTGAACAAGGGGGAGTTCGTGTTCATCACCGGCCCGAGCGGCGCCGGCAAGAGTACGATCCTCAAGCTCTGCTTCTTCGAGGAGCGGCCGACCAAGGGCGAGGTGAAAGTCTACGGCCTCAGTTCGGCGGCATACAGGAACGTTGACGTCCCCAAGCTGCGCCGGCGCCTCGGCATCGTCTTCCAGGACTTCCGCCTGCTCGAGGACCGCAACGTCGAGGCGAACGTCGCGTTTGCGCTCGAGGTGACGGGGGCGCCGCCGTCGCAGGTTGGGCCGCGCGTCTCGCGCCTGCTCGCGCAGGTCGGGCTCGGC
The DNA here is from genome assembly GCA_023249305.1 of Gemmatimonadota bacterium. GTDB lineage: Bacteria > Gemmatimonadota > Gemmatimonadetes > Gemmatimonadales > Gemmatimonadaceae > PNKL01. The sequence goes on from JAHFCU010000007.1 coordinate 15,808, forward strand.
GCCAAAGCCACGGCCCTGCCCCGCGAGCTCTCCGGCGGCGAGCAGCAGCGCGTCGCCATCGCCCGCGCGCTCGCCAACGACCCGGTGGTCTTGGTCGCCGACGAACCGACGGGCAACCTCGACGAGCGCGCGACGCGCGGCATCTTCCAGCTCTTCCGCGACATCAACGCCAGCGGCACGGCGGTGCTCATGGCGACGCACGACCTCGACCTCGTGCGCCGCGCCGGCTGCCGTACCATCGAGATCAACCGCGGCCAGATGGTCTTCGACTCCGCGTCCGACGGCGGTTTTCGCCCGTCGGCGCCGGCTGAGGCGATGGAGGACGACGAATGAGACTCGCCCTGCGTGAGGCCCTCCTCGCCTTCCGCCGCGCGCCGATGCTCAGCGCGCTCTCGGTGACCACGATCGCCTTCTCGTTGTTCGCGTTCGGCCTGTTCGGGCTCGTCGCGCTCAACATCCGCAACGCGCTGCGTAACGTCGAGGACCGTGTGGAGATTCGCGCGTTCGTAGCCGACGGTACGAGCGCCGAGGCAACCAGTGCGGCGCTTGGCGACATTGGGGCATTCCCCGAGGCGGCATCCGTGCGGCTCGTCACGCAGGGGCAGGCGCTTGACCGCGCCCGGCGCGAGCTCGGCGAGTTCAGCGACGTCTTTGAGGAGGGCATCCTGCCTGCTTCGATTGAGGTGCGCCTCAAGCCCGGCTTCCGCGACCCGGCGACGGTACGCGCGGTGGCGAAGCGCATTGAGGTGTACGACTTCGTAGACGACATCCGCTTCGGCGAGGAGTGGGTGGAGAAGCTGCACCGCCTGCGCAACATCGCGACGCTCGCGGGCGTGGCGCTCGGCCTCACCTTCGCGATCGTGGCTATCATCATCATCGGCTCGACGATCCGCATGGCGGTGCTGGCGCGCGCGCGCGAGATCGCGATCATGCGCCTCGTCGGCGCGACGAACGGGTTCGTTCGCGCGCCGTTCCTCATCGAAGGCTTCTTGAAGGGGACGCTCGGCGGCGGGCTCGCGCTCGTGCTGGCGTGGCTCGCGCTGGCCGTGATCAACCGGTTCGTCGTGCAGGCGTCGTTCTTCGACCCGTGGATGGGCGCGGTCGGCGTCGTGGCGGGCGCCTGCCTCGGGCTGGCCGGCTCGGCGATGAGCGTGGGGCGACATCTGCAGAAGGTATGAGTGCCATGACGCAGACAGCGACGGTGGACGGTAGACAGTCGACGGTCGACTGGCGGCAGCGAAGTCGGCGCGCCCTCTGGCGTCTCGCCGGCGTCGCCATCGTATCTGCCGTCCATCATCTACCGTCCACCGTCGCCGCTCAGGCGGCGCCGCCGCCCGCACCGCAGTCCCCCGCCGACCGCGCGAAGGCCCAGCGTGAGGAGCTGGACCGCGCGCGCGCGGAGCGCGAGCGGCTTGAACTGCGCATGCGCCAGCTGCAGAGCACGGCGCACGACATCAGCGAGGAGCGCACGAACATCGAGCACCAGGCTGACGCGACGGCGCGCCTCGTCCGTTCGCTCGACTCTCAGCTCGGCGCGCTTGAGGGCGAGGTGGACAACGCGACGTCGGGGCTGATCCTCGCGCAGGATGAGCTCGTCATCAAGCGCGCGATGCTGCAGCGCCGCGTGCGCGAGATCTACAAGCGCGGCCCGCTCTATTCGCTCGAGGCGCTGCTGTCGGCGCAGTCGTTCGGCGCGCTCGTCGCCCGCTACAAGTACTTGCACCTTGTCGCCCAGCGCGACCGCGCGCTGGTGCGTCGCGTCGAGCTGCTCAACGACCAGATTGCCGGCACGCGCACCCAACTCGTCCGCCTGCGCGGCGAGATGGAGCTGAGCCGCGAGCAGAAGAGCGAGGAGGAGCGCCGCTTGCGCGAGCTCGAAGACGTGCGCGCACGATCGCTCGCCAAGGTCCAGCAGACGGCACGGCAGACCGAAGAGCGGTTGCGCCAGGTGCAGCGCGACGAGAGGCGGCTGACCGACCTGCTCGCCACGTTCGAGGCGGAGCGCCGACGGGCCCTGGCCGCGCGCCCGAACGCGCCGGCCGCCGCGAGTACCTTGCGCACGAGCGATTTCGGCCGGCTCGACTGGCCGGTCGAAGGACAGATCCTCTACCGCTTCGGGCGCGTCGTAAACGCCAACAACACGACGACGCGCTGGAACGGGCTCGGCATCGGCGCGCTGGCCGGCACGCCCGTCAAGGCCGTGGCCGGCGGTTCGGTGGTGCTCGCCGAAGCCTTCGGCACGTACGGCCTGACGGTGATCGTAAGCCACGGCGACGGCGACTTCTCGGTCTACGGCTCGCTCGCGCGCCTTGAGGTGCACAAGGGACAGTCCATCCAGAAGGGCCAGGTGATCGGCACCGTCGGACGCACCGATCCCGACCTCGACGCGCACCTACACTTCGAGATGCGCCCCAAAGGTCGCGCCGTGGATCCGCTCGAGTGGCTCAGGGGCCAGCGATGATCACCAAGCGCTGCGCGGTGTGCAGCCGCATTCGAGCCTACGAAGAGTCGGACCGCTTCTGCGTCGTCTGCGGGTCCGATGCACTCGAGACGGCATGCACGTGCGGGCGCAGTTACGATTTCGCGCTGCATGAAGCCGGCGACCTGCTGCACTGCCCGCGGTGCGGCAAGCGGCTCCGGGGGCGAGACGGCGAATACGAGTAAAGCGATTCAGGATGTGGAATCCGGATCGGGATTCATGATCGGGATTTGCGATTGACGATGGACGACGAGGTACCGATGCCCCGCAAGAATGCGACGCGCGTGAAGAAGTCCGCGCCCAAGAAGGCCAAGTCCAAGAGCGCAGCGACCAAGAAGCCGGCGCCAAAGAAGCGCGCACCGAAGAAGCCGGCGCTCAAGAAACCAACGCCGAAGAAGCCGGCGCCGAAGAAGCCCGCGCGTCGGAAGCCGGCGAGCAAGCCAGCGGCGGCAACTGTCCGTCCGCCGAGTACACGCGCCGTCGCCGTGCCGAAGCCAGGCACCGTGCCTCCATCCGCCGGCGTATCGCCCTACAGTATCCCGTACCACGGCGCACCACTCGGCGCGCACGTCAGCACCGCCGGTGGCGTCATCAACGCACCGCCGCGCGCCATCGATATCGGCGCCACGGCGATACAGCTCTTCACCAAGCAAGCCAGTCAGTGGAGAGAGCGGATGCTCGACGCCGCCGATGCGCGGGCCTTTCGCGCCGCGCTCGCGCAATCGCCGGTCGCATTCACCAACGCACACGATAGCTATCTCATTAATCTCGCGTCGCCCGACGCGGCGCTGCGCGCCAAGTCCACGGCGTCGTTTGCGTTCGAGATGCGCCGGAGCAACGCGCTCGGCCTCGATGCCGTAGTCTCGCACCCGGGCAACTTCATGGACGATCGCGCGAGCGGCATCGCGCGCAACGCCGACGCAATCATCGAGGCGCTCGAGCGCGTCACGGGACCCACGCGCCTGTTGATGGAACTCACCGCTGGCCAGGGGACGGTCATCGGTTCAACATTTGAGGAGATGGCCGAATTGCTCCAGCGGATTCCGGCCGCGCTACAGCCGCGAGTCGGCGTCTGTCTCGACACGGCGCACGTCTTCGCCGCCGGGTACGACCTCGCCCACGACTTCGACGGCGTGATCGCGCGATTCGCCGACGTGCTGGGCTTGCATCGGCTGGGGCTCCTGCACCTCAACGATTCCAAGGCGCCGCTCGGCTCGAAGAAGGACCGACACGAACTCATCGGCCTGGGCCACATCGGCGAGGCGGCCTTCCGGCGAATCATGACCGACCTGCGCTTCGCCGACATCCCCAAGGTGCTCGAGACGCCCAAGGGCGAGGACATGGTGACGAACGACCGCCGGATGCTGCGGCTCCTGCGCGGATTCGCGATCGGACGCTAGCGCAGAATATCGGTCTGAGCGCGGGGAATTGAACGCGGCGTCTCGACGCGCCCGCGTCCAAGGGTACGGCACTTGCGCCTCGCGGCGGTGTACCTAGTTGGCATTTCGGTTCTCAGGCAGGTAATCTCAGGACAATGCACCGCCCCCCGTCCCTTCCGTCCTTGACGCCGCGTCGCCTTCGCGTCACGGCGTTCTTGCTGCTCGTGCTGCAGGGGCTCCTTGCGGCTGGGCCGTTGCTGGAGCCGCGGCACGTGACCGATGTGCCGCGCGTTCACGCGGAGCAGAAGGACGCGCAACACGCGGGCATGCACAATGAAGACTCGTGCGCCCTGTGCTCGGCGCGCACGCAGGTCTCCATGCCCGCCGCGATGAACCCGCCGCTCGCGCCTACCGACGGCGTGGCCATCGCGCTCCGTGAGCGGCGTCTCGCTCCTGCGGTCGTTGAACAGTCCAGCCGCAACTCGCGAGCCCCGCCCGCCCGATCCGCCTGACCAACGCACGCGGTACATCGCCGCGCGCGAGCCCAGCCAGGGATCGCAAGACACATGAGCAAGTATTACGTCGTCGCGGCGAGTGCCGCGGCCTTCGTGCTGAGCGCGGCTTCGCTCGGCGCTCAACAGCCGCCCGACAGCACCTCGCGTCGCCAGCAGGCGGCGATCGATTCGCTCGCCGCGGCCACGCGCGCGCTGCAAGCGCGCGTTGACAGCCTCGAGCGCGCCCGAGCCGCCGCCCCGGCGCCGCCGCGCGCGTCGGGCGTCTACATGAATGTCAGCTTCGTCGGCCTCACCGACTTCGCCTGGTCGTCGCAGGCCGACGTCGGCTCCCTGCAGGCGGGCGGCCATGAGCCCAAGGTCCGCGGCTTTTCCATTCCCAACGCCGAACTCGCCCTCGACGGCACCGTGGATCCGTACTTGAAGGCGTTCGCGAACATTGTCTACCAGTTGGACGACAAGGGCGAGACGAGCGTCGAGCTCGAGGAGATGTACTTCCTCACCACGTCGCTCCCGGGCAATCTCCAGATCAAGGCGGGGCAGTACTTCGCCGAGTTCGGCCGGCAGAACAACCAGCATCCGCACGCGTGGGCCTTCGCCGACGCGCCGCTCGTGCTCACGCGGCTGCTCGGGTCCGACGGTTTGCGCAGCCAAGGGGCCCGCATCTCGTGGCTGCTGCCGACGCCGTTCTACGCCGAGGCGATGGTCAGCGTCATGAACAGCGCGGGCGCGACGACCGCGAGCTTCCGGTCGGATGAGTCAGCCGCGATCCACGGCGGCATGTCGTTCGACCGCGCCGTGAAGGGGATGGGCGATCTCCTGTACATCCCACGCATCACGTCGTCGTTCGACCTGAACGACACGCAAACGCTACTGCTCGGCGCCTCGGGCGCGTTTGGTCCCAACAACTCGGGACCGAACGCCAGCACATCCATCTACGGCGCCGACCTGTACTGGAAGTGGAAGTCCCCGACGGCGAACGCCGGCTTTCCGTTCGTCGCGCTGCAGAGCGAGTATCTCACGCGCCGCTATGACGCTTCGAGGCGCTATGCCGTAGACAAGTACGCGACGGTGCTTCCCGCCGAAACTCTGCGCGACGGCGGCATGTACGCGCAGCTTCAGTGGGGGATCAAGCCTCGCATCGTCGCCGGGCTGCGGGGGGAGACGGTGGATGGCGACAAGGCGTCGTTCGTCGTCCCCGACCGCGAACGCCGCACGCGCGTCTCGCCCAACCTCACCTGGTTCCCCACCGAGTTCTCGAAGTTCCGGCTCCAGTACAACTACGACCAGCGCCGCGGACTCGGCAGCGACCACACCGTGCTCGTCCAATTCGAATTCCTCCTCGGCGCTCACGCCGCTCACAAGTTCTAGGCCACCACTAGACGATCTCATGAACATCCTGCCATTCATCAAGCTCGCCGTCGTCGCCGCGCTCGCGGTCCCTCACGACGGCGCGCTCCCCGCTGGAAAACTCAACGTCGTCGCGACGACACCCGATCTCGCGTCCATCGCGCGGGAAATCGGCGGCGACGCCGTGGACGTGAAGGCGCTCGCCAAGCCCACAGAAGACCCGCACTTCGTCGACGCCAAGCCGAGCCATGTCGTGACGCTCAACCGCGCCGACGTGCTGATTGAAGGCGGCGCCGAACTCGAGATGGGATGGCTCCCTCCCCTGCTCGAGACGGCGCGCAACGCCAAGATCGCCGCCGGGGCACCGGGCCGTGTCGTCGGATCGCAGGGCATTCGCATGCTCGAGATTCCCACGTCGTTCGACCGCGCGAAGGGCGACGTCCACTCGCTCGGCAATCCTCATTTCCTGACTGATCCGCTGAACGCGAAGATTGTCGCGGCGCAGATCGCCGAGCACCTGACGCAGGTCGACCCAAAGTCGGCGGCGCTGTACGCCGCGAACCTCAAGAAGTTCAACGCGACGATCGACGCGAAGCTTGCGGAATGGCAGAAGCTGCTCGCGCCGTTCAAGGGAGCCAAGATCGTCACGTACCACAAGGACTTCCCGTACTTCGGGGAGCGTTTCGGACTGAACATCGTCGAGAACCTCGAGCCGAAGCCGGGCATCGCGCCGTCCCCCGCGCATGTGGCGAACGTCATCACGCTGATGACGGCGCAGAAAGTGCACGTCATCCTCGTGCAGCCGTTCCAGAACCGGAGAACCGCTGAAACGGTCGCGCGCCAGACAGACGCCGTCGTGCTGGATGTGTCGCAGCAGCCCGGAGCCTTCAAGAACACCGACTCCTACGTCGACCTCATGGACTCTCTCATTCGGTCGCTCGCCAATGCGCTCAAGGAGGCCAAGTGAACCCGAACGATTTCCACGTCCTCTGGGAGGTCATGAAGTGGCCGCTGGCGGCCTGCCTCATCTTTCCGCCCCTGCTCGTCTACATGGGCCTGCACGTCGTGAAGCGTGAAGTCATCTTTGTTGACCTCGCGCTGGCCCAGGTGGCGGCGCTCGGCACGTGCGTCGCCCTGCTCATGGGCCATCACTTCGACGATCGCTTCACCTTCTGGATGTCGCTCGGCGTGACGTTCCTCGGTGCCGCGCTGTTCAGTTGGTCGCGCACCAGTCGGAGGTTTCAGGTGCCTCAGGAAGCCATCATCGGCATCACCTTCGTGGTCGCGGCCGCCGGCGTCATCCTGTTGCTCAGCCGCGTCGCGGGCGGCAAGGAAGAGTTGGAGCACCTCCTGACGGGGGACATTCTCAACGTGCAGGCCGATGACGTCGGCCAGCGCTCCATTCTGTTTCTCGCGATCGCCGCGTTCTACGGCACGTTTCACAAGCGGTTCGCGCTCATTTCATCCGATCCCGACGGTGCGCAGACTCAGGTCCTGCGTGTGCGCCTCTGGGATTTCCTGTTCTACGCCGCCTTTGCGTTGGTGGTCGTGAGCTTCGTGCGCATCGCCGGCGTGCTGCTCACCTTTGCGTACCTGATCGTGCCCGCCGTCTGCGCGGTAATGCTCGCCAAGGAATGGCAGGCGCGTATGATCATCGGTGGCATCATTGCGGCCATCGCGAGCTTCGTTGGATTGTACGCGTCGTACCGGCTCGACCTGCCTACGGGCGCATCGGTCGTCGTCGCGTGCGGGCTGCTGCTGGCGCTCGTAAACGTGTACGCGTCGCTGAGGTCGCGCGGGGCGTAGTCGTTGCGGCGAGAGCCGCAGACGGCGGTTGGGGTCGGACGGGCGGGGCGTCACCATGCTGGCCGTGGTGGCGCCCCGCTCTAACTTTGATGCGTGCGTATTCCGCACTCTGTCCCCGTCGCCGTGCTTGTCGCGGCCGCCGCGTGCACCGACGCGGCCGCGCCGCGCGTGGACCCGCCCGCCTACGACCCGACCCAACTGTCGGGTGGGGTCGTCTATCGCTGGCCAACGGGAACGACCATCTCCGTCTTCGTAGACCCGACGGCCGTGAGTGGCGTCGACCTGGCCGGCGCGACCGCCGCTGGCATGGCCGCGTGGAAGAGTGCGCTCGGTGGCAGCGAGTTCGCGTTTCGCACGTCCACGTCGGCAGCTGACGCCGACGTCATCGTGCACGTGAGCGCGGCGCCGCGGCTCGTCGCGCTCGCCGGCTGCGCCGATCCGCCGGCCTTTGCCGGCGGCGTGACGTTCTTCTGCCCGGCGAGGGATAGCGCGCTCACGCTGCCGCTCTCGGGTGCCAGCGCCGGTCACGTGAAGATGGACATCACCATCAATCCCGCCGCCACCAATACCGCGAATCCACTCAGCGCGCTCGTGACGCACGAACTCGGTCACGCCGTAGGCATCGGCGGGCACAGCCCGAACGCGCTCGACGTGATGTACGCGTCCCCTGCCGTGACGGCGCCGAGCGCACGCGACATCGCGACGCTCCGCTGGGTTGTGCGGCAGCCAATCGGGATTCGCCTGTAGGGGGTTTTCGGCCCATTTTCGGCCGATCCCCTGACCGACGTCTTCAGGCGAACGTTATCTTCTCTGGACACGTTTCCCTCTTCAACTCCTATGAAACGCGAAGACGCCCTCGAATATCATTCCCGCGGACGCCCCGGGAAGATCGCCGTCGTGCCAACCAAGCCGCTCGCAAACCAGCGCGATCTTGCGCTCGCCTACTCGCCGGGTGTTGCGGAGCCGTGCCTCGACATCGAGAAGGTCCCGGATGACGCCTATAAGTACACGGCGAAGGGCAACCTCGTCGCGGTGATCTCCAACGGCACCGCCGTGCTTGGGCTGGGCAACATCGGAGCGCTCGCTGGTAAGCCGGTGATGGAGGGCAAGGGCAACCTGTTCAAGACGTTCGCCGACATTGACGTGTTCGATCTCGAAGTGGCCTCCGAGGATCCCGAGGAGGTCATCAAGTTCTGCCAGCTCGTCGAGCCCACGCTCGGCGGCATCAACCTCGAGGACATCAAGGCGCCGGAGTGCTTCTACATCGAGGAGAAGCTCAAGGCGACGATGAAGATCCCGATCTTCCACGACGACCAGCACGGCACGGCCATCATCTCGGGTGCCGCGCTGCTCAATGCGCTCGACATCGCGGGGAAGAAGATCGACCGGGTGCGCATCGTGTTCAGCGGCGCCGGTGCGTCGGCGATCTCGACCGCTGAGCATTACGTGCGGCTCGGCGTGAAACGCGAAAACGTCCTGATGATCGACCGCAAGGGCGTCATCTACAAGGACCGCGAGAAGAACATGGAGCCGCACAAGGCCATGTTCGCGCACGTGACCAAGTGCCGGACGCTGGAAGACGCGCTGGTCGGCGCTGACGTGTTCGTGGGGCTCTCGGCCGCCGGGGCCTGCACGAAGGACATGATCAAGGCGATGGGGCCCAACCCCATCGTCTTTGCGCTCGCCAACCCGACGCCCGAGATCCTGCCGCACGAGGTGAAGGAAGTGCGACCCGAGGCGATCGTGGCGACGGGCCGCAGCGACTACCCCAACCAGATCAACAACGTCCTCTGCTTCCCGTTCATCTTCCGCGGTGCGCTCGACGTGCGCGCGACGACGATCAACGAGGAGATGAAGATGGCGGCCACCCGCGCGCTCGCCGAGCTCGCGCGCGAGCCGGTGCCGGAGTCCGTCGCGGCGCTTTACGGACTGACAAAAGTGCAGTTTGGTCCGCACTACATCATCCCCTTCCCGTTCGACCCGCGCGTCCTGCTTTACGTTGCGCCCGCCGTGGCGAAGGCCGCGATGGACAGCGGCGTGGCCAAGTCAACAGTGGAACCGCGCGCGTACCGCGAGGAGCTCGAAGGGCGGCTTGGGCAGTCGCGCACCATCACGCGCGGCATTCAGATGAAGGCGCAGCGCGACCCGCGGCGGGTCGTCTTCCCCGAGGGCGAGGACCCAAAGATCATCCACGCCGCGCACATCCTCGCCGAGGAAGGCATCGCCACCCCAATCCTGCTCGGCCGCCCGGCGCGGATGCAGCAGCGCCTCAGCGAGATGGGCAGTGACCTCGACGGCATCACCGTCATTGACCCCAACACGTCGCCGGAGCGCGACCGCTACGCTGAGGAGCTGTGGAAACGGCGCCAGCGCCGCGGCCTTTCGCGCGAGGAAGCGCAGTCGCTGATGGGTCGCGGCATCTACTTCGCGTGCCAGATGGTGACGAACGGCGACGCGGATGCCGTGGTGGCCGGGCTTGGCAAGCACTATCCCGAGACGATTCGTCCAGCGCTCGACGTCGTCGGCGCGGATCAGCGGCACGGGCTGGTGAGCGGCCTGTACATGATGATCCTGAAGAACCGCGCAATCTTCTTCGGCGATACGACCGTCAACATTGATCCGACCGCCGAGCAGCTCGCGATCATCGCGCAGTCGGCGGCGCAGTTGGTGCAGTCGTTCGGCATCGAGCCGCGCGTGGCCATGCTGTCGTTCTCCAACTTCGGCTCGGTGAGGCACCCGGAAGCGACGAAGGTGGCGCAGGCGGTCAAGCTCCTGCGCGAGAAAGAGCCGTCGCTCATCGTGGATGGCGAAATGCAGGCGGACACGGCCTTCGACGAGAACGTGCTGGCGGCGCGCTATCCGTTCAGCGCGCTGAAGCAGGCCGCCAACGTCTTGATCTTCCCGACGCTCAGCGCCGGCAACATCGCGTACAAGCTGCTCAAGAGTCTCGGCGGGGCGACGGCCGTGGGCCCGATTCTCGTGGGGATGGAGCACCCCGTGCACGTGCTTGAGCAGGGTGCCGACGTTGAGGACATTGTTAACATGGCGGCGGTCGCCGTCATCGATTCGCAGAACCGCGCGCGGTAGTTTGCCCGCCCGTTCAAGCCATGGCGGCTCCCTCACCGGGGCGCGCCTGATGCCAAAAAGAGGACTCGTTATGCCCGACGCAGCCGCAACGACCATCGCCGTCATCCGCTCCAGCCAGAGCGGGCTCACCGGCCAGGATCTCACGCCCACCGGCACGATTCACTGGAACCTCGTGGCCCCGGAACTCATCGAAGCGGCGATCCGTCGCGGCGAAGGCCGACTCGCCGACCGTGGACCGTTCGTGGCTATCACGTCGCCGCACACCGGCCGCTCTCCCAACGACAAGTTCCTCGTCAAGGAACCCGGCTCCGAAGCTGACGTCGACTGGGGCAAGGTCAACCAGCCCATCTCCGTGGAGCACTTCAACGTGCTGCTCGCGGACGTCAAGCAGTATCTGAACGGGCTGCCGGAACTCTTCGTCCAGGATCTCTTCTGCGGCGCTGACCCGGCGCATCGGCTGAGCGTCCGCTACATCCTGCCGAACGCGTGGCACGCCGCCTTCGTGCGAAACATGTTCATCCGCCCCGACCAGCACGAACTCGCGAGCTTCGCGCCGAACTTCACGGTGTACCACGCGCCCGAGTATCAGGCCGATCCCGCGCGGCACGGCACGCGCACCGGCACGTTCATCGTGCTCAACCTCGCCGCGCGCACGATCATCATCGGCGGCACCCGGTACGCGGGCGAGCTCAAGAAGGCGATGTTCACGGTGATGAACTACATGCTACCCAAGGCCGGCGTGCTCTCCATGCACTGCTCGGCCAACATTGGCGCCGCGGGCGATACGGCGCTCTTCTTCGGGCTCTCGGGCACCGGGAAGACGACCCTCTCGGCCGATCCCGAACGCGATCTCATCGGCGACGATGAGCACGGATGGAGCGCGACCGGGACGTTCAACTTCGAAGGCGGCTGCTACGCGAAGGTCATCAACCTGTCGCCCGAGGGCGAGCCCGACATCTACCAGACGACGCAGATGTTCGGCACCATCCTCGAGAACGTCGTGCTGGAGCCGAATCACCGGCGCGTGGAGTTCGAGAACCAGTCCATCACCGAGAACACGCGCGCGTCGTACCCGCTGCCCTACATCCGCAACCACGTGCCGAGCGGCCGCGGCGGGCAGCCCAAGAACGTCGTCTTCCTCACGGCCGATGCGTTCGGCGTCCTGCCGCCTGTCGCTAAGCTGACGCGCGAGCAGGCGATGTACTACTTCCTGTCCGGGTACACCGCGAAGGTCGCGGGGACCGAGCGCGGCGTCACCGAGCCGCAGGCGACGTTCAGCGCCTGCTTCGGCGCGGTCTTCCTCGTCTGGCATCCCACAAAGTACGCGGAGATGCTTGGCAAGCTGCTCACAGAGCACAACGCGCACGTCTGGCTGCTCAACACCGGCTGGAGCGGCGGCCCGTACGGCCTGGGCAAGCGCATGAAGCTCTCGTACACGCGTGCCATGGTGCACGCCGCGCTCTCCGGACGCCTGCACGAGGTCAAGACCGAACAGGATCCGGTCTTCGGCTTGCACGTCCCCGTGGAGATACAGGGCGTGCCGACGGAGATCTTGACGCCGCGGAAGACGTGGGCGGACACGGCCGCGTATGATGCGCAGGCCGCGAAGCTCGCGGCGATGTTCCGCAAGAACTTCGAGAAGTTCGGCAGCGTCGATTCGGCCATCGCCCTCGCGGGCCCGAAGGGCTAGCACCCGGTGTTGAGGGCAGCACACGAGGGCCGGCGCGATGCGCCGGCCCTCGTGTGAAGTGCCGTCGTGCGCCACACCCGCGGCACTCTGAAGCGGCACTGTGAAGCGGCACTGTGAAGCGGCACTGTGAAGCGGCGCTGGGACACTGCGCGCTGCCGCTGGCCCGCCGGGCACCCGCAAGCGAACTTCCTCAGTCGGCATTCGGCCCTTGCCACAGAGCCTCCACCGTCCACCGTCTGCAGTTATGGCCTTCATCCGAGACCCGCTCTGGAACAACATCCGCGTGGACGGGCCGTATCTACGGCTCGCCGACACGCCGGTCGTCCAGCGCCTGCGCTATGTGCGGCAGCTCGGACTTGCGCACCTGGTGTATCCCGGCGCCACGCACTCACGCTTTGAACACGCGCTCGGCGCCTACCATCTGGCCAATCGCACGCTGGCGCGGCTCGACGACGCCGGCATGCTCGACCGCATCGCACCCGACGAACCGGCGGTGGTGACAGCCGCGGCGCTTCTGCACGACGTCGGACACTATCCGTTCTCGCACGCGCTCGAGGAGATCGGCGTGATGCATCACGAGGCGGTCGCTGAGCCGATGATCACCGGCGGAGAGGTCGCGGCAATCCTGCGCGCCGAGATCGCCCCCGACGCGCCTGAACGCATCTACGCGTTGATGCGCGGCGAGAGCGCGTCGCCCCTGCAGGGCCTCATCAGCGGGTCGCTCGACCTCGACAAGACCGACTACCTCAAGCGCGACGCGCTCATGTGCGGCGTCCCGTACGGCGAGATTGACGTGGACCGGCTGCTGCACGCGCTGGTCATCGTGGACGACCCCCGCCTTGGCCGCGCCGCCGTCGGCGTGCTGGAGAAGGCGCTGAGCGCGCTCGAGTCGCTTCTGTTCGCCAAGTATCAGATGTATCGCAACGTCTACTGGCACCACGCGGTGCGAAGCCCCACCGCGATGTACAAACGCCTGGTGGATGACGCGCTGCGCGCGGGCACCCTCGAGGCCAGCGAACTCATCGCGCACACCGACGAGGGACTCCTGCACGCCCTGCGTGCCCGCACGCCCAGCGCGCTCATTGAAGCCATCCTCTCGCGCCGGCTCTACAAGCGCGCGATGGAATGCCCCGCCGCGGAGCTCGACGACCTTGACCTCGAGTGGATCGCCGAAGATCACGAACGCTCGCGACGCGCAGAGGACGCCATCGCGGCAACGCTCGGCTTCGCGCCCGGCGAGGTGCTCATTGACTACCCGCAGAAGGAGCAGATGCTGGGACTCGACATTCCCGTGCTGACGCGCGACGGCCGCGTGGAACGGCTGACGAGCGAGGGTATGGCCGGAGCCATCAACTTGCCCATGCTGGCCGATCAGCTCTATCGCTCGGCCCGCTGGCTGCGGGTGTTCACGGTACGGCGTGTGAGCATCCCGAAGGACGACGTCCTGCAGATGCTGGGGGCGTAGCACACGGCGTCGCGCGCCGTACGACGGAAGCTCAGGACCGAGGCGTGAGGACCAGCCACGACTGCCGGTGCCCGCGATGCTCCTGCATGAGCGCGTGGAACGTACGCGGCATGCGCGAGCGCCACGGCTCCCCCACTCCCGGCGGCACGTGGGCCGGCACGCGCTCCTCGCTCGCAATGCGCTGCACCGAGTGCGTCGTGAGAAAGCGCATCGCGATCACAGGTTCGGTCGGCGACGCGGCAAGGCCGTGGCATTCCACCAGAATGGTGGCGTGCGAGAGCGCTGGCACCTTCACGGGATCCAGCAGGATCACCTCGCCGCCTTCGATGTCGCACACCACCAGCACGCCCTCACCGGAACCGAGGGCCTCCGTCAGTTCCGGTGTGTCGCAGAAGCCGCCAACCTGCACGCGGTCGGCGACGTCATTCGCCACGATCGCCATGCTGAGCAGGCGGCGCGCGCCGGCGTCCCCCTCAAAGGCGCGCACGTGCAGGCGGGGCATCAGCCGCGCAAAGCCGATCGTGTAGTAGCCGAAGCGCGCACCCACGTTCACGATCGTGCGCGACGGCCGCTGCGCGAGCTCATGCACCGCCTCGGCCAGCTCGTATTCGTAGCAGCCCAGGAGTTCCGGTGCGGCGGGAAAGCCTGCGAGTTGCATGCCCGCGAACGGTCCGCTCATCACGCGATCGTGCGACTGGGCGCGCAGCCTCCCGAGGAGAAAACGGCGCTTCGGTCGCAGCACCCACCGCACGACGCCCCGCAGCGGCGCGGGCAGGTTGATGAAGGCCCGCAGCAGCGGACCGCTGAGTTCCGCGGAGCGGCGGCCGGTGGCCGTCTCCCAAAGCAGCCGCAGGATGCCGGGATACTCGTCTTCCGGCGCTGTCACTGAGTCTTCGATCGCCCGTGCGCTTCGGCGAGCTTGCGGGCGATGCCCCGGTAAAACGCTGCGTCGCTCGCCTTGCCCTGCGCCTCGAGCGACAGGGCGCACGTCTCGAGCGCGTAGAGGATGTTCCCCAGGTACAACTGGGAAACGGAGGCGACGGTTTCGGGTTCGTCGCTCATCGCGGCCGTGCCTCAGACGGGCGTCGTCGTTTCGAAGGCGACGACTTGGACGACGATCGCCGTGATGTTGTCGAGCCCACCGCGGCCATTCGCCTCGGCGATCAACGAATCCACGATGCGCCCCGGACCGGAACGCGCGAGTAGGATCTGCTGCAACCGCCGGTCGTCCACCATTCCCGTGAGGCCGTCCGACGCGACGAGGAAGACATCTCCCGGCTTCACCTCGCCGGAGTAGAGGTCGGGCTCGACACTCTCGCTTGCCCCCACGCACCGCGTGATGACGTTGCTGTACGGGTGATAGCGCGCCTGCTCCGGGGTGAGCAGCCCGGCATCTACCTGTTCCTGCACGTACGAGTGGTCCTTCGTGATCTGTATCAACGCGCCGTCACGCAACATGTACACGCGCGAGTCGCCAATCTGTCCAATCAGGTAGTGACCGTCCGATAACAGGAGCACCGATGCCGTGGTGCCCATCCCCTGCTTGTCGTTCTCGGCGAGCATTCGGTCATAGATGGCGCGGTTTGCGTCGCGCAGCGATTGCGCCGTGCGATTGGACGAGTCGGCTTGCGTCACGCTCTCGAGTTGGAGCAGGGCGCGCGCGACGATCTGCACGGCCATCTCGCTGGCGACTTCACCGGCGGCGTGCCCGCCCATCCCATCAGCCACCATGAACACGCCGCGGCGCGCGTCGGCCTCCGCGAAGAATGAGTCCTCGTTGCCCGACCGGACCATCCCCACATCGGAGCGAGCGGCCACCGCGAGATGCACGAGTTAGCGCCCCGTCGAGAGCAGGACCATCAGCATCGACGCGCCCGCAGCCGCAGCGACCATGAAGAACGCGATCGTCGCCCCGCATCCCTTCATCTTGGTCTCGGCGGGCGGTGCCGCGGCGGCCGCCGGCTTCGCCATGGTGGATTTGCGTGCCTGATCCACGGTCATGGCGGCGATGGCGCGTGTACCGCCGGTCTCATCGCCAGCGGCGACAAGCGGGCGGAACGTCATCTTGATACCACCAAAGCGGAGGTCCGGCGCGCCTTCCACGCGCTGCTCGCCCTGCACGCGGCGGCCGCCCACGTACGTGCCGTTCGTGGACTCCTGATCCACGATGAACCAGCCGTTGTCACGCTTCTGGATCTTGGCGTGCGAATCCGAGACGCTCTCGTCGGTGACGACGACGTCGTTGTGCGCCCCGCGCCCGACGTTCGTGAGCGCAGAGTGGATCTCGAACTTCGTCCCCTTCAGCGGGCCCTCGGCGATGATCTCGAGCGTCGCAAGCGGTGTGTGTCCCGCCGGCGCGGGCTTCGGCGGCGGCACGGCGACGGGTGCCGGTGCTGGAGGTGGTGCGACTAGCTCGGCGGCGGACGCGATCGCCGAGGCGAGGTCGAGACGCACTTCCGGCGCCTTCGGCGGTGCACTCGGAGCCGGCGTCGCACTCGGGGCCGGCGGCACCGCAGGCGTCGGCGCGGGTGCCGCTGGAGCGCTCGGCGCGACTGGTGCGGCTGGTGCCGACGCCACGGGGACCACAGGCGAAACCGGCGTAGCCGGCGCAGCCGGCGTAGCCGGCACCGACGAAACTGCGGCAGCCGGCGCTGGTGCCGCGCTCAGTGGCGGTGGCGGGGTCGGCGCCGCCTTTGCCTGGTCGGCGTAGAACCGGAACTCTTCCGGCCCAATCTTCAACACGTCGCCGCGGCCGAGCACCTGCTTCTGCTCGACGCGCGCGCCGTTGACGAACATGCCGTTGGTGCTCAGGTCCGTCAGTTCGTATCCGCCAGGCATCGGAACAATCTCGGCGTGCTTGCGCGACACCTCGGTTGACGGAATGACGATGTCATTCCCGACCTCGCGTCCGATCGTGATTCCGTCGTCCAGCACGACGTACTCACGGCCATCGGTCAGCGACACCAATCGCCCGCCGCGGGCGAGCGTGGGCTTCGCAGGAACGCCCGCCTTGGCCCGCGCCATCTCGGCGATCTGCGCGCCCGACACAAACTGCGTGCTCCCACCCTGCTTCACGTCGCCGAATCGAAGCTCCTCGCCCGCCATTTCCAGCTTGTCCCCGTGCAGAATCGGGCTCGGTTCGACGCCCAACCGCACGCCGTTCACCGAGATGACGGCATCCGAGGAATCACGCCGGATCACCGCGCTGCCGTCGGCGGCCAGGGTCAGGACGGCCCGCGCCGAGGCGTCGTCGCCTGGAAGCCGGAGGGCGGCTCCGTCATAGCAGCCGACCGTCAGCCCCTCGGCGGGGACGGGATACTGTCTTCCGTGGAACTGGAGATACGCCATGGCCCCGTGAAGCTACCCGCCGCCGTGAGGGGTGGCAACCCTGTTTCGCCCCGCGATCACCGCTTCATCGGCTCCTCCTCTCGTGGCGCAATCCCAATGGGCAATGGCCATCGCCAATCCCAATCCGGAAGCCCGATCCTAGATTGCATTCGTGCCTGATTTCATCCGCGTCCGGAACGCCCGACAACACAACCTGAAGGGCATCAGCGTGGACCTGCCGCGCCGGGCGATCATCGTCGTCACGGGCCCGTCGGGATCGGGCAAGTCCTCCTTCGCGTTCGATACCATCTACGCGGAAGGGCAGCGCCGCTACGTCGAGTCGCTCTCCGCGTACGCGCGCCAGTTCCTCGAGCGCATGCAGAAGCCGCTCGTGGATTCCATCGACGGGCTTTCGCCCGCGGTCGCGATCGAGCAGAAGAACCCCGTGCGCACTTCGCGCTCCACGGTCGGCACGGCGACGGAGATCTACGACTACCTGCGCCTGCTCTGGGCGCGCATCGGCCGCACGCTGTGCCCTATCTGCCAGCGTGAACTGCGCCCCGACACGCCTCAAGGCGCGGCCGACCAGGTGCGCGCGCTCGCGGCCGGCACGCGGCTCCTCGTGACTTTTCCCTTGCGCCTCTCCGACCTCGTGTCGCACGCCGTCGCGGTGGAGAACCTGCGTGCCGAGGGCTTCGTGCGCGTCGTGGCCGATGGCATCACATACCACGTCGACGATCTCGGCGGCAATAAACCAAACCTCACGAAGTGTTCCGAAGTGCTTGTCGTCGCTGACCGGCTCACGCTGGACCCGGCCGAGCGCACGCGTCTCACGGATGCCATCGAGACGGCGTTCCGCGAGGGCGACGGCGACTGCGTGGTGCTCGCGGAGGATCCACCGTCCACCGTCGAGCGTCCATCGTCATCCGCTGTTCATCTACCGTCTGCCGTCAGCCGTCTGCCGTCTGCCGTCCGCTTGCGTTTCACCACGCGCTTCGAATGCCCCGAGCACCACACGCGCGCGCCGCACCCTACGCCGCAGCTCTTTTCGTTCAACAACCCGCGCGGCGCGTGCCCCACCTGCAACGGATTCGGCGCCACCCTCGAGTACGACCTCGCGCTCATCGTTCCGCACCCCGAGCGCGCTCTGCGCGAGGGGGCCATTGATCCGTGGACCAAACCGCGCTACGACAACAAGCGCCGCGCCTTGGCCGAAGCCTGCAAGCGCGAGGGAATCCCGATGGACCGCGCGTGGCGCGACCTCGCTGACGGTCAGCGCGAGTTCCTGCTGCGCGGCAAGGCCAAGGGGTTTCAGGGGATCATCAGGCACCTTGTCGCACTCGAAGAGAAGAAGTACAAGCAGTACATCCGCGTCTTCCTGCGGCAATACCAGTCGGCGATGACCTGCAAGTCGTGTCACGGGACACGACTGCAGCCGGACGCGTTGAATGTGCGCGTCGGCGGACGGCACATCGCCGAGGTGACGGCGATGCCGGTGGATTTGCTCAACGCGTGGCTCGACGCGCTGAAGCTCACGCCGAGTGAGCAGGCGATCGCCGCGCACATTTGGCGCGAGGCGAGCGGCCGGGTGCGTTTCCTCTGCGACGTCGGGCTCACGTACCTGACGCTCGATCGCGCTACGCGCACGCTGTCGGGCGGCGAGGCCCAGCGCATCGCGCTGGCCAACTCGCTCGGCTCTCGCCTCGTGGACGCACTCTACGTGCTCGACGAGCCGAGCATCGGCCTGCACCCGCGCGATATGGACCGTTTGCTGCGCCTGCTCCAGCGTTTGCGCGACGGCGGCAACACCGTGCTTGTCGTCGAGCATGACCTCGACGCGGTGCGCGCCGCGGATTGGATGCTCGAACTCGGCCCCGAGAGCGGCGAACGCGGCGGGCGCGTGGTGTACAACGGCCCCGCCAAGGATGCCGGCGCCGGATCGCTGACTGGCCAGTACCTCACCGGCGTGCGTGCAATTCCGCTACCCGAGAAGCGTCGTAAGCCCTCGCGCTGGATGACGCTTGAGGGCGCGCGCGCCCATAATCTCCGCGACGTCACGCTCAAGCTGCCGCTCGGGGTGCTCACCGCGGTCACCGGCGTTTCCGGCTCGGGCAAGAGCACACTGGTGCATGATGTGTTCTACCACGCGCTCGAGGCCGCGTTGACCGGCGAGCACAGCGCCTCGCTGCATCTCGGCGAGACGGTCGGCGAGTTTCGGACGCTCACGGGCACCGAGGCGGTCGAGGCCGTCGTGCTCATTGACCAAGAGCCCATCGGGCGCTCGCCGCGGTCGAATCCGGTGACGTACGTGAAGGCATACGACGAGATCCGGCGCATCTTCGCGTCGCTGCCCGAGGCCCGCGCCCGTCGTTACAAGACGGGGACCTTCTCATTCAACGTGGCCGGGGGCCGCTGCGAGAAGTGCGAGGGCGCGGGCGCGATCGCCGTCGAAATGGTCTTCCTCGCCGACGTGTTCGTGCCGTGCGAGGAATGCGACGGGAAGCGCTTCAAGCCCGACGTGCTCGACGTGAAGTACTTCGGCCGTTCCATCGTCGATGTGCTCGAAATGACGGTCGACGAGGCCATCCGGTTCTTCCCGTATGAGGAGAAGCTCGGGCAGGCCCTGTGGCATGTGCAGCAGGTGGGGCTCGGGTACCTGCGACTCGGCCAGCCCGCGACCACCCTGTCGGGCGGTGAAGCGCAGCGTCTGAAGATCGCGCGCGAACTTGCATTCTCATCGCGCAAGGGCGGACGCCGGCTTTACTTGCTCGACGAGCCCACCACCGGATTGCACCTCGAGGACATTCGCAAGTTGGCGCACGTGCTCGACCAGCTCGTGGAGGCGGGCCACACCGTCGTGCTCATCGAGCACAACCTCGACGTCATCAAGTTGGCGGACTGGGTCGTGGACCTCGGTCCTGAGGGCGGCGACGGCGGCGGGCGGTTGGTGGCGACCGGAACGCCAGAGCAAGTGGCCAAGGTGGAGGCGTCGCACACGGGCAAGTGGCTGCGGACCGTGCTGAAGTAATCATGAATCGTAATCCACATTCCAGATCCTGAATCGGAATCCTGAGTCCATATCATCAATCGTAGTGGGCCGCTTGAATTGCCTCTCATCTCGGGGTAATTTTGTCTTTCTTCCCGAGTAGCTCAGGGGTAGAGCAGGCGACTGTTAATCGCCGGGTCGGGGGTTCAAATCCCTCCTCGGGAGCTGAATACGTCAGCGGGGCGTCGGCACGACCGGCGTCCCGCTCGTCGTTGTTCCCCGGGGTATTCGGCCCAATAGAGGTATGTAATAGTCCTCTTTTATCTGACGGCCGCGTCCGTCAAGCGCCCGACTGCGGTGACCGCCGAAAACCGATATTGTGAGCGCGGTCCCGGCACTCGTCCAGATGGTGAGCGCCGCGTTCCCCACCTCGTGACGCCGTCGGCGACCGGGGCGGCCAGCCTGCGTCCAGTTGTTTCTCGCCACCCCCGCTCGAGGTGATCGCCATGCGCATGTCCCCCGCCCTGCTTGCCGCGTTGCTCGCCGTCGTCGTCTGCTCGGCCTGCGGCGGCGCCGCCGATCAAGGCGCCGTTGCAGCCGCCGCACCTCCCGTTGGCCAGGCTGCCGTGCAGGACAATGAGTCGGCCAAGGACATCGTGAAGATCGCGGTCAGTTCGAAGGACCACACCACGCTCGTCGCGGCGTTGCAGGCCGCCGACTTGGTGAACTCGCTCGCCAACGCCGGTCCGTTTACTGTGTTCGCCCCCACCAACGCGGCCTTCGACAAGCTGCCGAAGGGCACCGTTGAGGATTTGCTCAAGCCCGCGAACAAGGAGAAGTTGCGCCTCGTGCTGCAGCACCACGTCACGACGTCCGCGCTCGACGTGGATCAGTTCAGCGATGACCAGGTGGTGTCCATGGCCGATGGAACGAACGCGACGATTCACAAGAAAGGCGCCGACACGTTCATCAACGAGGCCAAGATCGTGGGGTCCGTGCGCGGCTCCAATGGCATGGTGCACGTGATCGATGGCGTGCTGGTGCCCTAGGCACAGAGAGAAACAGAGAACAACAGAGCACAACAGAAGAGAAGAGACGGCGGGGCCGCCCTCGGGCGCGTCCCGCCCTTCTCTTATACGTTATTGCTGTGTTCTGTTGTTCACTGTTGTACTCGGTTGTTCTCTGTGTCTCTCTGCCCCGCCATGCGCATCCTTCACGTCCTCAACCACGCCGACCGGATCGGCAACGGCATCGTGAACGTCGCCGTTGACCTCGCGTGCGTGCAGGCGCGCGACGGCCATGATGTCTGGATGGCGTCAACGGGCGGGGCGTACGAGGCGCTCCTCTCGCGGTACGGAGTTCGCCACGTGCGCATGGACCAGGCGCGTCGGCCCATGACGCTGCTGCGCGCCATCATCAACTTGCGCGCCCTCTTGCGTCGCGAGCGCATCGAGATCGTGCATGCGCACATGGTCACGGGCTACGTGCTCGCCCGCCTCCTGCGACCCTTCGCGTCGTGGCGTCTCGTCGCCAGCGTCCACAACGAATGGCAGCGCAGCTCGAATCTGATGCGCGGTGCCGACCGTATCATCACGGTCAGCGAGGAAGCGATCGGGCGGATGGTGGCGCGCGGTATGCCGCGCAGCCGACTGCGCGCCGTGCGCAATAGTGCTATTGGCAGTCCGCGGTTCGAGGGCGCCGCTGAAACCGCGGTGACGCTCCGCCAACCGTCCGTCGTCACGATCGCCGGCATGTACGAACGCAAGGGCATCGCCGATCTCATCGCGGCCTTCAATGTGCTTGGCCCGCGCTACGTCGATGCGCACCTGTACATCGTCGGCGAGGGCCCCGATCGGCCGCGCTTCGCGGCGCTGGCGCGTGCGTCAGCGGCGCGCGATCGCATCCACTTCGAGGGATTCCAGCCCTCGCCGTACCCGTACCTGCGTGCAGCCACGCTCTTCGTGCTTGCCTCGCACGCCGAGCCCTTCGGCCTCGTGCTCGCCGAGGCCCGCGACTGCGGATGCGCCATCATCGCCACGAACGTGGACGGTGCGCCCGAACCACTCGACGGTGGGCGCGCCGGTCTCCTGGTGCCGCCGCACGACCCCGAGGCGCTCGCCTCTGCGATGACACGCCTGCTCGACGATCCCGCGGAGCGTGATCGCTGGCGCGCCGCGGCGCGTGAAAACCTCGAGTGGCTGCGCATCGACCGGCAGCACGAGGAGACGTTGGCGGTTTATCGGGACGCGCGCACGAGCTAGGCCGCGCAAGTCACGTACGCCCGGGCGCGTGACGCGGAAGTCGAGCCGTCCTACTCCCGCCGGAATTCGCCCGACGGGCGCAGCGGTGCGTTGAAGAACTCGGTAATCTCGTCCGCCGACCCGAGGCCCCACAGCACGCGCCCGTCAGGCCGCACAAGCCGCGGCACGCCGCCGAGCCGGCGCGTGACCCAGTCCATGTCCCACTCATCGGCGAGGCGATGGCCGGCAGGCCCGTCAAGGTCCACCCAGCCCGGAACGCCGGACCACGACGCGACGGCATTGATCACGCCGCCGTCGGCGATGTCCTCCCCGCGCACCCAGAGCGCCGCACCCAACGCCCGGCGGAACGCCGCGGCGCGGAGCGCATGCTGCCGGTGCACCGCCGCGATCGCGGCGATCGCGCGCCGCGTGTTCGGCTTGACGGGTGGCGCGGTGATCGCGACGTCCGGCGCCGCCCGCCGCACCGCGTCCACGTCGTCCTCGAGCGCGCGCATCACGCGCCGGTCGCCCAGGCGTGACGGCACGGGGAGCGACGGATCATGCTGCACCCCATGCCAGTCGCACCGGTGCATCAAGCCGAGCACCTCGAGCCGCGCCGTCAACGCATAGCTGAACGGGCAGTTGAGGTCGGCGTAGAGCATCGCGGTCACCATCGGCGCAGCGCGCGGCGAGTGTGGTGAACCGTCGGGACTGTACGACGATGAGGCTGCAAAGTGCGCGAGGTCATGAGCGTCGTGAGAAGTTACGCGCATTCGGGGCAACGTTCTACTTCCGCGCGGCGCCGTGCGGCCCCGAGGTTCGCGGGCCGATACCGAAAACGACGCGCCGCGCGCATCTTTGTCGCATGCCCAATCCACCCTTGGTCGGCGTCATCATGGGGAGCGTGAGTGACCTCGAGTCTCTCGCCCCCGCCTTCGAGATGCTCGAGACATTCGGCGTCCCGTACGAGAAGGCCGTCATTTCCGCCCACCGCACGCCCGACTGGTTGTTTGAGTGGGCCGGGAGCGCGGAGTCGCGCGGGCTGATGGTCATCATCGCGGCCGCCGGCGCCGCTGCAGCCCTTCCGGGCATGGTCGCCGCCCTGACGCTCGTCCCCGTCCTCGGCGTGCCGCTGCCCGCGACAGCACTCAATGGTGTGGACGCCCTGCTCTCCATCGTGCAGATGCCGGCCGGCGTTCCCGTCGGCACGCTCGCCATCGGCAAGCCGGGCGCGGCGAACGCGGGCATCCTGGCCGCCGAGATAATCGGTGCGCAACGTCCCGAAGTGCGCGAGCGCATTCGCGCCTGGCGTGCAAAGCGCGCCGCCGCGGCCCGCGAACAGAAGCTCCCCTGAACGGCGGCATGCCGCCGACATTTCGCGAGCTCGACGAGAAGGAGTGCACCGCCTTGCTCGCGGCGCACCACGTGGGCCGCATCGCGTTCAGCTATCACGACAGGGTGGACATCGAGCCCATCCACTACGTGTGGTCCGACGGATGGATTTACGGCCGCACCAGCGAGGGCACGAAGCTCCGCGCGCTGGCGCGCAACCGCTGGGTCGCGTTCGAGATTGACGAGGTGGACGCGCTCTTCGACTGGCGGAGCGTTGTGCTGAAGGGCGCGCTGTACCTGCTCACGCCCAACGGCGAGGGACCGCTAAACGGTGAGTGGGAGCACGCGGTTTCGCTGCTGCGCCGCAGCGTCCCCGAGGCATTTACCGCCGAGGACCCGACGCCCGGGCGTGCGATGGTCTTCCGCATTCACGCCGACAAGGTCACAGGACGCGCCGCGACACCGTAGCGCGGGTGCGGCGACGGCCCCGACTACTTGCCGCGCCCGAAGCGCTTGAGGATCTCGCGCACCTTGTCGAGCGGAATCGCCTCAACCGTGCGGCCGTTTCCCGACACCGTTGTCGCTTGAAACAGCGAGTTGTATATCGCCTCTTCCGTGGCCTCGACCACCGCCTCGAAGACACCAGAGACGTCTTCGTTGGCCAGTTCGGTGGTCTGCAGTCGCGTCGCGTTATAGGCGCGTCGCACCTCCTTCGCCGTCGAGAATGCGATGACGTAGTCGCCGCTGCCGTTTGACGCGGAGGAACCAGTGCGGCCCAGTCCCATCATCGCGCGCGACGCAACTCGCCGCAGGTTGCGATCGCTGAGCGGCGCGTCGGTGGCAACGACCATCATGATCGAGCCGTCGCCGCCATCGCGCGAGAGTGCGTCCTTGAACGAGTACTGCCCCAGTTCCTGTCCCACCGGCGCGCCAGCAACCTGCAGCACGCCGCCAAAGTTCGTTTGCACCAAGACTCCCACGGTGTACCCGCCGAGTGACTTGGGCAGGACGCGCGACGAGGTTCCAATGCCGCCCTTCCAACCGAACGCCACGGTGCCCTGCCCCGCCCCGACGCTCCCCTCCGCAACCGGACCGGCTGCGGCACCTTCCAGCGCCTGCCGAACCTGTGCCGCGGTGATCGGGCGCGCGCGGATGTTGTTCAGCACCCCGTCGTTCGTCTCGCCCACTACGGGATTGATCGAACGAATTCGCTCCATCCCCGGCTTCGCCAGCATCCACTCGGCCATTGCGTCGGCCGCTTTCCACGTGCACAGCGTGCAGGTCAGCAAGATTGGCGTCTCCAGTTCGCCGAGCTCATTCACCTGCGAGATACCGGTGAGCTTGCCGAAGCCGTTGCCGACGTGGATCGCCGCCGGCACCCGTTCGAGGTACGCGTTGCCTTCGTGCGGGACAATCGCGGTGATGCCGGTGCGCACATCGGCGCCTTCCGTCACCGTGACGTGGCCCACGCGTACACCCGCGACGTCAGTGATCGCGTTGTTGGCTCCCGGGGCGAAGATACCCGGCACGACGCCGAGGTCGCGGGCGCGCGCGCGCTGTGCAGGAAGCGAGGTCGTCATGGCGGCGATGAGCAAGACGATGGGGAGAGGACGCATGGCCTGAGTTTGCGTGGAAGCTGGGAACGTGGCAGCGCAAGGACCGCGCGGCGCGAATGCGCCGTGCAAGGAAACTGGTGCAAGACGGGCCAAGCGTCTATCGTCAGGTGCGGGCGGCGGTGGTCTACCGTCTACCGTCTACCGTCTACTGTCTGTCGTCTTGCCCCTCCTTCCCCTCATCGGCCACCAGATCCTGCGCGACCGTCTCGCCGCTCAATGGCGGGCGGGGCGCTTGCCGGCATCCATCCTGTTGCACGGGCCCGAGGGTGTGGGCAAGCAGCGGCTCGCGCTGTGGCTTGGACAGCTGATGCTCTGCACCGGCGACACGGCGCCGTGCGGCGAGTGCCAGGCGTGCCGCTACGCACTCGAGGGTCAGCATCCCGACTTGCATTGGATCTTTCCTCGGCCGCATCTCAAGGGCGACGCGGGGCCGGAGGAAGTGAAGGAGGACCTCGAGCAAGCCGTCGCCGATCGCGCGAAGGCGCAAGGGCTGTATAAGCGGCCGAGCGGCGCCGAAGGGATCTTTGTCTATGTCGGCCGCTACCTCGTGCAACAAGCCGCGTTGTCGCCAGCGCTCGGACGACGCAAGGTGTTTGTCATCGGCGATGCCGAGCGCATGGTGCCGCAGGCGTCGAGTCCAGAGGCGGCCAATGCCCTCCTGAAACTCCTCGAGGAGCCGCCGGCGACGGTGACATTCATCTTGACCTCGAGCGAGCCGACGTCGCTGCTGCCGACCATCCGCTCACGCGTTGTGGCGTTCCGTGTGCCGCGTCTCGCCGACGCGGACGTGCGCCGGTTCCTCGCGGCGCCGAGTGTGCGCGCCGCGATCGGCCCGGACGCCAATGACGACGAGCGCGTGCGCCTGTGCGACGGCGCCCCGGGACGACTGCTCGGCTACGACGAGCAGGCCGTCGTCTTCGCGCGCGCCCATGCGTTCATCGAGGCGGCGCAGGCAGGACGTGAGAAGTGGCTGCGGGCGGCCTTCGGCCAGGGCGGCAAGGGCGCGCGCGGCGCCTTCTCCGATGTGCTCGACGCCGTGAGCGTGCTCCTGCACGAGCGGTCTCGCGCGGCCGCGGCCGCCGGCCAGGACCGCACCGCCGCGGCCGCCGCGCGTGCGATGCGCGCGGTCGAGGAGGCCAAGCTTGACGCACAGCAGAACGTCTCGCCGCAGCTGCTCAGTGCGCGCCTGATGCGCGAACTCTCCCACCTCGGCTCATGAGCGACCTCTCGCACGTCAATCGCGCCGGCGAGGCGTCTATGGTGGACGTCTCCGCGAAGCCTGTCACCGCGCGCGCCGCGCGGGCTGAGGGGCGCATTCGGATGTCGGCCGACGCATTGCGCGCCATTCGCGACAACGCACTCGCTAAGGGCGATGTGCTGTCCGTCGCGCGTGTCGCGGGCATTCAGGCGGCCAAGCGCACGGCGGAACTGATTCCACTGTGTCATCCGCTGCCGCTCACCGATGTGCAGGTGCGATTCACGTTCGATGACGCGCTGCCGGGCATTCGCTGCGAGGCGGAGGCGCGCACCGTCGCCGCGACCGGCGTGGAAATGGAAGCGGTCACGGCCGTCGCGGTCGCTCTCCTGACCGTGTACGATATGGCCAAGAGCGTGGACAAGGCCATGCAAGTGGACGGTGTGCGACTCTTGGAGAAGACCGGCGGCAAGTCCGGTCCGTGGCGCGCGAGCGAGGAGCCGGCCGCACCCTAGCGCTTGGCGGGCTTCGGCGCCGCGCGGCCCGACACGACGAGCGATTGCCCCGGCATCACGCGCGCGCTCTTGAGCCCGTTGAGCTGCACCAGCGTCTTCACGCTGACGCCGTACTTCTTCGCGATGCCCGACAGCGTCTCGCCGCTCGCGACCCGGTGGCGCCGTACGCCGCTGCTCCGGCGTGGATAGCGCTCGACCGACGGGTTCGGCACATCGCGCGCCAGCACGACGACGTCGCGCCGCGGCACGAGAATTGTCTGCCCGCTGCGTAGCGCGCCGCTCTTCAGTTTCGCTGCCTTGGGGTTGTACCACGTGAGCTGTTTCTGCGTGAGGCCATACTTCTTCGCGATCGACAGCATGGTTTGTCCTTTCTTGCTCTCGATCCGTTCCAGCGCTCGACGCTCTGCTGGTTCCAACGCGCTGAAGCGCTCCTCAAACCCCGTGGCGCGTCCCGCGGGGACGCGCACCCACATCGAGTCTGAGGGCGGCGTCATGCCGCGCAGCACGTGGAAGTTGAGCTCGGCGATGGCGCTCGCCTCGACGCCCAGCGCGTTCGCCACCGCGGCCAGCGGCGTGCCGCCCGGTGCATGCACGGAGTCGTACGCGTATGGCGGCAGCGATTCTACTCGGACGCCGTAGCGCGCGGGTTCGCCGCCGACCAATGCGGCGGCGATGATCTTCGGCACATAGTCGCGCGTCTCGCGGCGCAAGTAGCTCTTCTCGGCGAGGGCGAAGAAACGGTCCTCGCCTTCCACGCCGTCGAGCGCATCCGCGTAGCGCGCGAGCCCGCGCGACACGCGCCCCGACCCGCCGTTGTACGCAGCGGCGGCCAGGTACAGCGATCCGAACTCCTCGCGCAAGCCGAGCAACAGCCGCGCCGCCGCCTCGGTGGAGCGCACCGGATCGCGACGCTCGTCCACCCACCAGTCCACGCGCAAGCCCATCCCGCGCGCCGTGCCCGCCATGAACTGCCACAGGCCCACGGCGGCGGCGCGAGAGTAGGCGTGCGGATTGAACCAGCTTTCGACCAGTGCCAAGTACGTCAGGTCTTCGGGCAGGCCCCGCCGCTTCAGCCGCTCGCGGATCATCGGGCCGTAACGCGTCTGCCGCTGCAGCGCCACCTCGAACGCGTCCTTCGCGCGCCCGCTGAAGATGCGCACGTAGTCTTCGACGCGAGTGCGCGTCTCGTACGATCGCACGTCGATGTCCCAGACGGGCGCTCCGGGCGCGGCGATCGTGTCGGTGGGTGGCGGCGGCGCTTCGGTGCCGAAGACGCGCGCCGTCTCACGCGTCACGTCGGATGCCGACACGCTGTCGGTCGTCGTGACTGGCTTGCCGTCGCCCGTGCCGCGCGCTGTGCTCGCGGCGCCAGCCGCAGCAATGCCGACCGCTTGCGCGTCGCCCGGCGTCTGTCCTGCGCCTGGTCGCGCGTCCACGGTGCCGCTTGGCGCGGAGCTTCCGTCGGCCGGGGCAGTCGCCGGCGGTCGGTTAGTGCGCATGCATCCCGCCGTGAGGACAGCGGTCAGGACCAAGAAGCGAGCGATGCGGCGCATCCGACAAACCTACCCGGCAACGCGCGGACGGGATATACTCGCGCCATGCGCCAATTCCACGTTCTGCTGGCCGCCACGTGCGCAGCCGTTGCGGTGACCGCCTGCGCACACTCCACCGCGCGCATTGCGCCCACCGCACGCCCTGCACTCTCGATGGACGACATGGCCGCGCTGCAGGCCACCATCAAGCAACGCATCGCACGCGAGAGCGGCGCGCAAGTTGGCGTCTGGCTGTACGATGTCGCCACCGGAGCTGGGCTGGAAGTCAACGCCGGCACGCAGTTCCACGCGGCGAGCACGATGAAGGTGCCGGTGATGATCGAGTTGTTTCGCCGCGCGGACGCGGGCACGCTGCGGCTCGACAGCACGATCGTGCTCCGCAACCAGTTCACGTCCATCGTGGATGGCTCACCGTTCACCCTGAACGCCGGTGACGACTCGGACTCGTCGCTCTATTTCCGCGTCGGCCAGCGCGTGACGCTCCGCGAACTCAACGAGCACATGATCACGCGCTCAAGTAACCTCGCCACCAACGCCATCATCGAACTGCTCGACGCCCGTACGGTGAGCGCCACGGCGCACGCGCTGGGAGCCACATCCATTCAGGTGCGCCGCGGAGTTGAGGACACCAAGGCCTTCAACGCCGGGCTCAACAACACCACATCGGCGTTCGACCTCGGCGTGCTGATGGCCTCGATCGCGCAGGATCGTGCCGCGTCGAAATCGGCGTGCGCCGCCATGCGCGAGATCCTGCTGCGGCAGGAGTTCAATGATGAGATTCCGGCGGGCCTCCCCAAGGGCGTGCCCGTGGCGCACAAGACCGGGTGGATCACCGCGACCACGCACGACGCGGCGATCATCTACCCGCCGCGGCGTCCCCCGTATGTGCTCGTGGTCCTCACTCGCGCCATTCCCGAGCGGGCGGTCGCTCAACGATTGATGGCCGACATTTCGCGCGAAGTGTGGACAGTGGTCACTCGCTAAGCGTCGCGGGAACGTCACCGCGGCGCGGCATCGCCCGACGCGCTAGTGCGCTGAGGGGAGCGCCACGAAAAACGTCGTTCCTTCGCCGGTCGCGCTCTCTACCCAGATGCGGCCGCCGTGCGCCTCCACGATGCCGCGCGCGATGGAAAGCCCGAGCCCCGAACCGCTCTTGTTGGCGCCGCGCTTGCGCGTATAGTAGCGCTCGAAGATGCGCGGCAATTGCTCCGCGGGGATTCCGCTCCCCGTGTCGCGCACGGTGAACAGCACTTCATCGCCCTGCGCCACCGCCGACGCGGTCACCGAACCGCCGCGATCGGTGTACTTGAGGCTGTTCCCGAGCAAGTTGGTGAGCACCTGAATAAGCCGCGCCGCGTCGCCGTGCACCGCCGGCACGCCATCGGCCACCCGTGAAGTCAGCGTGACGCCTCGCTGCTGCGCCTGCGGCCCCACCATGGCGATGGCTTGGCGTACGATCGGCGCCACCTGCTCGGTACGCCGCTCCACCGACAGCTTGCCCACCTCGATCGTGGACACATCCAGGAGGTCCTGGATGAGCCGCGACATCCAGTCCGCGGAGTTGCCGATCGCCTGTATCAGGTGCCGCTGTTCCTTCACGTCCGAGGGCGGCGCCTCGAGCAGGGCGGCGGCACACAGCCGGATGGCTGCGAGCGGGTTGCCGAGGTCGTGCGACACGACGCTCAGCACGTCCTCACGCGCGCGTGTGGCGCGCTGCGCCATCGTGTACAGTCGTGCATTGTCCATGGCGTAGGCAGCGCGCGCGCCGAGTGCATGGGCGAGCGACACCTGCTCCGGCGAAAAGGGTGCGCTCGTCACGCGCACGAGCGTGAGCGCCCCCAACACGTAGTCGCGTGCGATGAGCGGCACGAACAGCGCCGATCGCGCCTTGAGCGCCTTGAGCCGCGCCAGCTCCGTCGCGGTCTCGGTGTGTCCCTCGAGCCAGTCGTCGGTGACGGCGCCGATCACTTCCATGCGGCGTGAGCGCATCGCGTCAATCGCGCGCCACGGACTGTCCCACGTGAGCGCGTCGCGTCCCACGGCCTCGAGCGCGGCTTGCAGTTCCGGCGTTTCACTCCGGCTGACCTGTCGCTGCCACCCGCCGTCCGGTCCGACCACATCGACGATGCACGCCTCCGCGAGGTACGGCACCGGCACGTTCGCCAGCGCCTGCAACGTGCGCCCGACGTCGAGCGACGTGCCAAGGAGCCCGCCGGCCTCCGACAGGAACCGTTCGTTCCGCTCCCGCAGCGTGCGCTCGGCGATGTCGCGCAGCACCACCGTGTAGATGGGCCCATGGCGCGTTTCAAGGCGTGAAATGGACGCCTCGGCGGGGAACTCGGTCCCGTCCTTGCGCACGCCGTAGATCTCGCGCCGATCGGCCATGCGTCGCGCGCGCTCCGGACTCGCCCGGAATTGCTCCATGTGCGCGCCGTGCGCGCCCCGGTATCGCGGCGGCATCAACTCGGCCAACGGACGGCCAACCATCTCCTCGGGCAGGTACCCGAACACCTGCGAAGCGCCCTGATTGAAATGCAGGATGTGCTGCGAGGAGGACACCACGATGATCGCGTCTACCGCGATATCGAGGATGCTCGCAAACAGCGCATCAGGCGCGGCGACCGTCGCAACGGCGACGTCCTCGGCCAGAGTGTCTCCGTTCGTGCTGGAAGGGGGGCTGGTGTCCATGGGGGAGTTCGCGGCTTCTCCCTCTGAAAATGCACCGTGAACGCACTAGCGCAAGGCATTTTCAGGGGCGCCGTCGGGGGAATTCCCGCACCTTTCATGGGAACGTTGCCCGACTGTCGGGCGCGCAGACGAGTCGTAGGCTGATGAAGAGTACCTTGGGAGTTGCCATGTCGGTCATCGCTGACGCGTCCGACGCTACCACTTCAGCCGTGAAGCACCCGCAACCAGAGCATCTGCTCGACGGACATCTCCTGTTGGCCACCGACGGTTCCGCGAGCGCTGACGGCGCGGTGGGCCTCGTGGCCGAACTTCACCGTGGGGGCCGGGCCAAGGCGAGCGTACTCGCCGTGTTCGAGCCCGCACCGATGCCCGTTCCGAGCGCCGATCCGTCGCTCGCGGCCATGACCACCATGGCCGGCGATGCCGCGCTGCGCGATGAGTTCTTCTCGCGCGTGGACCGCCAGCTCGACCGTTTGTTCGCTGCGCGAGCTCCCATCGTGGTGGAACGCGCGGAAGGATCGCCGGTTCGATGCATCGTTGACGTCGCCGTCAATGCACAGGCGGACCTGATCATCACGGGGCTTCGCGTGCACTCCCTCATGGACCGTCTCGTCGGCGACGAGACCGCCCTGCGCGTCACGCGCGCCACCGACCGGCCGGTCTTCGCCGTGGCGCCAAACCTCGCGCAGCTGCCGCGGCATGCGGTGGTCGGCATCGATTTCTCACGGGCTTCGATGCGCGCCGCGGCGGCCGCCGCCGGCATGCTCGTTGACGGCGGCACCCTGACGCTGCTGCATGCCCGTCCGCGTCTCGACGTCGCCGCGGCCAGCGACGACGGCATTGACGTCTCTTACGCCCGCGGTGTCGCCGCCGCCCTCGAAGGACTGCGCGGCACCATCGCCGCCAGTCATCCGACGATTACGGTGGACACCGAACGGCGAGACGGCGAGGCGGCCGAGGCCGTCATGAACTTCGCGATCGCCGCGAACGCCGACTTCGTCGCGGTCGGTCGTCACCGGCGCAATGCCATCGCCCACGCCGTGCTCGGCAGCGTCGCCACGTCGCTGCTGCGCAAGGCCAAGCTGTCGGTGTTGGTGCTGCCGCCGATGGATACTGACTGAGGATCTGGAATCCGGATCGCGATCGCTGACCACAACTGCTGATGTCAACAGGCGATGAGGGGCGCCCGCAAGGACGCCCCTCATCGTGCATCGCAGTTGAGAATCCGAATCCTCTATCGCAATCCGGATTCCATGTCCTCAATCAGCAGTTACGCCTCGGGCGTCAGCAGTCCCAGCCGCAGCGCCAGTTGTACGTACTCGTGGCGGTGCGATAGCCCAAGCTTGTCTTGGATGCGCTGTTTGTACGTGTCCACCGTCTTCGGGCTGATGAACAGCTTCTCGCCGATCTCCGGCGCGCTGAAGCCCTGCGCGGTCAGGCGGAGCACGTCGCGTTCGCGTTCGGTGAGCTTCTCGAAGCGCGTGCGCTCCTCGTGCAGCGGGTCCTTGCGCGTGTAGCCCTTGGCCAAGATCCGCGCCGCGTCAGGCCGCACATACACTTCTCCGCGCGCCACGGTGCGCACCGCGTCGAGCAGCTCGCGATCCGCCGCCGTCTTCAGCACATAACCGGCCGCCCCCGCTTCAAGCATCGGCACGAGGTAATCTTCCTCGGCGTGCATCGTCAGCGTGAGCACGCGTGATGTCATCCCCTTGGCAACGATCTGGCGCGTCACCGCCATGCCGTCCATGTCGCCCAGCGAGATGTCCATCACCATGACGTCGGGCTTCAGGCGCTCGGCCATCGCGAGCGCCTCCGCCCCGGACCCCGCCTCACCCACGACATGCACGTCCTTGGCGGCCCCCAGCACCGCCTTAACGCCGGCGCGCACGACTGCATGGTCATCCACCAGCAGAACGCGAATCAGGTCCCCGGTCATCGTCCGTCCTCGTCAGCGAGAGCCACCGTCGCGACGACACGCGTGCCGTCGCCCGGCCGACTCTCCAGTTCAAAAGTCCCATTGACCAACGCCACGCGCTCGCGCATGGAGAACAGCCCGAAGCCGCCGCGTTCGGCCTCCCCGACGTCCATTCCATGGCCGTCGTCCCGCACGTCCAGCCGCGCTCTTCCCTGCTCCGTCGTGAGGTGCACTTCCACGTGCGCCGGCGAAGCGTGGCGTGTGGCGTTCGCCACTGCCTCGCGCGCGACGTCATAGAGCACGCTCGCCACATGGGGCGGAATGGCGGCATCAACGCCCGACGTGTCCGCCGTCGTCTCGACGCCGTGCTCCGAGGTCTTGCGCGCCAAGTGCTGCAGTGCCGGCGCCAAGCCGAGATCGTCAAGCACGCGCGGATGCAGGGTCTCCGACAGCGCGCGCACCTGCTCCATGACCTGCAGCGCCAGCTGCTGCATGCGCATCAGCTGCGCGCGCGTCGGCTCGTCCGACGCGTCGCGCGCCATGGCCGCTAGTTCGAGCGTCAGGCCGGCCAGCCACTGCGCTGATGACTCGTGCAGCTCGCGTCCCACGCGGGCGCGCTCGCGATCTCCCACCGTGATGGCGTGCAGCGCGAGCCGGCGCATCCGCGCGCGGTCATGATGCATGCCGTCAAGCAACAGGTTGATGGCCGACCGCACTCGACCCAAGTTGGGATCTTCACTCTGCGTCGGCCGCGCGCGAACCGTGAAATCGCCCGCCCAGACACGCTGCGCCGTCCGCTCAAGTTCACGCAACGGTCGTAGCGCAACCGCGACGAGTGCGATATTCGCCGCAATGGAGAACACGACCGCCGACACCGCAACCACCAAGCTCTCGGTCAGCGTTTCATTCGGCGACCGCGCGATGAACAGCGAGGCCAGCGCGATGAGGGCGACCAGCAGGTTCGCCCCGAGGAGCTTCCCCGACAGCGGAACCCTGAAGACCCGGTCGAACCAGCTACGATGCCGAATCGTCATCGGCACGCGCACGTCAGCCCCCGGCATTGACTGCTGGGAGAGGGGCATGTCGGTGAGATCCCTGAGGGGCGGCATACGTTTCTAGCTTATCGGGAAAGGCCTCTCAGGAGCCATCAGGGGCTGTCGGAACTTCCCTGAAGGAACTCCCGACCGCCCCTCGGATATTACCCTACACCGTGCCTCAGTTCGTCCCACTCAGGGGATCGAAAAACGGAAGCGCGGACGATCCAATCGTCCGCGCTCCGGCCGGCCGTCTCCCATTTGTCGTCTGCCCTCCGGCATCTGCCGTCTACCATCTACCATCTGCCATCTGCCGTTCAGTGACCCGGGTGGGAATCGAACCCACGACCTGGCGGTTAAAAGCCGCATGCTCTACCGACTGAGCTACCGGGTCCTACGCGCTCCGATGCTGCTTACAAGATAATGTCCTCCGCCCCACTCGAGCGGTATTATGTGGGGTCGATGTCCAAGGTTCCTTCTCGTTCCCCTCGCCCAACTCGTCCCCCTTCACCAAGCCTCCGCACTCCTCCTCGATCCCCCTCTGCCCTGACAACCCTCACCCGTCCGCGCCCCGCGCTCGAGGAGCTGAGTGCGCGCCTCGGCTGGGCCGTGCCCGCCATCGCCGCTCTCGTCCTCGGTATTGTCCGGCTGCCTGAGCTGACGCGAAGCCCGCTCTGGTACGACGAACTGTTCTCCGTCGGCGTCGCCGGGTTGCCGTTCGCCGACGCGCTTCGGCGCATTATCGCCGATCACACGAACCCGCCACTCTTCTATCTCCTGCTGAAGGCGTGGATGGCGGTCGGAGGAGAGAGCGACCAGTGGGTCCGGCTGCTCCCGTGCCTGTTCTCGATGATGCTCGGGGCGGCGCTCGTCTGGCTGGCTCGCGAGGCGCGCTCGGGCGTCATCGCCGGCATGCTCGCTGTGGCGCTCGCGACGGCAAGTCCGCTGTCGGTGGACCTCGCCAACGAGGTGCGCGCCTACTCCCTGCTCGCCCTCCTCGCGTGCCTCTCGCTGGCCGCGACGCTGCGCGACCACACCCTGCGAACGCGCGATACCTTCGCGCTGATGACGCTCATCAACGTGGCACTCGTGCACACGCACTACTTCGGGTGGCTCACCATCGCAGCCGAGTGCGTCGTCGGCACCGTTTGGTGGCGCGCTGATGGGCGTCGCGTGCTACAGAGCGCCGGGTTCACGGGCCTCGCCTTTGTACCTTGGGCAACGGCCGTCGCGACGCATGCACTCGGCAATCCTGCGCCGCTTCGCAACGTCTCGTGGATCACGCCGCCCGACGCGGCGGCCCCGCTCTGGCTATTGCGCGATCTCACGGGTCGGAGTGGGAATACCGCGGCGGATCTCGCCTGGCTCGCGTTCGTCAGCGTTGCGCTGATCGCTCTCGCGTTCGCCTCGTGGCGGCACGGTGCGCAAGAGAGTGCGTCGCGCAACGCCGCGGTCTCCAAGGTAGACACGCCTACTGCGAACGCGAACTCCAGTTCGCCCGTGCAGGGGTCGCTCGCATTGCTCGTCATCGCCGGCCTTAGCGTTCCCTTGGCCGTGTGGGCGGTCTCAGTGCTTTCCGGACATTCGATCTGGGTGCAGCGCTATCTCCTCGGTGCGGCGGCGCCCGTCGCGCTGCTGACCGCGATTGCCATCGCGGCCCTGCCGCCACGTCGGTGGCACGTGGCCGCCATTGTCGGGTTGGCGTGGACGGCCGTGGCGTGCGGAGCACTCCCGCGGCGCGCGCCCACCAAGGTGGACTGGCGTCGCCTCGCACGGCGCATCGATGTGTCGGTGGGGAGTCCGCGCGAAGTGTTCGCGCTCGAAGCGTTCACCGCCGCGCCACTCCAACGCTACGCTCGGCCAGGCATGCGCGTGCGCATCGTCCCGTCGTTGGACTCGCTGCCGCGGGGCGATGCGTGGCTGGTCTATCGCCCCGAGTCGTTTGCGGCCGGCTCCCCCGCCGATGCACTGCGAGAGCTAGGCCTTACGACCGTCGCGGCGCTCTCGATGGCAACGCTCGGGCAGAAGATCGTCGCCGTGAGAATCAAGCCGGCGCGCTAAGTCGGCCGGAAGCGGAGCTGCACGACGTACTTCCCGGGCACCACTTTCGCGCCCGGCAGCAGCTTCCACGCCTGCGGCGCCTTCTCCACGAGGCACGCGTTCACGGCCTTGCCGGCCTTCGATGACCAGTCGTCGGCGCCCACCCGCGCCGACCAGATCTTCCCGACGTCGAAGACGACCACCAGCGCCACGGCCCCGACCAGCTTGGGGTCCGACTTCTGGCCAAACTCCTGATAGCAGAAACGAGAGATCCCTTCTTCGCGCTGCACCGCTTCCATCAGCGCGTCGGGCGCGTCGGGGATGTTCTCGATGCGCAGACGCGGCCGGGTCGGCGGCGCGACGAACGAGTCGCTGACCGTCGGCGGCAGATTGGTCTTCACCGCACCGAGGTCCACCTTGGCTGTGTCAGGCGGCGCGGCGAAGGCCGCGGCGGCCGCAGCGGCGGACTTGGGCTTCGCGTCGCCACCGCACGCAACGAACAGCAGCAGGGCGTACATGGGGCAATGGCGCATGACGAAAGCCGTGAGTGTTGTGGTCACGCGCAGTGCGCGCCGCGCATTGAGTAATCGCAATCGCGAATCCAAATCCTCAATCGCAATCCTCGGTCCGTATCCTGAATCGCTTCTCATCTGTTGAACACAAATGAGAAGCTGTATGTCTCGTTGCCCGCCGCGCTCGACGCGGGGAAGGCCCACGCGCGAATGCGCTGCAGAATGCACGTCTCGGTCTCGGCGACGCCCTCTCCGGACCACGTGCGTTCGGTCACGCGCGTTGTCGCCACCACACCGTTGGGCGCGAGCGCGACCTCCACGCCGATCGAGCCCGCGAGTCCAGGATTCTGCACGAGGCCCTGCTCCTGATAGCAGAACTGCAACTGCGCCTGTCGAGATCGAACGAACGTGCCCAGTTGCGCCATGTCGCGGCTCGCCCGCTCACCCGGTCGCGCAACGACCTGCGGCGCAGCGACGCGAATGCTCGCGCGCGTCACGCCGCCCGTCGCGTTCACCTTGCCGATCCCCGACGCAGCGGCGGCGGCAGCGGCATCGAATCCCTTGCCCGGCGTTCGCGCGCCAACGCCACCCTGGCCGTAGGCGATCACCGCCTTGCGGCCTCCAGCGCCCGCCTTGTCACCCTTGGCCACCTCAACGCCGCGCAACGCGTTGGTGACGTCGCCCACCAGCGCGTTGGTGCTGCCGCCGCCGAAGGCGTCGCCGATCTCGGCTTCTTCCTTGGCCGCGCGCTGCTTCTCCTTCTCCACCGGCGTCGGCGGCGGTTCGTTCACGTTCGCCGCCGCCTCCGGCGGCGGCGCCGGTCGCTTGGGCGGCGGCGGCGGATCGTCGAACTTCACGTCAATGGAAGCCGCCTCTTCGGCGCGCAGCAGCGCGATGGTCGGCGGCGGCGCGGGCGAGAGGTAGACGAGCGCCAGCCAGCCTGCGCCGATGCCAGCGGCGAGGGCATGCGAGACCGTCAGCGCGCGCGTCTCGGAGAGGATCATGGTGCGATCACCGCGACGCGCTGCACCTGCAGCGACAGATGCGTAAAGCCCGCGAGCCGCGCCGTTGCCATGAAGCGCGACAACAAGTCGTAGCGCATCGTGCGGTCGCCTTGAATCGCCAACGCCACCTTGAGGTCGCCTTCGGCGCCAATGCCGCGCGCGGCTCGCAACGAGTCCGCCATCGTCTTCATTGCGCGGTACAGCGTCGGCACCTTCAACGGGAACCGCACATCGTTGCTCGGCTCGGCGGCGGCGTCCACCGTGGCCATGATGGGCCGGTTCGCCAGCGTCACCGTGGCACCGACGCCGAGCGTCAGCTGCGACAGCGCTGGCATGCCGACCGTCGTCTCGGGGAGCGTCACGCCCGGCACCACGGGCGCGAGTTCGCCGACGGTGGTCGTTGTCAGGGTGAAGAAGACGATGGAGACAAAGGTGTCCACGAGCGGCACGAGATTCAGCTGCGTGACCTGGAACTTCCCGAACTGCAGAGCGCGCCGTGAAGCGCGCAGGTCGCGGGCGCGGTTCATGGCGTCGTCACCGGTGTGGCGCGCGCCTTCGTGCCGAGCGAGATCCCGCTGAAGCGCGACTTCTTGAGCCGCTCGAGCACGCGCACGATGTCGTCGTACGACACCTCGTCCGCCGGAATCACGATCACGTCCCTGTTCTGCGGATAGCGCGCGCGGATCTCCGTCATCAACGCCTGCAGCGAATCGAGCGACCGCGTGCTTAGGCTGTCAATGCGCGTGCGGAAGCCGCCTTCCGCCGAGTGCTCCACCTCGAGATGGTCGTTGGTCACCCGCACGGCGAGCAGCAGGTTGAGCACGTCTTCTTCCTTCTTGAGCTGCTTCACTTCGTCGGGGCTCGTCACCACGACCGGCGGCAGCACGAGATCGAAGCTGGTGAGCGCGGCGAGCGCCGTGCCGGCGTATGTGAGCAGCGAGAAGAAGACGATGGACGTGAGGATGTCCACGAGCGGCACGAGGTTGAGGTGCCCGCCCTCGTGGCTCCGCATGCCAGTGCCGCGCTCAGCGCGGCGCAGGCGCGTTCGATGGAAGTAGCTGGACGCCACGCGCGACTCGTCGCCGTGGCCTTACTCGCCGCGCCGCGCGGTGAGGGCGTTGATGAGGCGCACCGAGAACTCGTCCACACGCTCGATCATCCCCTCGGCCTGGCTCGACAGCCACGCGTGCGCCACCGAGAGCGGCACGGCGGTGAGCAGGCCAAAGCCGGTCGCGTTCAGCGCAATGGCAATGCCCGAGGCTAGACGCCCCGACCGCTCGGCAGCGGAGACCATCGCCACCGACGAGAACGCTTCGCGCAAACCGAAAATCGTGCCGAGGAGACCAAGCAGCGTGGCGACGTTCGCGAGCATCGGAAGGTAGTGCAGGCGACGTGTCAGCCCGGGAATCACCGCGAGACCCGCCGCGTCTGCAACGTTCTGCAGGTCGCTCTCCGTGCGGCTTTGCGACGTGAGCACGTACTCGCCGATGTGTGGAATTGCGCCCGGCGTGCCGCCGCAGAGTGCGGCGGCTTCCTTCGTCTTGCCCGATTCGACGAGCTTCAGCACGCGCTCAGAGAACTCGCGCGAGTTGCCCTTGGACCGCAGCACAAGCATGTAGACGCGCTCGAAGAAGACGGCCAGCCCCAGCACCGCCACCGTGAGGATGGCGTGCATGACGGGTCCGCCGCTGCGGTAGTACTCGAGCAAGGTGCTCATGGCGTGCGTGTCCTCCGGTCGGATGCCGCGGCGGCCCGCGCTTCGGCGTGAGCCGGAGCGGGCGCCACCACTCGCGCGCGCGCGCTGGCCCCCGCGCTAGTGGAATCGGCATAGGTGAGCAGCGCCGGCACGAGGAGGCGCCGTGTGTACTGCGGCACTTCGCGCGGGCGAACGGTGATGACTTCAGGAGCCGGCGCCTGCGCGCGAATCTCCACGGTGCGGCGGGCCTTCGGTGCAATTGGTGCGTTCGGCGCCACGCTCGGCGCAGATGCTGATTGAGGCTGCGGCGTGGGCGCGGGCTGCTGCGCGTGCGCCCGCGCGGAAACACCCGCCAAGAGAGCAAGGGCGAGCACAATCTGCAGGGAGAGGATCCGTGGGATCATTGGCAACCTACAAATGTAGTCACCGCTCCCCCGTTGGTGGCCTGGTCACATTGACGGGCGGCTTCGTCGAGTCGCTCGCTGCCTTGGTGGGTCCGAGCGGCACGGCGATTTCGCGCGGCGGCACGCCCTTCCCCACGAGCGCGTCCCTGGCGCGCGCGACCCACGCGTTGTCGAAACCGCCGCTCGCCGCCTTCTCGACGAGAGCTTGCCACGTCGTGCGCGCCGCGTCGAAATACTGCTGCGCCTGCTGCGCCGAGCCGCGCTGCGCGGCCGTACGCTGGCCTTCCGTGAGTTCGGCCGGGAGTTGCACTTCACGGAGGAACAGTCCGTAGTGCCACTGCGCGAGTCCCGTCTGGAACGAGGCGGCGGAAATCCACTCCGAAGCGCCGCCAGCGATCGCACGACCGAACACCTGGCTCAGTTGACGGAGCAGCTGCAGCTTGGGTGCGGCAGCCTTGTCCACGCCGGCGCGCGTCAGGTCTGTGCGCGTCACTATCACGAGCTTCATCGCCTCGTAGCGCGGCCACAGCACCATGCCTTCGCGGAACGCCATCTCCGCGGCGCGCGCCGCACAGCGGTCGGCCAGCGTCGCGGTAGGACGCACGCACAGCTTGGCGAGCTCGCTCGATGCGGTCGATGAATCGCCAGCGAGTGTCAGCTGGTCGAGCCGCAGCTTCTGCGCCTCGCTCAGGCGCGCATCGCGCGCGAAGCGCTGCACAAACGCGGCGAACGCGCGCGCCGAGTTGGCCGGGTCCTTGGCGTCGCCGTAGGTCACGGCCGCGTTGTATGCCGCGTCGGCCGCTCGCCGATCCTGCGGGTACGTGGTGCTCATCAGCTCGTACGCCGCGGCCGCCTCGGCGCGCCGCCCGAGCGAATCGAGCAGGACGGCCGTGCGCACCATCGCATCGGCACGGCCCGGCCATGTGGCGTTCGCGCTCACCAACTCTCGCAGCGCCGTCACAGCCCCCGTCGCATCGCCGAGGTCTGACAACAAGCGCGCGCGCACCGTGCGGTAGGTAAACGCGTGCTGATACGCCGGGTAATCCTGCGCCAGCACGGCGATCAACTCGGCCGCGCGCCGACGCACACCGAGCGAGGCAGCCGTGTCGCCCTTCAGGCGAAGCAGGCTGTCCGCGGTAAGCTGCACTTCGATCGCGTTGCGCAGAGCGTCGCCCGCACGCGTGGCGTCGCCGATGTCCTTGGCGAGCGGCAGGAAGACCTCGTCGGCGGTGCGCGCGTACTCGCCGGCCTTCACGAGCGAATCGGCCACGCGCGCCGCCGCGCCGATGCGCGCGCCCGCGATTGAATCGGCGAGCGCCTTGCGCCCCGACGACAGAGCCGCGCGCTGCGCCACGCCCCACTCCTGCTGCGCCGGTGCATACTGCCCCAGCTTGAAGCGCGCATCGCCCACGAGCTTGCGCGCGTCGGTGGCGAACGGATCGGCCGGCCACCGAGTGGCGAACGCGTCGAACGCCTGCGCCATCACTTCCCAGCGTCCTGCCTCCGAGGCGCGCCGACCCTTCGAGATGATCGCCTGCCTCGCATCGGCGTCGGATGCCTGCGCCGCGAAGCGGTCGGACGCCGCGAACAGCGAATCCTGCGCGCCCCGCTCGCTCGGCGCGCGCACGAAAGCGGAATCGAAGGCAACAATCGCGTTGCGCCGAGCCGCGGTCGCAATCGCGGTGTCGCCGCGCAGGCTCGCGCGTGAATACTCGGCGCCCGCCGTCGCGAAGTTCCCGGCACCGAACAGCGCCTCGGCGTACAGCACGTGCATGCGCGGTGCACTGTCGGCGCGTACGAACTCGCGCTGGTAGCGCGCCAGCAGCTCGGCCGCGCTCGCGTACACTGGCCGCCCACCCTTCGGCGCCTTCGACAGCTCGAACAGTGCCGCGTCGCGCAACATGCGCTCGCGCACGATCGCCGTTTCCGCCGAGCGCGCCGCGTTGGCGCGCCCCCACGGCGTCTCCGGCGCGTACGTCTCTACGAGGTGCAGGCGCGACAGCTGGGCGCGCTCCTGCTCGAGCATGCGGTTCTGGTACAGGTCCACCAGTTCGACCTGCGCGTGCAACGCCAGTGTGTCGAGCGGTGCCTGGTCGGCCACCGCGCGGAACGCGAGGGCCGCGCTGGCGAACTCACCCTGCTCACGCAGCGCGCGCGCCGTGCGCCGCAGCACGAGCAGTCGCGTCTGCATGTCGGGCAACGACGAGAGATACTGGATGGCGTCGTTCGCCCCGCCGATCTGCGTGAGAGCGATCGCCATGTAGTCAATCGCCTCTTCACGCAGCGCGAGTCGCGCTTGCCGATCGGGTGCCAGGCGGTCGTACTCGGCCACCAGTCGAGCGAACACATCCACCGCGCGCCGGTACTCGTCCGACGCCTGACGCTCGGCCTGCACGTAGCTCGACCATCCCAGTTTGTAGTGCGCCAAGTAGTAGATGTCGCCGTCGCGCGGCGATCCGCCGATGGCCTGCTCGTATGCGGTGGAGGCCTGCGCAAGCAGCGCGCGCCGCGCGTCGCCGGCCAGACGGATGGCCATCTCGAAGCGCGTCTCGCCCTGCCGATAGAACGCCTCGGAACGGAAACGCGAATGCTCGTCAGCGATCACGCGATCCCACGCACGCGCGGCGTCGTCCCAGCGCTGTGCGGTGAAGTTGAGCGATCCCGCGGTGTACGCAGCGGCGTCGGCTTCGGGGTCGTTGGGATACCGGGCGAGGAACTCGTCGAGCCGCACGATCGCCGACGTATAGTCTGGACGATCCACGTTCGTGCCGGCCCGCTGGGCCGCCGAGTAGTCGGCGTCGGCGAGCCGCGCGAGCAACTCGGCCAACTGCAGCACCGCGCGTGGCCGCAGCGTGCTCTGCGGATACTGCGCCGCCACGGCGGTGAGCGCGCTGATCGCCGCGTCGCGTGCGGCAGCCAGCGTGTTGGTGCCGCCCATCACCTCGAAGAATCGTGCGGTGGCCTCGCCAAACTCGGCGCCTTCGCGTTCGCGCGTGAGTGTGGTGCGCCACTGCGCCGCGCGTGCGCGGAGTTCGTCGGCCACCATGACCATCGCCATGCGCTCGACGCTGTCGCGCATGGCCGCGAGGGCGGCGCGCAACGCCAGCATCCTCTGCTCGCGTGCGGTCCACGCCGCGGCCACACCATCACGCAACGCGAACGCGGCTACGCGTGCGCTATCCTGACGCGCGTCTTCGAGAGAGAGCGCTTCGTAAAGCGCGGCGAGCTTGACGTGCGCCGCGTCACGCCGCAGCAGCACCGGCTGGCGCACCAGCCCTGAGTCGAGTGCCGCGTCCGCCGTGTTTGCGATCTGCTGGTACGCTGCCGCCGTCGCCATCTCGTCGCGGGCCACCTGCAGCGCCTCGCTCGGCATCGCCCGCGCCCGCGACACAAGGCTGTCCACGTGACGCGCGT
The DNA here is from genome assembly GCA_023249305.1 of Gemmatimonadota bacterium. GTDB lineage: Bacteria > Gemmatimonadota > Gemmatimonadetes > Gemmatimonadales > Gemmatimonadaceae > PNKL01. Next base: position 59,047 of record JAHFCU010000007.1, read on the forward strand.
TCACGGCAGCCAGCGTGCGCACCGCCGCGATCTTCGCGAGCAGCGTCACACGATACTGCCGAACGGTCCGCGCGATGGACGAGTCGCGCTCCTGCATCGCATCCGACAGCACATGCAACGTGCGCTCCGTCGCCGCGAGCGAGTCGCGCATTGCCTCCACATAGCGAATGAGCTGCTCGGCGGCGACGCGCCGTGTGCTCTGCTCCTGACGCGCCTGCTCGAGCGCTTGCTGCGTCCGAGCCACGCGCGCGTCAGCTTCGCGCACTTCCAAAGCGACCGCGCGCAAGCGAGCGAGTCCGTCGGGTGTGAATGGCAAACGCAGTGCCGTGCCGACACCGCGTGCGGCCAGCGGCCGCCCCAGCGCACGCGCGGTCGCCGTCAAGTCGCTCGTCGTTCGCGTGCGCAGAGCCGGCGCTCCCGTGAGTGCGCGCATTGTGTCGGGGTCCGCGACCAGCAGCTCGCCAGTGGTCGCCGCGTCGCCATAGAGCAACTCGAACGCGCGCGCCGCCACGATGGCGCGCGCCGGCTCGGTCACCGTGGCGTTGAACGTCGAGTCCACCGCGCCCTCAGCCGCGCGCGTGCTGTCACGCGCTGTGGCAAACCAGACGCGCGAGCTGTCGGGCCTGCCCGCCTCGAGGTACGCTTGCGCCGCCATCAGCCGCGCGTCGCCGCTCCTGAGCGGCGACGCGGCCGTCACCGCCACGTGTGCGAACAACCGTGCCGATTCCAGGAACCGTCCCGCGCGATACGCCCGCCACGCGTCCGCGCGCGCCACCCGCTCTTGCGCGTCACCCGCCGGCGTGGCTCGCTCCCCCGCGAGGTCGCCCTGCTCGGCGCGCAACCGCGCGAGGCGCGCGCGAAGCGCGTCGGCGTCAGCGCCGGTCGCTCCCGCACGCAAGGCGCGCTCCGCGACCGGCACGAACAGATCAGTCTGCCCGAGTTGTGCGTACGCCAAAGCGAGCGGCGCCAGAACGGTCGCGTCATCGCGTCCGCGCCCCTCCATCAGCGCGCGCGCCCGCTCGAGATGCGTCACGGCGGACAACAGGCGGCCAGAGCGCAGATCCTGCAGCGCGACGCGCCGCTCCGCGTCGAGCGAGCGCGCCGTGTCGGGCCGGATATCCACGCGTTGCGCAGACAGTACGCCCGGCAGCACCACAAGCGCTGAGCGCCAGACGAGCGCTCGCAGCGTCACCGGCTGGCCGCCCTCATGGCGCCGAGGCCCCGCTCGTCCACGTCGCCGTCACCAGCGCGCCGTTGCGCACGGTGAACTCGACGTATGTGATCTGCTTGGGCGCGGGCGGCACATCTATCGAGTTGCCGGCATTCAGGCCCTTCCCCGCCACCTGCAGCAGTACCTTGTGCCCCGACGGCGGCACCTCGCCTCGATACATCTCCTGTGCGGCCCCTGCGGCGAGCGTGCGCACTTCTTCGACCCCCAGCGTGCGCGTCCCCGCGGGCTGGCCGTCAATCATCATCGCCGTGCCAACCTCGCCCTGCGGTACCTGCTCCATGCGCAGCAGGATCACGAGGATGCTCGCCCCTGGCGTACGCGCCGCGTCGTCGAGCAGGCGAATGCGGTCGCGCTGCACGAGCAGGCGCCCCTGCGCCGAGTCCAGCAGTTGCTCGAGGCGCTGCAGCGCGCCCATCTCGCCGCCCATCGCCAGCATCTGCGCGCGTTGCGCGATCTCGGCGGCGAGCTCGCGCTCGAGCCGCGCCTCGAGTTCCAAGCGTTGCTTGCGCGTGATGTCTAGCTGCTCCTGCAACGACTTCAACTGCTTGGCCGGGTCAGCCGCCTTCTGTTGCGCGCGTGCGCCGAGCGGCGCGGTCACCAGCGCCGCGCCGAGGAGAAACCGAGAGAAGAACCGCTGTGTATTCACGAAGCACTGTAAGTGTTGCCGTCTCCCATCCCCCATCTCCCATCTCCCATCTGCTTTACTGCGGTGGTTTTCTCGCATTCAGCCGCTCCTGCAAGCGCTTCAGCGCCTCCTGCTCTTCGCGCAGCTTCTGCTCGAGCAGTTCGCGCTGGGCGCGGCGATCGGCTTCGGTGGCGCCTTCCACACTGCGTAGCTGCCCTACAAGCGTTTGCACGCGCGACTCGCCGGCGCGGATGTCGCGTGTCAACTGGTCGCGCTCGTGTTCCATCTGTGTGACGCGCGCTTCCATCTTGTTGCCGCGCACGAGCGCCAGCAGGTTCGTCTGCCACCCGACGGTGAACGCCGCCTTGCTGTACGTCCACGAGGTCTTGCGCGGGCTTCCCGCATCCGCCTCGAGCAGGTACACGCCGAACCGCAGGCCGCGCACGTCGTACACCACGCCGAGGTTGAAGTCCCACGCGTTGTGCTCGGCGATGAACGCGAGGTTCGAGAAGCGCGACGTCGCAAAGTCCACCTTGACACCGCCAAACAATCCGCCCGACTTGTGCTTCGCGTACACCGTGTCGAGCCCGCCATCGCTCGAGAAGAGGCCGTTGCCGACGCCCAGATTGAGCGTGAGCTGCGTTTTGGCGCGCGTTCCTGGTTCCACCTGGCCGCCCATGGCGATCGTGCGTGTCGCGACCGCGTAGAGCGAGGGCGACGTGCTGAAGCCCGCGTTACCGGGCTCCGCCCAGCGGTTCAGCCCGCTCTCGTTGCCGACGTTGCGCATCCCCACCGCCACGCTGGGCATCCAGTGCACAAGCCCTTGGCGGAAGGCGCCGTCCATCTGATCCCAGAGGAGGCCCTTGGCAAACAGACCGCCCTTCAAGTCGCTCGTGAAGATCGACACGCCCACTTCGGCTCGTCCCCACAGCGAGGCGCTCATCGAGAAGTTGTAGCTCTGCGGATCGCCCGCCGTCGTGCCGTGCCGCGCCATCGAGTCCATTTGCAGGCGCGTCGCGTTGATGGACAGGTCGCTGCCGAGGGGAGATGCCCAGGCCGTAGGCGTGTCTATGAGCCCGCTCTCCCAGTACAGCGTGGGCGTGAATGTCGGGCGCTGGGCGAAGGCGGGCGTCGCGAGCAGACCGAACGCCGCGAGCGAGCAGATGATCGTCCGGCGCATCAGAAGATCTCCGGTGGCTTCGTGCCGGGCTTCACCTGTTGCAGGCGATCGGCGGCCTTCTTGGCCGCCTCGCGCTCCTGCTCCAGCGCCTTCTCGAGCGCCGCCTGCTGGGCCTTGGCTTCGGCATCGGCGCGCGTGCGCGCCTTGGCAATCTGCGCATTGAGCTCAGCCATGCGCACGTCGCGCTGCTGCACTTCTCGACGCAGCCGGCGTGCCTCAAGCTCCAGCTCCACAGCCTCGGCGCGCTGACGCGAGCCGCGGATGATCTCGGGAATCGAGCCCGCGTAGCCGATGATGAAATTCGTCTTGGTCCAGTTGGCGAGGGGCTCGTTGTCGGGGATGCCTTTCGTTTCCTCGAGCTCCGTCATCATGAGTCCAACCGTGAGTGGGCCCGCGGTGACGACAGCGCCCGCGTTCCAGTCCCAGCCATCGTTCTCGACGATGAAAGACATCACGCTCGTTTTCGAGAGCGCAAAGGCGAGCCGCGAGCCAGCGAACAGCCCCGGCGTCAGCGTGCCACGCCGGTTGTACACCGTGTCCATCCCGCCGTTGTTCTTGAACAGTCCCGTGCCGTAGCCGACGGTGAGGCCCAGCGACGCCCTTTCCCACGTGAACTCGCGCGTCGCGACGCCGTAGACCGACGGGCTGCCGTCAATCACGCCTTTGGCTGCACGCTGGGCCGCTGGCAGCACGTCAACCGCGCGCTTTGTGCCGGTGACGTAGCGGTCTTGCCACGCGCTCGCACCCACATTGCGGACGCCGACGGCGAGACTCGGCAGCCACTTCACGTCTGCCTGCTGGCGATACAGCAACAGCGCCGCGTGCGCCCCGACCTGCTGGTTGTTCGTGCCGTAGATCGAGCCGCCGATGGAAAGGCGACCGAAGAGATGCGCGTCGGCGGTGAGTGTGAGATCCCAGATGGAGCCGTTGGGGCGCGGCGTGAGCGAACCCTGGTTCAGTCCGCGGGCCGAGACGGCCGCCCAGATGTCGCCGTGCTGGGGCGAGACCCAGGCGACAGGGGCGTTGATGAGCCCCGTGCCGAACGTGAGGGTGGGTGTGTAGGCCGTGAGCGACTGCGTGGCATCCTGAGCCCGTAGCGAGGCGGCGGGGGCCAAGAGGACGGCGATCGCCAGCGCGCGACGCAGGCAGGGCGATGGACGCATGAGGGCAGGATGGAGAGTGAATGCACCACAGCCGACGGCGGCTCGCGCCGTCGGCGGAATCGAACCGCGTGACTCTCCCATACAGACTTCTATAGAGCGGTGGGGGTCACTCGCACTTAAATGCCAACCGGGGCCCAGTCTTTCGACTGGACCCCGGCGGGTTGTAGCAACTTCAGGAGCTTACTTGATGATGTTCAGCGCGTACGCAGCAGCATTGACGTAGCCAATCGTGCCTGCTGCGTTGTAGCCAACCGCAATCACCTGGGTAACGGCGGTCGCCGTATACCCAAGCTGCGTATACAGCGTAGCGCCGCTGATGGCCGCGCTCCACGTGTACGTACGCGTCGCACCGTTGTCCACCAGCACCGGCGTTGACGCCGAGCCGATCATACGCATCTCCGTGCCAGCCGCGCCACCAAGGTTCGCAGCCCAGAACTCAACGCGCGAGAACGGGTTGTTGTAGGTGGCCGTCGGGCCCGTCGAGACAACGCTCAGCGTACCCGAAGCCGGGTTGCCGGTCGTCGCAGCAGTCGTGACGCCCGACGAGATGTTGTTCGAGGCGATGCTGTTGGTGATCGCCGGGAAGGTCGCGAGACCCGCCGGAGCGAACACCGCTAGCGCCGGAGCAACCGCCGGAGCGGCCGCACCCGCGCCCGTCACCAGCAAGTTACCCTGGTTGGTCGCATTCGCTTCAACCGTGGCGAGCGGGTACAGGACGCCGCCGAACTGCAAGGCGAGCGGGATGTTGAACGTCGACGTCACGGCGTAGTTCGTGTTGACGAACGACGCAGCGTTGAAGCCGTTCACGACGGTCGCCGTCGTATTCGCGAAACGCACCGGCTGCACCGACGGGCCCACGACGAACGTGCTGACACCGCCGATCGTCGTGTAGTCGCCCGAGAACCAGTAGTTCGCGATATCGAGCGCATCGTTCAGGAAGGCAGAGCCCGACCAGCCGATGGTCGCTACCGTGATCGGCGACGACACCGCGCCAACCGTCAGCGCGCCGTCATCGTGCGCCACAGTGCGGGTCGCGACAGAAGCCGAGTTACCGGCCGCGTCGAACGCCGTGGCGGAGAAGGTGAAGTACGCGTCCGTGGTCACCGCGGTGATGGCCGTCGAGTAGAGCGGGGCAGCCGCAGCCACGCCCGTCGCGGACAGCGTGCCGCAAGTCGTAGCGGCGGTGCCGTCCGCGTTCTTGCAGCTCGTTGTGCCAGCGCCGTTGCCGGCGGCGACACGCTGCGAAATCTGCATCTTGGCCGGCGACGCCGGCAGCATGCCCGAGTTGCCAACCAGACCCGTGTCAGCCACCGTGACGATGAACTCACCACCAACTGCGGCCGTGGCGATTTGCGCGTTCGCAGCCAAGCCGCCGCTGTACGCGATGGTCGGGGCCGCGCGGTCAACGCCGAACGGAACCGAAGCCACACCAGCCACCGGAAGAACGTAGATGACACCATTGGTGGTCGGAGCGGCGCACGTACCCGTCGGGCCACCACTCTGCGTGTTGCCAAGAGCGTCAGCCGTGAAGACGATACCGCACCAGTCGGCGTTCGTCGCCGAACCAGCAGTGCCAGCGTTCAGCGTCGAGCTGTTCGCCAGACCGGCAGCCGTCTTCGCAGCCGTGTACGTCGCGCCAACGCGGACGCTGTAGGTGATCGTGCCGCCAATATTGGCGTCAACGACCGCAGCGGCGATTGCGTTGTTGGAAGTCGCGCCGGTCGTCACGGCGCCAAAGCTCACCGCATCGTTGATCCAGTTGCCGGCGCGGCTATTCACGGCGAGCGCCGCGATCAGGCCCGCCGTCGGCGGAGCAATGTTGTCCCAGCGCAGGCCAGTCTGCGTGCCGATGATGCCGGCAGGCGTCGTGGCCGTACCAGCCAGCGTCAGGTTGTCACCAGCGGCATTGGTCGCCGCGATCGTGACAACGTTCGGGAACGTCGTGTTGCAAGTAGCGCCAACAGTCGACGCCAGTCCAGCCATCGTGCCCGTGATGACATACACGTTGCCCGTCTTGGTCGTGGCCGCACCAACAGCGCCAACAGCAGCAACGCACGTCGAACCGGCCGCTGGGTTGGCCGAGAGCGCCGCGTTGACCGTGCCGATCGTCGAGCCCGAGTAAATGACCGGGAGCGCGTTGACCGTCAACGAGCCGTTGCCCGTCCAGCGATAGCCCGTGGCGTCAACCACCGACGTGCCGCCGCTGGTCGTGATAGCAAAGCCGTCCACGTTGGCGAACGTCAGGTTCGTCTGGGCCGTCGCCGTTGCAGCCGTGGACGTGCCACCCGTCGTGTAAAGCTGGGCCGAGACAGCCTGCGTGCCATTCAGCCAGCGCGGAGCGCCGGTCGTGGCATTGAACGTCCCCGTGGCGACCGAGAACACGATCTGCGGGAACGTTGACTGCGTCGCAGCGGCTTCATCAGCCGCATAGCGCAGCGCCGCAGCCTGGGCTGCGGTGAACATCTGCGAGTCCTGACGGATGCCGCCGACGATCAGCACGATCCTCTGCGGCGTCTGGTTGCCAGGGTTGACGTTCAGCGTGACGTCGATGCCGCCGGCAACAGCCGCTGGATTCACCGTCGCACCGCCGACCGCGCCCGTCACTTGAATCGAGTTGATCGAAACCGTGGCCGGAATAATCGCCGCCGCGGCTTGCACGACAACCGTCGCGCAACCCTTCACGCTGGTGTTGACCGTTGACTGCGCGCAGACAGCGATGCCAGCGCTGGCCGTCGCCGGAGCGGTGAACACGCCGGCTGTGGAGATCGCGCCGCCCGAGGCCGACCACGTCACCGTCGTCGCCACACCCGCGTCCGCGTTGACCGCGGCCGTGAACGTGAGCGTCGAGTTGACGGTCACCGTCGCCGTCGCCGGAGCGACGTCAACGCTATACACCCTGGGAACGGTCGCGGGCGGCGTGTAATCCGTCACCGTGACCTTGTCGCCGCACGCCGCGAGCAGCGCGGCGCCAACGACGAAAATCATCTTACGAGAGAAGTTCATGGAACCCCCAGTGGAAGTAGCACTGCAAAATAGAAATCGTGAAATCGTAGCCCTTGCTCGCACGCAACGTCTCCATCCACGGTAAGACGTCCTGGCAAGGCAAAACACACTGCTGGCCAATCTCGTGGAATATGACGACGGTGCGGTCAACAGGCAACCCCAATTGGGGTCGCCACTTGCCCGCGCCGCCTGCTCATTTCCGATGCCCAGACCGGCCAGCCACTCTCTTATAGTGGTGATCGGACCAGGAGCCAAGAAACTACGGCCCCAGTTACCCCCCGTCAAGAACGCTCGAGGGATTCTGCGCCACTTGTTGACGAGCTGAGTCCGAAGGGGGTAACGAGGGCGGGGGCGGCCGACTACGTCGGCGGCTTCGGCGGAGGGAAGGCTGGCGGCGGGGTGAACAGCGCCCTTGCTAGCGGCGTCGTCGCATCAACCCGTGCGGCGGCCAGCAACTCGTCCCACGTCCCCGGCGGATTCCCGTCGTCGAGCATACGCGCAAACACCGCGTACGCATCGGTGCGCGACCCGTAGGTTCGCAGGGTGTCGTCGTCGTTCAGCCACGCGTAGATGATGATCATCGTCCGACTGTCGAAGCGATAGAACAGTCGAAACCGACCATTGCCGGTCTTGGCCCTGTACCATTCGCGATGACCGCCAGCGATGGCGCCTCCATGGCGGTACATCGGGTCACCAGGCGCGGTCGGTACTTCGTCGAACATGATGGCGTTGACGTTCGCCAAGAGCTTCGTGTTCGGTCCCGGGGGCGCTCCGGCCACCGCTCGCTCTTTCGTCGCCGCTGCCACGAGATTCGCGAGTTGACCGAGAAGGAGGTGGTGCGGCAACAAAGTCCAGCCGTTGATGACCGGTACGATCGGGACGGACCGCACCGTCGGTGGCACGGGAGCGACCGGTCGGCCCCTCGCCTTCTTGCCCTTGCGCCGGTTGTCCGCCACGCGGGCTTACAGCGCGACCACGCCGTTGATGGCCGCGTCGTGGTCTGCCTTCACATGGTCCGTCAGGGCCTGGATCCGCGCGAGCAGTTCGGCCGGGAATCCTGCGAGACGCTCGGGGCGCGCGGTGATATCCTGTTTCAGCAGGAGCAGAAACGGCTCGAGCGCAGGGTCGGTATGCGCCGCTTCACTCGGGTTCACAAGGTGGACGGCCGACCCTTCGATGACGTATCCGAGCGCATCACCCGGCAACAGACCAAGCACCTTCCGCACGGCTGGGGGCAACGTGGTCTGCGACCGCTCGGTGATCCTGCTGGTGATGATTCCGCCCATTCGACCTCCTCGCGTCAGTAATGCAGATGCATTCAATGGTAATGCAAAAGCATTACCACGTCAACGGCCAAGGCTGTCGGCGACTCGCTCTCCTTCTCCTCATACTCCCCGCTCCCCACCCATCACCCCTCTGCAGAACTGAACCCGGTGATGTGCGGTCAGCCCCGCCGCTCGCAACGCGGCGATATGCGCGGGGGTCCCGTACCCCGCATTCGCCTCCCAGCCGTATCCCGGGTGCCGCCTCGCCAAGGCCTTCATCAGCCGGTCTCGCGTCACTTTGGCCACGATGCTGGCGCACGCAATTGTATAGATGCGCGAGTCCCCTCCAACGAAGGCGCGGTGGGCTATCCCCAAGGTCCTGATGGGCTTACCGTCCACCAGAACCGCGTCGGGCCGCGCGCCCAACCGGCTGACCGCCCGCCGCATCGCGAGTGCCGTCGCATGATAGATGTTGAGGGCCGCGATCTCTCGAACGCTCGCTGCTCCGAGCGCCACCCGCAGCGCCTTCGTGCGGATCAGCTGCGCGAGCCGCTCCCGTTCGGCCGCCGAGAGCTTCTTTGAATCCGCCACGCCGGCGATGGCTCGCACACCACCAGGCATGATCACCGCACAAGCAAAGACGGGGCCCGCAAGCGGGCCCCGTCCGACTTCGTCCACTCCGGCGATGAGCCGGGCGCCCTCAGCGCGCAACGAGCGCTCTACCGCGCTCCAGCGCCCCACCGGTGTTACGCCTCCTCTTCCGCCGAGCCCGTCACCGGCACTGACACGCGCAGCTTCTTCTCGCGAATGCGTGTCGCCTTGCCCGTCAGTTCGCGCAGGTAGAAGAGCTTGGCGCGGCGCACGCGGCCACGGCGCATCACGCTCACGCTCTCGAGCATTGGCGAGTGCAGCGGGAAGATGCGCTCGACGCCGACGCCATTGCTGATCTTGCGCACGGTGAACGTGGCGCTCACACCCTCGCCCCGGCGCGCAATGACCACGCCCTCGAACGCCTGCAGACGCTCCTTGTCGCCTTCCTTCACGCGCACGTTCACGCGCACCGTATCACCCGCGCGGAACGGGGGAACGTTCTTGAGCCACTCTTTCTGCGTTTCGATGAAGGGGTGCATATGAGCTGTCTTGCGAGAAGAGGCGATAGATGAGCCTTGAAGGTTATTGGAGGAGAGGGCCCTAGTCAAGCGCAACATCTGCTTGGGGTTAGAGGGACGGGTGCGGGGTGCGGGGGCTTGGTGCGGGGGAACGAGTGTAGGGACGAGTAGGAGGGACGGACGTCGGCCTCGCTCCTCTTCCCCGTCCCTCCACTCTTCACTCCGCACCAAG
>JAHFCU010000008.1 GCA_023249305.1 Gemmatimonadota bacterium
CCTCGAACGGCTTGCCGACGCCGGGGGCGGCGACGCGGCGACGCGCCGCACGCTCGAGCGGTTGATTCGAGAGGGCGACGATTTCGCCGCCGGGTTCGACCGCATGGCGTCGGAGCCGGAAGCGGACGGCACGACGTATGTGACGGAGTTCGTCGTCGAGGCGTCGTGGCGCAGTAGCGGCAAGGACATGGGCGCGCTGTTCGACGTGCGTCTGCGCCTCGCACGCCAGGGCGAGGCGTGGATGCCGGCGGCGTACAGCGTCAGGGCGAGATAGGCTGACGCAGAGCACAACAGAAGGCAACAGAGGACGACAGAAAACAACAGTCGAGGACGGAATTGATCAGAGGGGAGCGGCAACGAACGCCGCGCCCCTCTGTTTCACTCTGTTGTTCTCTGTCGTCCTCTGTTGTCCTCTGTTGTCTTCTAACTCGCCAGATTGCGCAGCACATACTGCAGGATCCCGCCATGCCGGTAGTAATTCATCTCCTCCGGCGTATCAATGCGGCTCCGCACTTGGAACGTCTTCGTGGCGCCAGCGGCGCCCACGGCCTTCACCGTGAGCGTTGCGCGCGGCGTCATCGCGTCACTCATGCCCTCGATGGTGATCGCTTCAAAGCCGGTGAGGCCGAGCGACTGGCGCGTGTCGCCGTTGACGAACTCGAGCGGCAGCACTCCCATGCCCACGAGATTCGAGCGGTGAATGCGCTCGAACGACTCGGCGATGACGGCGCGCACGCCCAGCAGCATCGTTCCCTTCGCTGCCCAGTCGCGCGACGACCCAGTGCCGTATTCCTTACCGGCGATGACGACCAGCGGCGTGCCGGCTTTCTTGTACGCCTCGCTCGCCTCGAAGAAACTCGTCGGCTCCGCGTCAGGCGCCGTCCGCGTCCACCATCCTTCCATGCCCGGCGTCAGTTCGTTCTTGAGGCGGATGTTCGCGAACGTGCCGCGCATCATCACCTCGTGGTTGCCGCGCCGTGCGCCGTACGAGTTGAAGTCTTTCTTCTCGACGCCGAGCGACTTGAGCCAGACGCCCGCTGGCGACTTCTCGGCGATGGAACCGGCCGGCGAAATGTGATCGGTGGTGATGGAGTCGGCGAACATGCCGAGCACGCGCGCGCCGCTGATCGGCTGCACGCCCGGCGGCGTCTTCGTCATTCCCGCGAAGTACGGCGGGTGCTTGACGTACGTGCTCTTGTCATCCCACGCGTATCGGTCGCCCGTCGGCACAGGGATGGCCTTCCACTGCGCGTCCCCGCCGAACACGTCGGCGTACTGTTTCACGAAGTACTCGCGCTTCACGCTCGACAGCACGACGTCCTCGACTTCCTTCGGTGTCGGCCAGATCTCGCGCAAGAAGACCTCTACCCCCTCCCCGTTCCTGCCAATCGGCTCGCTCTCAAAGTCAATATCCACGCGCCCAGCGAGCGCGTACGCGACGACGAGTGGCGGTGAGGCGAGGTAGTTGAAGCGCGTCTGCGGATTCACGCGCCCCTCGAAGTTGCGATTGCCGCTCAACACCGCGGCCACCGTCAGCTTGCCGTCGTCAATCCCTTTGCTGATCGCCTCTGGCAGCGGCCCCGAGTTGCCGATGCACGTCGTGCAGCCATAGCCGGCAATCTGGAAGCCGAGCGCGTCGAGGGCCGGCTGCACTCCCGCCTTCTCGAAGTAGTCCTTCGCGACCTTCGAGCCGGGTGCGAGCGAGGTCTTCACCCACGGTTTGCTGGTGAGCCCCTGCGCGACGGCCTTCTGCGCCACAAGGCCGGCGGCGAGCATGACACTCGGGTTCGATGTGTTCGTGCAGCTTGTGATCGCCGCGATCACGACCGCGCCGTCGGTGAGGTCAAACTCCTTGCCGCGATGCGCCAGATGCTGCCGCGTCGAGACGGGCGCGGGCTGGTTCTTCTTGGCCGCGGCCTCCGCCCGCTGCTCGAGATGCGCCTTGAGCGACGCGCCGTAGGCGGCCTTCATCTGCGTCAACGGGATGCGATCCTGCGGCCGCTTCGGGCCCGCGAGCGACGGCACCACCGTCGAAAGGTCGAGCGCGAGTGTGTCGCTGTACACGGGATCGGGCGATCCCGCCTCGCGGAACAGCCCCTGCGCCTTGCAGTACGCCTCGACGAGCTTTACGTGATGCTCGTCGCGCCCGGAGAGGCGCAGGTACTTGAGCGTCTCATCGTCCACGGGGAAGAAGCCCATCGTCGCGCCGTACTCGGGAGACATGTTGGCAATCGTCGCGCGGTCAGCGAGTGACAACCCCGCCAGCCCGTCGCCGAAGTACTCGACGAATTTCCCGACAACCTTCTTCTTCCGCAGCATCTCCGTGCAGGTGAGCACGAGGTCGGTCGCCGTCGCGCCGGCCGGCAGCTTGCCCGTGAGCTTGAACCCGATCACTTCGGGAATCAGCATCGACACGGGCTGGCCGAGCATCGCCGCCTCGGCTTCGATGCCACCCACGCCCCAGCCGAGTACGCCGAGGCCGTTGATCATCGTCGTGTGCGAGTCGGTGCCGACGAGCGAGTCACAATACGCCTCGCCCGTCTCCTTGTTCACGAAGACGACCTGCCCCAGGTACTCCAGGTTCACCTGATGGCAGATGCCGGTGCCCGGCGGCACGGCGCGAAAGTTCTTCAACGCCGTTTGGCCCCAGCGCAGGAACTGGTAGCGCTCGCGGTTGCGCTCGTACTCGAGGTTCACGTTGATCATGAACGCCGCGTCGGTGCCGTACTCGTCAATCTGCACCGAGTGGTCAATGACGAGGTCCACCGGCTGCAGTGGATTGATCTTGCGCGCGTCTCCGCCAAGGGTGGCGAGCGCGTCGCGCATCGCGGCGAGGTCCACCACGCAGGGAACGCCCGTGAAGTCCTGCAGCAACACGCGGCTCGTGCGGAAGGCGATTTCCTTGTCCACCGGCGTCTGCACGTTCCACGTCGCGAGCGTCTCGACGTCCGCCTTCTTCACGAAGGCTCCGTCCTCGTTGCGCAGCAGGTTCTCGAGGAGAACCTTGAGCGAGAAGGGCAGGGTGCGCGCGGTGCTGCCGGGCAGTCCCCCGACGGCGTCGAGCCGATAGTAGGTGTACGACTTGCCGTCGACAGTGAGCGTCGTGCGGCTTCCAAAGCTGTTGGAGGTTGCCATGGCCGTGTGGTCTAGTCGCCCGCTGAATCAGGTGCGGGGCGGGGTGATGGCCTAAGCCACTGGACGCCGGAGGAAACGCGGCGGCCAGGCTACATCAATTATAGCGGACGGACGCTCCGCGGCGAGGGGAGCGACGCGAGCGCGCTAATCGCCGAGGACCTTGAACTCCATCGTGCGGTGCCGCTGCCCGTCGCCGTCAATCACCTCGACGTTGATCGCCTGCACGGGGCACTCCTGCACAAACGCGCCGTCGGCGCGCGACCACTCGAGCGTGCCGCCCACGGCCGTGGCCTTGCCGTCGGCGTCCATCTGCATCACGTCGGGCGCGAGGACTGCGCACATCCCGCAGCCCGTGCACCGCGCGCGGTCCACCGACACCTCGACACGGCGCCGCGGAAAGACGCCGCCCGAGGCATACAGTGTGTCGCCCACGCCATCGAGCACTTCGCAGGCGGCGGCGTAGCCGGCGTCCATCATCGCGCGGGTGTGCGCGAAGCTGAACCAGTTGAACTTCCACACGGCCGGTCGCACAAGAAGGAGCGGCGGCCCGCTCCACGTGGCGAGTTGCATCTGCTGCAACGAGCGCATCATCAGCTGCGCCGAGCGCATGAAGATGGACGCGAACCCTTTCTCGCGCACGCGGCGCGCCGCCGCGAGGCTGGTGCTCCCGACGTCCACGGCGATCACCGCATCGACGTTGCGTGATGCTGCGAGTGCGGGCGTGTTCTCCATCACGCCGCCGTCCACGCACGTGCGCCCATGAATCACGCGCGGCGGGAAGAAGCCGGGCAGCGCACACGAGGCATACACCGCGTCAGCCACGCGTGCGTCCTGCAGTCCGGGCAACCCCCACACGACCTGCGATCCGCGCTCAAGGTCCACGGTATTCACGAGCAGGGAGATCGAGAGGTCGCGAAACGTGCCCTCTGGCGACAGGCTGTCCACGATGGCCTGCAGCGGCTGCTCGAGATAGAGCGACGTGGCGAGCATCCGCTTCACCACCATGCCCATGTGGTCAATGCGGAACAGGTCGGGCTTCCGCAGCGACAGCGCGCGTGCTTCCATCTGCTTGATGGTCAGGCCGCGCACGTACGCCGCGGCGATCAGCGCGCCGATGCTCGTGCCGGCGATGACCGTGGGGCGAATGCCGCGCTCTTCGAGCGCGCGCAGCACGCCGATGTGCGCGAAACCCTTCAGTCCGCCGCCGCCGAGGACGAGCGCGACGCGCGGCGGGATACCGGTCGCCGGTGGTCCTGTCACGGCGTGCGGCGGCTGAGGTGCGGCGTGTACGGAGCGGCTACTGCAGGAACTGGTAGAGTCCCCAGAGGAAGACCACCGCGCCGCTGACGCTGATCAGCGTGCCGGCGCTGCCGCCGACCACGGCGCCGGTGAGCATGGCGGCGCCCCCGACGATCATCATCGCCCGGTTCTGCTTGGTGTCCTGGCGGAACGGCACGGGTGTCGGCACTGGCGCGGGCGCGTTGAGTGTATTGCGCACCCCAACCGTCATGTTGGCGAGCACGGGCGCAGCCGACACGCGCATCGTCGGCGCGCCCTGCGCGAGTGCAAACGCGGGCAACGATGCCGCAACGATCGCGGCGAAAAGGGCGAAGCGAAGGATCTTCATCATGTGCTCCATGAAGCGGGGTGCAGGTGTATCGGTCCTTCGGTAGCTTTACCGACGATACATCATCGCCGTTCCCTTTGTCACCCCACGGGCCCTCCAGATGAGCGTTGCACCCCACTCTTCGCCCACCCTCGACGCTGACCGCGGCCTCACGCGCGCCATCGGTGTCTGGGGCCTCGCCGCCGCCGTGTTCAACACCACGGTCGGAGGCGGGATCTTCCGGCTCCCCGGTTCGGTCACGGGGCTGATCGGCCCGTCGGCGCCGCTGGTCTACGTGATTTGCGCGCTAGCCATGGGGCTCGTCGTCCTCTGCTTCGCCGAGGCGGGAAGCCGCGTGTCGATGACGGGTGGCCCGTACGCCTACGTCGAGCTGGTCTTCGGCCCATACGCGGGCTTCATGAGTGGCGTCCTCCTCTGGCTGCTCGGCACGACCGCCATGGCGTCGGTGTCGAGCGCCTACGCGGGCTTCATCGGCACGCTCATTCCCGCCCTCGGCCAGCCAGTGCCGCGCGCGCTCGTGCTCGCCGTCAGCTTCACCTTTCTGGCCGCCGTCAACGTGCGCGGCGTCAAACAAGGTACACGGCTTATCGCCGTGGTGAGCATCGCCAAGCTGCTGCCGCTCCTCACGCTCGTCGCCGTCGGCGCCGTGGCCATCGCGCCCGCGCATCTCGTGGTCGAGAGCATGCCCGCGGCCAGTTCGTTCGCGCGGACTTCCATCGTGCTCATCTTCGCCTTCACAGGTGTCGAGAGTGCGCTCGTGCCGTCCGGCGAAATGAAAGAGCCCTCGCGCACGGTGCCGCGCGCGCTGGCCATCGCGATGATCGGCGTCACCGCTCTCTACATCTCCATCCAGTTGGTCGCGCAGGGTGTGCTCGGCGTCGAGGAACTCGCCGCTGCGAAAGCGGCGCCGCTCGCCGCCGTCGCCGACCGGCTGATGGGATCGCCCGGCCGGCTCCTGCTCCTCATCGGCGCCGCGGTCTCGACGTTCGGCTATATGTCGGGCATGACGCTGGCCATGCCGCGCGCGCTTTTCGCGTTCGGGCGCGACGGCTTCCTCCCGCGCCAAATGGCCGCGGTCCACTCGGCCTTCCATACGCCGTGGCTCGCCATCGTCCTGCAGTCGGCCGTCGTCTGCGTGCTCGCGGTCGTCAACGAGTTCGAGGCGCTGGCGGTGCTCGCCAACCTGTCGGCGCTGCTGCTCTACTTTGTCTGCGCCGTCGCTGCGTGGGAGCTGCGCCGCCGCGGCGTGCAGAACGAGGGCACGACGCCGTTTAACCTGCCGCTCGGCCCGACTGTTCACGTGCTCACGTGCGTCGTCATCGCGTGGCTGCTGACGAGCATCACGGCCGCCGAGTGGCGCTCGGTGGGCACGGTGCTCGTGGTCGCGACTGTCCTGTTCTTCTTCCGGCGCAAATGAGCGACGTCGATCCGCTGCTCGCTTTTCGCGCCGAGTTCCCGATCCTCGAACGCTGCTGCTATCTGGTGAGCAACTCGCTGGGGGCGATGCCGCGCGCCGTCCCCGATCGCCTCGCTGAGTACGTGGACGCTTGGAGCGAGCGCGGCGTGCGTGCGTGGGCCGAGGGCTGGTGGGAGATGCCGGTCACTGTGGGGAACGAAATGGCGCCGCTGATCGGCGCGTACCCCGGCGAAGTCGCGATGGTTCCCACTGTCACCCTCGCGCAGGTGGCGGTGCTTTCGGCGCTCGACTATCCGCGCGAGCGCGGCACGGTGGTGATGACCGCACTCGATTTTCCGTCGGTGCGCTATGCCATCGAACAGATGGCGCCACGGCTCGGCGCGCGGGTGGAGGTCGTGCCCAGCGACGACGGGATCACCATCGATGGCGACCGGTTGTGCGCGGCCATCACGGAGCGCACGCGGCTCGTGGCCATCTCGCACGTGCTCTTTCGCTCCGCGTCCATTCTCGATGTGCAGCGCATTTGCTCCCACGCGCACGCGATGGGCGCGCTGGTATCGCTCGACGGATACCATGCTGTGGGCGTGATGCCGGTGGATGTCCGCGCGATCGGCTGTGATTTCTACAGCGCCGGTGTGTTGAAGTGGCTCTGCGGCGGGCCCGGCGGTTCGTTCCTGTGGGCATCGCCCGCAATGAGCGCGGCGCACACGCCGGCGCTTACCGGGTGGCAGGCGCACGCGCGTCCGTTCGCGTTCGCCGACCAGATGGACTACGCCGCCGGCGCGTGGCGTTGGCTCGGCGGCACACCGGTGGTGCCGGCGCTCTACGCCAACCTCGAAGGCCCGCGATTGCTGGGGCGCGCCGGCATGCAGGCGGTGCGCGCCAAGTCGGTGCGCCAGACGTCGCAGCTGATCGCGCTCGCCGACGCGCGCGGCTACCCCGTGTCAGCACCGCGTGACGCCCCCCAGCGCGGCGGCACGGTCGCCTGCGACGTGCCGCACGCGGCCGAGGTCGCGCGCACCCTGCTCGCGCGCGACGTCGTGATTGACTACCGGCCGGGCGCCGGCATTCGCGTCGCTCCGCATTTCTACACCAGCAATGCGGAAGTGGAGCGTGCCGTCGGCGAGATTGATGACATCCTGCGCACCGGCGCGTGGCGCGCGTTCGAGGGCGTGCGGTCCACCGTCATCTAGCGATACCGCGGCGGTTGCGGCCCCCTCGCGGCGCCGATAGCTTCGCCGCATGCCAACTCCCCCACGCAAGCTGCGCAAGCAGTACGTCAACGCCGAGTATCCCAAGCTCGTGCTGCGGTTCGAGGACGGCCACGAGATTCGCATCGTCAAGGGCACCGGCAAGACCTTCGACTGCTGGTCCGGCGAGTCCATCAAGCTGCTGGCCGTCATCGATCCCGAGGAGCGCGAACGGACGCACGTCGGCACGAAGAAGGCCGATGAGTTCGATGATGCCTGAGCGCGCGATGCGCTTTCGTTCGGCAGCACTGGTCCTTGCGCTGCTCGGCGCCTCAGGCGCGCGCGCCGTCGCGCAGAACACGACGGTGGTGGCAACGCTGCAGCAAAGACTGCGCGAGATCGCCGATGCCCACCACGGCGTCGTCGGCTACAGTATCACCAACCTGGTCACAGGCGAGCACCTCGAGCGTCACGGCAACGAGACGTTTTCCACGGCGTCGTTGATCAAGGTGCCGGTGCTCGTCGCGCTCTTCGATCTTGCGGAGAAGAAGCAGTTGTCGCTCGACGATCCGGTGGTGCTCACTGAGATCGACAAAGTCGGCGGCACCGGGCAGCTGCGCGGCCTGCACACGCCGCTCACCCTGCACCTGTGGGACGCCGCGTGGCTGATGTCCGTGCTCAGCGACAACACGGCGACGAACTTGATCCTCGACCGCATCAAGATCCGCCGCGTCTGGCAGAAGATGGAAGCGCTGGGCCTGCCGCACACGAAAGTGTTCTCCGCCTCCATGATTCGCATTGCCAGCGTCGCCCCCGACAGTTCGGCAAAGTATGGCCTCGGCGTGACGACTCCTAACGAGATGGCGCAGCTCTTCGAGTTGCTGGTGCAGGGCAAGGCCGTGAGCCCGGCGGCCGACTCGACCATGCTGTGGATCCTGCAACACAATGACGACGACACCAAGCTGGCGCGCTTCACCTACGGCGTGACGCTGGCGCACAAAACTGGCCAGACCGAAGCGGTGCGCACGGACTGCGGTGTCTTCCACTTGCCTGCACCGGTGATCACCTGCGTGCTCACCAAGGACAACGCCGACAAACGCTACGCCGCGGACAGCGAGGGAAACGCGGTCATTGGACGCATCGGAGAGGCCGTCGTGAAAGCGTGGAAGCCCTGACGGGCCACGTGGACGACCAACCCCGCGTTGTGCACTGGTCTCCTGGCCTCGCGGCGCAGCGCCGCGATCGCGCGATTGTCGCCCTCGAGAGTTCGGTGTTCGCGCAAGGTCTGCCGGTTCCCGCGAACCGCGAAGCCCACCGCCGCATGTGCGAAGCGGTGCTCGCCCACCACGCAGCCCCTGCCGTGCTCGCTGTCCTGCGCGGCGTGCCAACGATCGGCCTCGAAGGCGACGACCTCGAGCGTTTTCTCCGGCGCGACGGCGTCACCAAGGTCTCGGCGCGCGATTTGGGCTGGGCTGCCGCGCGCGCCCTCGACGGTGCCACCACAGTGGCGGCATCGCTCGCGCTCTGCACTGCTTCCGGCCTCGACGTCTTCGCGACGGGTGGCATCGGCGGCGTCCACCGCGAGCCACCGTACGACGAGTCGGCCGACCTGCTCGAGCTCGCGCGCTCACCGGTCATCGCCGTGTGCGCAGGCGCGAAGTCCGTCCTCAATCTGGCGGCGACGCTCGAACGGCTCGAGAGCTACGGAGTTGCGGTCATCGGCTTCGGCACTGACGAGTTCCCGGGCTTCTTCGCGCGCCACACCCGGCTCGCCGTGACGGCATCCACCGATGATCCGGCGGTCATCGCGCAGGCCTTCCGAACGCACCGTGACTTGGGACGGCCCGGCGCCATGCTCGTCGTACAGCCCCCGCCGGCGGATACGGCGCTTGACGCGCAGCTCGTCGAGGATGCCGTACGGCGTGCGCTCGGTGAGGCGCGGGACGCGGGGGTCAAGGGCGGCGCGGTGACGCCGTTTCTGCTGGCTGCCGTCGACCGCGAGACGCGCGGCGCATCGCTCCAGGCCAACCTCGCCCTGCTCGAGGCCAATGCCGCGCTGGCCGCTCGCATTGCCGTAGCCTTGCGCGAAGCCGGATGACGCCGCCGGCCACCCCCCGTTGAATGCGCTGCGCACGCCCGTTTACCTTGCGGTCAACCCTCAACGTCGCAGGAGGTCAGTCGAACGATGTCGTCTTCGTTCCTGAGTTCCGAAGAGTACGACGAAAGAGCGCATCAGCAGTACAACGAGGGAAACTTCGATGGCGCCCTCGCCACGCTGCATGAAGGGCTGGCCCTCTACCCGAATGCCGTGGAGCTTCACGTCGGGGTAGGCTACGCCCGGCTCGCGCGCGACGAGTACGCATGGGCGCGCCGCAGTTTTGAAGAGGCGCTAGTCCTCGACCCGGAGCACGAAGACGGCCTCGCCGGCCTTGGCGAGACGCTGCTGCGCTTCGGCCACGTGGACGCCGCCAAGCGGGTCTTCGCGCGCGTCCGCGCGCTGGGTTACGAGGACGACATCGAGCTCATGCAGCAGATTGGGCGCGCGCTGTTCCGCGAGGACGAGTTCACCGAGGCGCTCGAGTTCTTCGAGGTGGCGGTTCGCCAGACACCCGACAACGCGGAAGCCGTGGCGCTCGTCGGTTACACGCACCATCGCCTCGGCCAGGACGATGCGGCCGTGGACGCGCTGCGACGCGCCCTCAAGATCGACCCGGGCTTCGCCGAAGCGCGCATCTACCTCGGCAACCTGCTCTATGACCGCGGGGACCTCGAGGCCGCGCTGTATCAGCTCGACCAGACGCAGCCTGAGGATCACTGGGACGAACTCGGCATCTGGCGCCTGATTGAACTGCGCAAGTCGCACTTGCGACTGCCCGACGGCGACTCGTCGTTCGAGCCGTGGGAGGCACGCCTCGCCGAACTCGCGCCGGTCATTGATCCGACGGACGAGATGCTCAATGACCTCGAGACACGGTTCAACGAGCAGGACGCGCAGGAAATGCGCGAGCAGTTGGAACTCTTCAGCACGCTCCTCACCCAGCTCGCTGGAGATCGCGAGCCTGAGGCAGCGCATCGCGTCGTCGGCAACGACGAGCGCAGCTACGACGGCACGTGGGACGAAATCGTCGAACAGATGCGCGCCGCCACCGCGAGTGCCGCCCAGCGCACCATGCAGGAGTTCATGCAGAGCGAGGCGCGCCGCGGCTTCGCACTCACGGGCATGCTCATTCCCGCCGCCGACGCCGAGAGCTTCCTGCGCGGCTGCGCCGACGCCGGCCTCCTGCGCATCGTCCACTGAGCGCGACAGCCCTGCTCGACACGGCGCTGGCGCCGGGGCGGGTGCATCGCCACCGGCTCGCCAATGGCCTCACCGTTGTCGTCGCCTCCGACGACCGAGTCCCCGTCGTCGCCATCGTCACGTGGGTCTCGGCGGGCTACTTCGACGAGCCCGACGACAGGGTAGGCGTCGCGCACGTGCTCGAACACATGTACTTCAAGGGCACGCCCTCGCGCGGCGTGGGCGAGATCGCCCGCCAGACCAAGGCCCGGGGCGGCTATCTGAACGCCGGGACGATCTACGACCACACGAGCTACTACACGGTGCTGCCCGCGTCGGGATTCGCCGCGGGGCTTGAGATCCAGGCGGACGCATACGCCAACTCCCTCATTGAATCGGAGGAGCTCGCTCGCGAAATCGAGGTGATCGTCGAAGAGGCCAAGCGCAAGGCCGACAGCCCGCATGCGCTCGCCACCGAGACGCTGTTCGAGTTGTTGCACGACCGGCATCGCATGCGCCGTTGGCGCATCGGGCGCGAACCGGGGCTCCGCGCCCTCACACGCGACCACGTGCACGGCTTCTATCGCGCGTACTATCGACCGTCCAACACGGTGCTCGCGATCGCGGGCGACGTGAATGCCGACGAGGCGCTGCGCCTCGCGGAGCGATTGTACGGTGGCCTGCCGGATGGCCAAGTGCCGCGCGACCGCGGCCCGTCAGAGCCGCCGCGGCGTGACTTTCGGCTCCGCGAGTGGATGGGGGACATCACGCGCGCGGAGCTCGCGATCGGCTGGCGCACGCCGGCCATCACGCACCCCGACGCACCGCGGCTCGACGTCGTTGCCAGCGTGCTCGCCGCAGGCCGGTCGTCGCGACTGTATCGCGCCGTGCGCGACCGCCAGCTCGCGTCGTCCATCTCGGCGTACCAGTACACCCCAGTGGACCTCGGCGTTTTCGTCGTGCATGCCACCGTGCGCGCGGAGCAGGCACTCGCTTGCGCTGGCGCCGCCTGGGACCAGCTCTCCCGCGTTCGCACGGGCGATGTCACCGAGGACGAACTCGCGCGCGTCCGGCGGGTGCACGAAGCACAGTGGCTGCGACGTCTCGAAACCATGGAGGGCAGGGCCAACCATCTCGCGGCGTGGGAAGCGATGGGCAACTGGCAGCGGGGTCATGCGTACTTCGAGGCGATGCAGCGCACGACGGTGCAGGATCTGGCCAGTGCCACCCAGCGCTCACTCGATCCCGACACGGCGGCCGTGGTCATCTATCAGCCGAACGGCACGGCAGCGATCGCCTCGAGTGCCGGCGCACTGCGCACGGCGCTTGACGCGGCATCACCCGCGCCGCTCGCGGCGAGTGCGGCGGTGCCCGCCGCGGGCGTCGCCCGCACACGCGTCGCAGCCGAGGCCGAAATCGCCGGCGTGCGCATCTATCGCACGGGCTCCGGCGTTCCGGTCCTCGTGAAGCGGACGCCGCGTGCGCCCATCGCGTACGCCGGCGTCTTTGTGCGCGCGGGCACTGACGTCGAGGCGCCGGCACAGTTGGGCGTCTCGACGTTGACGACGCGCGTCTCGCTGAAGGGGACGCACACGCGCGACGCGGCCCACATCGCCGAGGAAGGCGAGCGCCTCGGCGCGTCGCTCACCGCCGGCGCCGGCGCCGAGCTGATGCACTGGACGGTGTCGGTGCCGGTCGCCCAGCTCGAGGGCGCGCTCGCCTTGATGGGCGACGTTGTGCAGACGCCGACGATGCCCGACGACGCTGTGGCGAGCGAGTGCTCGGTGGCGCTCGCGCAGCTCGCACAACTGCGCGACGACATGTACCGCTACCCGCTGCATCTCGCCGCGCGTGCGGCATGGGGCGCACACCCGTACGCGCGAACGTCGCTGGGCACGGAGCCCACGCTCGCGGCGCTGACCAGCGACGACCTGCGTGCGTGGCACCGCAACGCCGTGGCCACGGGCGAGCAGGCGATCGTCGTGGTCGGCGATGCCGATCCCGACGCGCTCGCCGGCATGGCGGCCGGCGCCTTCGCGTCGCTCGTGAAGGCTCCGCACCGCCTCATCGCTCCTCCCGACTGGCCGAACCGCATCGTCTGCGATGTAGAGCGAAGGGACAAGGCGCAGACCGCGTTCGCGCTGGCCTTCCCCTGCCCGGCGCGCAATGATCCGCGTCGCTACGCCGCGGCCCTCCTCGGCGGCGTTGCCAGTGGGCTCGGCGGACGGTTCTTTGAAGCGCTGCGCGACAAGCAGTCGCTGGCCTACACGGTCATCGCGTCTCCCGTCGTGCGACCGCTCGCTGGGCTGTTCGTGACCTACATCGCGACGTCGCCGGAGAAGGAGGACGACGCCCGCCGCAGCCTGCTCACCGAAATCGAGAAGCTGCGCGCGGCGCCGGTCATGGAAGAGGAACTGCACCGCGCGCGGACGTACGCGCTGGGCACGTGGGCCATCCGCCAGGAGAGCGGCGGCGCCGTCATGGGCGATATTGCCGACGCCTGGCTGTTCGGCTCGCTCGAAGAACTTGCCGACTTCGAGCAACAGATGCGCGCGATCACGTCCGCCGACCTACGCGCGGTGGCCGTCAGGTATCTCGATCCCGCGCGTCGCGTCGAGGGCGCGGTGCGCGGCGAGGCCGGACGAACGGTCTAGCGCGAGTCGCACGGTGCGAAAGTCGCCACGCGCCACGCGTCACGCCCGACGCGCGATTACCGATGCGTGCTCGGCAGGAACCCAAGGGCCCGATTGAGCCAGCGAACGAACGGCACCATGGCCGTGAAGTCCTTCATCACGGTCGTAGCGACCTTGGAGGACAGCGCGTCCGCGTCGGAGAGCGCGCGCGACGCGGTGAACGAGTTGAAGCGCAGCCAGCGCTCCGCCGGGTGGCCGGCCGCATAGCCGCGCGGCAAGCGCTTGAGCAGCACACCCGGATCGTCCTCGGTCAGTCCGCCGAATCGTCGCGTGAACGACCGCGCGAGCACGACTGACTCCCACGCATCCGGATCGTCGGCAATCGCATCGCGCACGAGCCGGAGCTTCGGGCGCGGCGGCATCCAGAGCCCGGCGGCAACCAGCGACGCGCCGGGTTCAAGGTGGAAATAGAATCCTGCGCCGCCGTCAACGGTTTGTCCGACGCCGCGCCCCGGCGCGCGATGGAAGATCCAGAATGCCGCGTGAGATTTGTACGGCGACTTGTCCTTCGAGAAGCGAATGTCACGATGAATGCGGAAGAGCGATGCCTTGGGATCGCCCACGAACTCGGGGGCGACCGTCGCAAACCGCACGTCGAGCTCCTCGACAAACGCCTTGAGCGGTGCCTTCACTTCGTGTTCGTAAGTGGCGCGATTCACTTCGAACCAGTCGCGGCGGTTGTTCTTCTTGAGCGCGCGCAGGAAGGTAAGTGCGGCCGGACGGAAGCCGGAGAAGGGACGCGTGATCATCGCGGTGGTGGTGGGAGGGTCGTCGTTGGCGAGCGCACGCTGCGAACTGCGGAATCTGAGGCTATCGCCGCCGTGTCGGGAATTGTCGTCGCTGGAGTTAGGTCGCGTTGGACGCGCAGAGCGGCCGCAACGTCGGCAAGGGCGCGGCGCGCTCGGCCCGACGCGGTGCGCAGCCCGGCCGCCGCCGTGATGTCCGAGGCGTCGCCGGCGATGACACCGCGCACCCATGGGCGTGCGGCGCTCCAGGCAAGCGCGTGGCGCACGAGCTGCTGCTGCACTACCTCGCCCATGACGATCGGGGCGGTCGGCACGCCGACGATCCACACATCCGGCATGACGCGCGCGAGCGACGCCCACCGCGCCACCGCGTTCAACGCGGCCACGAATGCTCTTGGCTCCGCCGCACCGTCGTGCGTTGCGAGCGCCACCGCATCCACACGAGAACCGCCGGCCATCACCCAGTCGGCGAGCGCGCTATCGGCCGGTGAACTCGCGTCCGTGGCGAGCGCGACGGTCACGTCCCGGTCCACGCGGCGCGCAGTCGCCGCGGCGCGCTCGTAGTACGCCCGCCATCCGTCAGCCCCGGGCGCGCCGGGGCCCGTCGTCACGCGCTCTGCCGGGAGGAGCACGTCGGGTCGCAGCCGGCGAACGATGCGTTCAATCAGCGCCTGGCGCGCTCGCGCTGTCGCGCCCTCGCCGGGTGTGATGCGACCGCCGAGCGTCAGCGTCACGACAAGCAGGAGCGAGTCGCGCCGCGGCTCGATGCTCCGGGCGACGGAGTCGAGCACGCCCGCCGTCACGGCGGGCGGATCAAGTTCCACGTGCAGTGCCGTCACGCCGAGCGAGTCGGCGAGCGCCATGTCGTGACGCGCGGTGGCCGACGACGGCGGGCCGGCGAGCGTTCCAAAGACGCGCACGCCGATCGCCAACTCACCGCGCGCGCTTGCGTCGCTGGAACCAACATCGAGAGCACGTGTGCTGCTCAGCGTATCGAATGCACGCGGCAACGCGAGGGCCGTGCACACGACAACGAGCGCACAGCCGCTGGCAAGCAGTGCGCGCGCCACGCGCGTGATGCGCGCTCGCGCCGGCGCGGCGCTCGCGAGCGCGGGCATGAATAGTGCCGCGCCCCAGGGAAAGACTACGTCTCCCAGTCCTGCCGTCGCGAGCGACGATACGGCCACACCCGGCGCGAGCGCCCATACGGGCAGCGCGCCGCCCACGCTCACGATCCACCGGGTGGCCGCCACCCACGCGACGAGAAGGTTGAACACTGCGATCAACAGTGTGCTGGCGCGGCTGGCGCGGCTGATCACGAACGCCCACAGCGCCTGCAGGGCGATGCTCGCGGTCACGAGAGGCCAGAGCCAGGCCAGCGGGCCGAGCACGCGCGCGCCCGGCGCCGTCGGCGCGAGCAGGCCGATGACGAGCGCCGGCAAGAACAGGAACGCGCCGAGTCCCGACAAAACCCTGAAGCCCTTGCTCGTCTCCGGCAGGTCGGACAGCCGCAGGCCGAGCGAGAAGTTCCAGATGAGGAGCGCGACGGCGCCCGCGCCGAGCGCTGCGGGAAGGCTCCAGGCTGGCATGGTCAGGCCGCGCGGCGCCGAACGACCTTCAGCCGCGATCGCTGTGGGTCGCGCGCGTCGCTCGCAGGTTCAGTCGCCGCGTCACCACGTCAATGGCCTTGCGCGCGTCCTTGGCAGCGCTCACAAGCAGATCAACCGCAAGCACACCTTCGTCCGGCACGGTGTGCAGTGCGACGTGGCCGAGGTCGAGCAGCAGGATGATCACCAGGCCGCCGCGCGGCAGCAGACGCACGATCGGCGGCTCCACCGCCGTAAGACCGGCGGCGCCCGCTGCCGCGATGAGCAGCCCCGACAGCGAGGCCTGATCGCGCAGCAACGAGCCCGCGACGCCGCGGAAGTCCGCGGCATCGTGTGTCATCAGCGCCGGCACATGATCGCGCATGGCTAGGGAGCAGGTGGCGGGGCCGGCGGCGCGGCCGCCGGGGCGCGCGGCGGCGCTCCCGTGGAGGCGACCGTGGTGAGTGAACGGTGGCCGTCGGCGCTGACCGAGCGCACCGCCGCCCACCCGTCGTCAAGTTGCTCGTCGAGCAGGTAACTGTTCACAGTGCCTGCGTCGTATACCTTCGTCCACGTTGGTGAAGTCGTAGCCCGGAACAGCACTTCGTAACGTGCCGCGCCGGGTGCCGACTTCCAGCTCACCGTCCACTTCTGCCCGCCCGAGGCGCGGTCGCGGCGCGCGACAACGCTGTCCACCGGCGGCGGGGCAGATCCAAGCGATGCAACCGTCGCGAGGTTGAGCCGCGTGACACCGGCGACATACGGGAAGTTGACCCCCGTGAGGTCGTCGGTGGGCAGATGCTGCCGCTTGGTGTCCTCGAGTCGCTCGGTGAATCGAAGCGCCGGATCCCCAAGCCGATGGAACGGTGAGTGGTCGCCGCCGCGGCCGATGCGGTCGAGGCGGAAGGTGGGCCGCACCTCGAGGCGCGGCGTGTAGAGCGCACCGATGCCCCACACGTAACGCGACAGCTCGCCGCTGCGCGATGGCACGGAATCCACGGCGTACGTTCGCACGCTCGTCGAATCCACGCGGCCGTCGTCGGCCATGACGTTGCCGATGATGTCATCGGTGAAGGCCGCGACGACGGTCTTCTGCTCATCGTGCAGCCGCCGTGCGAGTCCGGTGGCGCCAAGCAGGCCCTGCTCTTCCGCGGCGACCACTGCGAAGACGATCGTCGCGTCGAAGCCCTTGGGGAACCGTTTCGACATGACGCGCGCCAGCTCGACCACGGCCGACGCCCCTGATCCGTCGTCGTCGGCGCCCGGCGCGTCGCTCGTGGCGTCAGCCGCATCGGTGGAGCAGATGCACGAGTCGTAGTGCCCGCTGATCACCACGACGCGCGACGTGTCGCGCCCCGGCAGCCACGCAAGGACGTTCACCACGCGCGCCATCGGGCGGTCGCGGAAGCGCGCGATCTGCACGTCGTGCGGATCGTACTCAACGCGCAGGCATCCACCGCAGTCGCGGCTATAGGCTCGCAGTTCGCGATACAGGAACCGGCGTGCCGCGCCAATGCCGCGCGCATCGGACGCCGTGTCGCTCAGCGTGTGCCGGGTACCGAACGCCACCAGCGTGCTGTCGGTGACGCGGATGCGCGCCGGCGACACATCGGCGAGCGCCGCCGCGATGCGCGCGTCGCGCGCGAGCCCCATCGCCACGTCCGGCGCGGGGGCCAACGGAGCCGCAGCGCGCGCCGTCGCGGCCGGGCGGCGCTGGGCCAGCGCACTCGAGGCGGCCAGCAGGGCGGGGAGCAGGTGAAGAAGGCGCATGGGCGTTTCCACAGAGTACAACGGAAGGGAACGGAGAACAACAGAGTACCAGAGCTTACGACAGAGTACGACGCAGGGGCGAACCCCGTTGGCCCGCCCCCCTGTCGTTGACTGTTGTGCTCTGTTGTTCTCTGTTGTTCTCTGTCGTGCTCTGCCGCTAGAACATCGACATCGCCAGGAAGCTCCGCAGGCTGTCGTTCGTCGACCGGAGGCGCGATGACAGCAGGCGCGTGCACGACCAGAGCACCTTGTACGCCAGTTCGCGGTTGAAGTCGAGCAACAGCTCGAAGTCGCTGCGTGAGATCGACAGCAGCTTGCACCCGCCGTTCGAGATCGCGTCGGTGGAACGCTCGCTGCGGTCAAACACGGCCATCTCGCCGAACAGCGCCCCCTTCTTGAGCACGGCGAGCGCCTCCTCGCCGCTCCCTGGGATCATGCGGCTGATGCGCACCTCGCCCTCAACGACGAGGTACAGCCGGTTGCCCGGTTCGCCTTCCTTGAACACGTACTCGCCGCTTACGAACTCCTGCGTGCGGCATACTTCCGAGACGCGGGCAAGTTCCCCCTCATCGAGGTCCTGGAAGATGGCGACGCCCTTTAACAGTTCGGTGTAATCAGCCATCGCGCCCTCTGTGGGTGACACGGGGATCTGGGGCCAAGCTACCCGCCGCCCGCGGTGCTGGCAAGCATTTGCCGAGGCGGGTTATGTTGCGCCCCATGGAGCGCGACACCCTCGCCACGCTGCCGAACGCCATTTCGCTCTCCCGCCTGTTCCTGGCGGCGCTCTTTCCGGCCGTCCATGATCACGACGTCCGACTGCTCATCCTCGCCGCGGTCGGCCTGACCGACTTTCTCGATGGCTGGCTGGCCCGCCGCCGGCACCAGTTCAGCCGAATGGGCGCGCTCATTGACCCCTTCGCCGATCGCATCTTCATTCTGGTAGCCATTTGCACGCTCCTGCTTGAGGGCGATGTGACCACCGTGCAGTACTTCGTATTCATCCTGCGCGACATCGCCACGGCGGCCGCCTTCGTTGTGGCCAAGAGCGTCGCCTCGCTCCGCTCGGCAACCTTCAAGGCGCGGTTCTCGGGCAAGCTCGCCACCGTCCTGCAGCTCGTCGCGTTGCCGGCCATCGTCATTGATGCACGGGCGACCGCGTGGGCCGTTAGCGTTGTTGGCGCGGCGGCTGTCGTCTCCATCGCCGATTACTCCATCGCTCTGTGGCGCGCGCGGGAGCGCGCCTAAAGTGCGCACGCCCGGCCTGCGGGGCCTGACTCTCACAATCCTGCTTGGCGCGGCGGAATCGCTCCCCGCGCAATCGTTCACGTTCCGGCCGTTCATGCAGGCCGAGTTGCGCGCTGAAGTCAGTGTGGCGCACCGTGCGGCGGCGATTGCGATGGCAGGCGCGAACGTTCCGCTCGGCTATTACGTCCGCGCCGGCTTCGCTGCCGGGCTCGGCGTGGCTGACATGCCTGACGGCGCGGCCCTCTCGACACGCGCTGATGCCGCCCTCCGATTCCTGCTCGACCCGTTCGCCGACCATGCGTGGGGACCGTACGCCGGCGGCGGTCTCACGGTGCGGCGCGACGGCGACGCGCGCGCGCGCGCCGGCGTGTTGTTCATCGTCGGCGTCGAAGGGCGTCGCTCCGGTCGCTGGACGCCGGCCGTCGAAGCGGCGCTCGGTGAAGGTGCGCGCCTCGCGGTCGTGCTCAGGAGGTCGCGCGCGAACGGCCGCTGATGACGGAGTTCGGAGTTCATCTTGTTCGTTTGTCACTCCGCCCCCCAACGCAAAACGCCCCGTCGCGTCGCGACGGGGCGTCGGCCTTCTGGAAGTTGCGGTGTGACCTACGCTGTGGCGACTACGTCGTTGCTCGCCGTTGCCGAAGTGCCCGACCGGGGCGGCTGAGCGAAACGTTCACCGAGGGTCCGGAGCTCGGCGATTTCCACCGCCGACAACTCGAAGAACCGCTCCGCAAAGTACTGCATCGTTTCGTCAAACCACTCCCGCTGGTGCTCCGGGTCGCACCCAACTACGCCGCAGCTGATGATGTGCTGGAACAACTCATTGCGCGCCTGATCCTTCGGCGACGGTTCGCTGCCTGGCCTGCGATTCCTCTGTCGACCCTTATTCATCTCGTCGGAAAAGTAGTGAGAATTGCGTGAATGAAAACTAAGCGACGCCTGCCTCGTTTCCTAGCCTACAGAACGCAGATCACCAGTCTTTCGTTTATGGCTGGTGCGCGCGCTCTCCGAGCGCGCGCGGGGCGTCTGCGTCGTGCAGCGGCGCGGCCCACTCAGCGAGCAGTGCAGCGAGTGCGTCGGGCGCGTCCTCGGGGATCAGTCGTCCCGCCATCGGTACCGTGCGGAGCTCCGCACCGCAGATGGCGGTGGCGAGGCGCGTCGCATCCGCGGCCGTGCACCACGCGTCGTGCGCGCCGCGCAGCACCAGCGTTCGCGCGGTGACTCGTCCGAGGTCGACCTCATCCAGATCGCTGTCGGTCACCGCGTTTGCGAGTCCCTGCAGGTGACGCACGCCGTCGGCGCCGACGTACGGTGCGGCGTAGCGCGCCACCAGCTTCGCGGGCATCGCCTCGAGCGTGGCGACGCCGCGCGTCAGCAAGGGACCAAGCCAGGCGGACGCGCCGAGCATGCTTCGCGTGGCTTCGAGCAAGTGGACAGCGGTCAGTCGCCCAAACTCGGCCAAGTCCTTGCTGCGCGCGTGTCCCGGCGCTGGCGGGCTGATCAACACGACGCCGTGCACGCGCGCAGGCCTCGTGGCCGCGATGCGTAACGCCACGGCCGCGCCCAGATCCATACCGACCAGTGTGGCGCGGCCGATCCGCAGCGACGTCATCGCCTGTTCCACCGCTAGTGCCTGCGCCGCGAGGCCAAACGCACCCTCGACCGGCCGGTCCGACTCGCCGTGTCCAAGCAGGTCAAGCGCCCACGCCGTCACCCGGCCCAACGGCAACGCCGGCGAGACGCGCCGCCAGAGAAACGAGGACGTCCCGAACCCATGCAGCAGCACCAGTGCATGGTCGCCGAATCCGAACCGCTCGGCATGCAGCTCGCCAACGCCGACGGGAATGCGGATGTGGTCGAAGCGAGTCAAGGGACAGACGGTAGACGGTAGATAGTAGAAGGTAGCTGCTCGCGGCTCAAACTACCTGCGACGGGGTATCAATGCAGCATTCGCGCAGAAACGACCTGCAGGCGTCCGCCGTCTACCGTCCGCCGTCTACCGTCCGCCGTATACCGTCCGCCGTCTACCGTCTACCGTCTACCATCTGCCGTCTGCCGTCTTGAGCCCGTCCCCCCGCGCCCAGTAGCTTTCGGCAACCTCCAATCCGACGAGCCTCCCACGTGGCCAACCGAAACGCGCGCGCGTCCCAAAAGCAGTTCACCTTTCTGCTCATCGCCGTCGGCGTCATTGGCGCCGGCGCGCTCGGCTGGGTCACGACGCGCCCGAAGGGAGGCGGCCAGGCAATTGATCCGAACATGCCGCTCGGCACCGCGCAGGGGTTCATGTACGGATCGCCCGACGCACCCGTGAAGATCATCGAGTTCGCCGACTTCGAGTGCCCGGCCTGTGGCCAGTTTGCCACGCTGACCGAGCCGGACGTGCGCGAGCGTCTGGTGAAGACCGGAGTCGCGTCAATCGAGTTCTTCGTCTTCCCGCTGCCGATGCATAAGAACACGTGGTCGGCGTCGAACGCCGCGTACTGCGCCAACGAGCAAGGGAAGTTCTGGGAAATGCACGACCGCCTGTTCTACACGCAGGACCTCTGGAATGGTGAAGCGACGTCAAGCCCCGACAAGAAGATGAAGGGCTACGCGGCGGACATCGGGCTTGATGCCGGCAAGTTCGACGCGTGCTTCGACAGCCAGAAACACTACCCGAACATCAAGGCCAGTGGCGCGGAGGCGGAGAAGCGTCTGGTCACCGAGACGCCATCGTTCATCATCGGCGGGAAGTTGTATGCCGGGAGCCTTCCGTACGACCAGATCAAGAAGCTCGTCGATTCCGCACTCGCCAAGGTGCCAAAGGCCGACACGGGCAAGAAGGGCGCCAAGTGACGCGACGCATGATCCTCGCCGTGCTGAGCCTCGTCGGGCTCTACGTGGCGATGTACCTGTGGTTGTACAAGCTCGGCATCGTCGGCACGCTCAGCTGCAAGATCGGGAGCTGCGAGAAGGTCAACACCAGCCCGTACGCCATCCTGTTCGGCGTGCCCATCGCCTTCTGGGGCGTGCTGTACTACGTGGGCCTCTTCACCGCGGCCCTCCTCAGCACGACGGATCGGTTCGGCAACGACCGGCGCATGGCTCCGGCCTTGGTGGCGCTTACCGGCTGGGGCGTGCTCTTCAGCGCCTACCTCACCTACCTTGAACTCGCGGTCATCCACGCCATCTGCCAGTGGTGCGTGGTGAGCGCCATTCTCGTGGTCGTGATGTTTGCGCTGGCGGTGGTGGAACTCCGGGCCGGCCGCGCAGGGCGAACTACGCCCGCCTAATCTCGCCGCGCTTCGCCTCTGAAGCTTCGCTCAACCGCAGCCGCGGCCGAAGTTCTTCGCCCTGTTCCTCGCGCCGTGCAGGCAGGAGTTCGCGGCCGAGCACCACGAGAACGCGCGTCACCACCACCGAGGCGAGCGGCTCCGGCACCGACATCTCGCGGATGTAGGTGTCAATGGCGCGGTCAAACGGCAGTTCTTCCGCCAGAGCGTCAACAAACGTCAGCGCGTTCTCGACGTGCGTGCGCACGAGCGCCTCTTCCGCGCGCGCCTGCGCGAGCCGCATGCGCCGCTCGGCGCTCGCCGGCAGCTTGCGGGGGAACAGCGATTCGGGAAGGACGTTCTCTAGCACGATGGAATTACGACCAAAGGGGGCGAGAGGTTACGCGCGGCGCGTGAAGGCCAGCGCTATCGCGGCCGCGGTGGAGACGACCGCCAGCGCCCACGGCAGCCACCACGGCATCCGCTGCAGCAGGCTGCGCAGGGATCCGTTCCCGCCAGATGAGGCCGGCCGCAAAGCACGCACGATGTCCGCGGCCCGCTGTGGACGATGGTCAGGCGACTTCTCGAGGCACTTCATCACGAGCTTCAACAGTACTGCGGGCGCGTCGGGGCGCCGCCTGCCGATGGGCTCCGGCGCTTCCTTCGCGTGCGCGATCATCACCTGCTGGGGCGACTTGCCGCGGAACGGCGGATGCCCGGTGAGCATCTCGTACGCCACGCACCCTACGCTGTAAATGTCGGCGCGATGATCGAGCGTCGGGTCGCCCGCCGCCTGCTCGGGCGCGATGTACGTCGGCGTGCCCAGGCTCGTCCCCTGCAGGGTGAGCCGCGGCGGCGTGGAGGCGCTGACGCCGCTCGCGGCGGTCGCGTTGCTCACCGCCTTGGCGATGCCGAAATCGAGCACGACCGCCTGCCCGTGGAAGAACATCACGTTCTCGGGCTTGATGTCGCGGTGCACCACGCCCTCGGTGTGTGCGAAGTCCAGCGCCCCCGCGATCTCGAGCAGGATCTGCGAGATGCGGTCAATGCTCATCGGCCGCTCGCGCGACATCAGCTCGCGCAGCGACTCGCCCTCGACGAAGGGCATCGAATAGAAGAGCTTGCCGTCTACGGCCCCGGCGTGCAGCAACGGCACGATGTGCGGATGCTGCAGTCGCGCCGCCAGCGCGATCTCGCGCTTGAACCGCTCGGCGCTCAGCGTCGCCGCCAGCTCCGGATCCAGCACCTTGAGCACGACCTTTCGGTTGAGCGACCTCTCGACGGCGAGGAACACGCGCGACATGCCGCCGCGCGGCAGCTCGTCCTCGAGGACGTAGTCCGCCGCGAGGCTCTGTTGCAGTTCGTCGCGCAAGTCAGACGTCATCACACCCCTCGCCTTGGGAGCACCGGCGCCGTGGCCGGCGCCATCGTCCATCACAATCCGGAATCAGGATCCTGTATCGCAATCCGAGTTCCAAGTCCTCAATCAGCTTTCGTCCGCTTCGTACTGGTCCTTAAGAGATGCCACGACACTCGGATCCGCCAGCGTCGTCGTATCGCCGAGCGTGCGGCCCTCGGCGATGTCGCGCAGCAGCCGGCGCATAATCTTGCCCGAGCGCGTCTTCGGAAGGTCGGCGCTGAAGAGGATGTCGTCCGGCCGCGCGATGGCGCCGATCTTCTCGGCCACGAATTCGCGCAGTTCGTCGCGCAGCGCCGGACTCTGATGGAAGCCGTCGCGCAGTGTGACGAATGCCGCGATGGACTGCCCCTTCATCTCGTGCGTCTTGCCCACCACGGCCGCCTCGGCGACGGCTTGGTGCTCAACCAACGCGCTCTCCACCTCCATGGTGCCGATGCGGTGGCCCGCGACGTTCAGCACGTCGTCCACACGCCCCATGATCCAATAGAAGCCGTCCTCGTCGCGCTTGGCGCCGTCGCCCGGGAAGTAGAGATCGGGGCGGCCCGCCCATTTGGTGAAGTACGTTTCCACGTAACGCGCGTCGTCGCCCCAGATCGTGCGGAGCATGGACGGCCAAGGCTTGGTGAGGGCGAGCAGACCGCCGCCCACCGGAATCTCGTTGCCCTTTGAATCGAGCAGTGCCGCGTGATAGCCGGGCAACGGCTGCGTCGCGCTTCCCGGCTTGGTCGCCGTCAATCCCGGCAGCGGCGAGATGACGATCGCGCCGGTTTCCGTCTGCCACCACGTGTCCACGATGGGGCAACGGAGGCCGCCGATCACCTTATGGTACCAGATCCAGGCCTCTGGGTTGATCGGCTCGCCAACGGTGCCGAGCAGACGCAGGCGCGAGAGATCGTGCCGCGCGGGATGCTGTTCGCCCCACTTCATGAAGGCGCGAATCGCCGTCGGCGCCGTGTAGAAAACCGAGACGCCGTACTTCTCGCAGATCTCCCAGAAACGATTGCGCTCCGGCCAGTCGGGTGCGCCCTCGTACATCACGCATGTGGTGCCGTTGGCCAGCGGGCCGTACACCAGGTACGAATGACCCGTGATCCAGCCGACGTCAGCCGTGCACCAGAACACATCGTCTTCCTTGAGGTCGAAGACATATTTTGTGGTGGCCGTCACGCCCGTGAGATAGCCGCCGGTGGTGTGCACGATGCCCTTCGGCTTGCCGGTCGTTCCCGACGTGTAGAGGATGAACAGCACATCCTCGGCGTCCATCGCCTCGGGGGCGCAGTCGGCTTTGGCCGCCTGCATGAGACGGTGCCACCAGTGGTCGCGTCCCTCCTTCATTTGCGCGAAGGACTCGTCGCCCATGCCACCCGGGCGGCGCTGCACGACGATGACGTGCTTCACGCACGGCGCGCCTTCGAGCGCCTTGTCGGTGTTCCGCTTCAGCGGCGACACCTGGCCGCGGCGGTAGCCGCCATCCGCGGTGATCAGCACCTTCGCCTGGGCGTCGTTCATCCGGTCGCGCAGCGACTCGGGAGAGAAGCCGCCGAAGACCACGCTGTGGATCGCGCCGATGCGCGCGCAGGCGAGCATCGCGATCGCCGCTTCAGGGATCATCGGCAGGTAGATGCCCACACGGTTCCCGCGCTTGACGCCGAGCGACTTGAGCACGTTGGCGAACTTCTGGACTTCGCGGTACAAGTCCCAGTAGGTGAGCACGCGCGAGTCACCCGGCTCGCCCTCCCACACAATCGCCGCCTTGTTGCGGTGCGCGCCGCGCACGTGGCGGTCAATGCAGTTCACCGAGACGTTCAGCCGGCCGCCGTGGAACCACTTCGCGTGCGGTGGCGTCCAGTCAAGCACGTCGGTAAACGGCACCATCCATTCCAGCTCGAGCGCGTGCCGCGCCCAGAACGCTTCAAAGTCAAGCGCAGACTCGGCGTGCAATGACGTGTCCTTCACCACCGCCTGATGACGGAAGTGTTCCGAGGGCGGGAAGGAACGGTTCTCGGTGAGCAGCGTGTCGAGATCGGACATAAGTGTGCGGCGGGGAATGGCGGGAGGCCGCCGTTGGCTGGGGCCAAGGACGGCATTCAATGAATGCGACAGACGATAGCCGGGGCGAGGGTCGTGGGCAACGTGCTTCGGCGCGTTCCACGCACGCCGTTTGCGCTGTGACGATTCGGATTCGCGTCGTGACTATAAGCGAAAATGACGGTGTTCGGCGAGCTGCCTCGCGAAGCGCGGGAAGCGCCACGGGAAGACGCCATCACGATGTGATAATCGCGTAAATGACAGCATAGCAATGTGTTATCGCACTGCTAGTTCTGGCACGTTTCTCGCAGTACAAGGGTGCACCAACTGAATGCTGCATCACCCGACAAGAGCACACCCGTTGTGAGACGGGGCCGCAAAACCAGGAATCTCAGACGAGCGAGACGGTCCGGTTGCCGAAGGTGGCGAGGTCCGATGAAGACCGAGCAGGCGACTGGAGGGAAGAGCGGAAGGCGATGGTCGGACGCAGCGAGGAGGTCACCATGTATCCGCCAATGCAACCAGATCAGGTCGTCCTGCAGGCCCCCGAACGTCTCGTGTCGGAGCACAGGCTTGACTTCCGGCGTGACGCGCTTGAACGGCTGATGAAGGCTGCTGCTGAAGGCGCGCAGCGTATCACGATCGACCTGCGCGACACGCGCGAGGTGGACGCGAGCGGCCTAGGCGTGCTCGTGCTTCTGCAGAAGCGCGCGCGGGAGAGTTTCCTCAGCACGCGCCTGACGCATACGCCTCCCACGGTGCGCCACCTCCTGCACCTCACGCAGCTCGAAGGCCTCTTCGAGTTCGAGGACTGATCCACGCGGTGCGATCCTCGCGGCGCGATCGGCGCCGCGAGGTTCGCTCTGAAGCGCGCGGATCCAGCGCGCGCGCGACGAGCGGCGTTATTCTACCGGATCCGGCCACTTCGGCCGGGTCCGGTTCTCCTTTCCCGCCCTTGCCATGACGACCTCTTCTCGCCTCCGCTCACGCGCCGCCGTGCTGGGCGCCCTCGTCCTCGGGGCCTGCGGGCTGCAGCCTCCGGCCGCCTCACCGCCGCCGATGTACGCCAAGCGCGCGGAGTCAACGCGCGGCATGGTGACCGCGTCGCATGCCGCCGCCGCGGCGGCCGGGGCGACGATACTCCGCGAGGGCGGCAACGCGATTGACGCCGCGGTGGCCACAGCTTTCGCGCTGGCGGTCGTGGATCCATCACAGACCGGGCTCGGCGCGGGCGGCGGGTTGCTCGTCTGGCACCACGACGCCAAGCGCGCCGATGCGCTCGACTTCTATGCGCGCACGGGCGCCGACTCCAACTGGGCGCGCGCGGACACTGCCTCCATGCGCCGGCCGATCAACGGCCGCGCCGCGGGCATTCCGGGCGCGGTCGCTGGCCTGCTTGAAGCACACGGCAGGTGGGGCAAGCTGCCGCTGCCTCAGGTGATGGCGCCGGCGATCGCGCTGGCGCGCGACGGCTTCATCGTATCGCCGCTGCTGGCGCGGACCTCCGAAAGCTCCCGCGCCAAGCTCACCGCCGACAGCGCAGCGGCCGCGCTTTTCTTGCCGGGTGGCGTTGCGCTGCGGCCCGGCGACCGGCTCGTGCAATCGCAGCTGGCGCAGACGCTGGAGACGATCGCACGCGGCGGACGGGCCGCGTTCTACGAAGGCGAGCTCGCCGAGAAGGCCGTGGCGAAGATGCGGGCGACGGGGAGTCCGGTCACCGTGGCGGACTTCAAGGACTATCCCGTCGCGGTGACGCGGCCGTTGTGCACGCCATGGCTTGAGTACACGCTGCTGTCGGCTGGGCCGCCACTCGGCGGCGCCACGCCACTCGCCGCGCTCAACCTGCTTGCCGCGTCGAACGCGGCGGCACTCGGTTCCCCGACGACGCAGGGCGCGGCCGCCGTGCAGATTGTCGGTGCAATTCGCGTGGCGGAGAGTGACGTCGGACGCTTCCGCGGCGATCCCGCGTACTTCGGTGTGCCGGCGCGTGGACTCACCAGTCCATCGTTCGCCGCTAAGCGCGCGGGCGCCATCGCCGCGCTCGACGGCGGCAACGCACCCGCAGCGGGTGATCCGTGGCCCGACGATGCGATCGCGCCGACTGGTGCCTGCGCCGCGCTCGACGGCTGGGGGGCGAGCCAGCTCGGCGCTGAGAAGGCGTCGGCGCCCCGTGGACCAAGACCCAACGGTGACGATGACGCGTGGGCGGGGTCGAACACGACGCACTTCAGTGTCGTGGACGGCGAGCGCAATGCGGTGGCGATGACGTTCACGGTGGGGGTGCTGTTCGGGTCGGGCGTGTATGTGAACGGCTACTTCCTCAACTCCGGCGGCTCGAACTTCGACAACGCAACCCGCGGGACGAACCGGTATGCCAGCTCCACGATCAATCCAACGATCATCCTGAAGGGCAATGATGTTCGTATGGTGGTCGGCGCCGCGGGCTCGCAGTACATCCCGACGTCCACGACGCAGGTGACGTTCCGCCATCTCGCGTTGGGCGAGGATCCGTGGCTCGCGATCGCGTCGCCACGGCTGCAACCGGCGCAAGGTCGCACCGTCGAGGTGGAGGCTGGCTTTGCCCCCGAAGTCTATGCCATGCTGCGCGCTAAAGGTTACTTCCCGCTCTCGCGCGTCGGCGACATCATGTTCGGCGGCGTGCACGCCATCGCGGTCATGAAGGGGAAGCTCATCGGCGTGGCGGATCCGCGGCGGGACGGAGCAGCCATTGGATACTGATTGAGGATTTGGACTCAGGATCGCGAAAGAGGATCGCGACTAGCGAACGAGAATGGCGATTGGGCTGACGCGGGCCAATCGCGATACGTAATCCGCGATCGGAATCCGAAATCAAAATCCTGAGTCCAGATCAATAATCGTTACGGCTGCGCCCCAATCGCGCCGTGATCCACGGGCTCCGGCTCGTCCGTGGCCAGCAACTTCTCATAAATGAGTGCCGCGAGGATCCCGCCCGTGATCGGCGCGAGCCAGTAGATCCCCTGCGCCTCGAAGATGCCGCTCGCGAAGGCCGGCCCGAACGACCGTGCCGGGTTCACCGAGGCGCCGGTCAGGTTCCCAAACGCGAGGATGTCGCAGGCGAGGGCGAGGCCGATGCCGAACCCGCCGATGCGTGGCGCGCGATGGTGCACCGCAGTGCCGAACACGGCCCAGACGAGGAACATCGTCCCCGCCATCTCGAGCAGAAACGCCTGGCCGGAGGTCACGTCGAGCGACACCGACTGGCCGCCGCCGCGCGTCGCCGCGAAAAGCGCGGCGGGGAACGTGGCCTTGAGTGTGAGGGCCGCCGCGGTCGCGCCCGCCACCTGCGCCACCACATAGAGACCCGCCATCATCGGCTCGATGCGGCGCACCACGAGCAGCCCAATGGTGACCGCGGGATTGAAGTGCGCGCCGATGTTCATGAAGGCCGACACGAAGACCGACAGCACGAGGCCGTGGGCCAGCGCGACGGCAACGAGGTTCCCACCGCCTTGGCTGGCCTGCATGATGGCCGCGCTGCCCACAAACGTCAGCGCGAAGGTGCCGATGAACTCAGACAGGAAGTGGCGGACGGAATCGCGCATGGCATGGTCCCGGGAAAGGTCGTGTGACGAACAGACGACGCAGCGAAACTAGGCCGCGCGATTCCACCCGGCCACCCCCGTAGACGGCCGCGGGCCGTCAGCGGTCCACGTCGGGCGCGAAGCGGCCGTACTGGCGAAGCGCATAAACGAGCGGCTCGTCGCCGTGAACCTGCGCGCTCAGCACTTCGCCGACAATGATCACGTGATCGCCGCTCACGTGCTCCGCCACACGCCGGCACACGAGGTGCGCAACGGCTCCATCAACAAGCGCGGGCCCCTCGGCCGCATGCGTAATGGCCACGCCTTCAAACCGCTCAACTGCCTGATCGGCGAACCGCACGGACAACTCCGCCTGCCCCACGGCGAGAATGCTCACGCCAATCGTGTCAGCACCACGCAGGCGCGGCAACACCGTCGCCGCGCGGTCCACGCAGGCGAGCACCAGCGGCGGATCAATCGAGAGCGAGCAGAACGCGCTCACCGTCATGCCGTAGTCGGCGCCGTCGGTCCCGCGCGCCGAGACTACGGTCACGCCGGAGGCGAATCGCGCGAGTGCCGCGCGGAAGTCGTCGCGCCCGATGCCGTTCACGGCTGCCAGAAGGTGACGGCCGCGAGGCCGCCCACGGCCGTCGCGATCAGGTTCACGGTGTCATTGGTCACCCAGCGCACGCCCTTGCGATGCCGGCTGCGATACCCGCACGTGTGCACGCGCCGCTCCGTCCACGCCTCGCAGATGTCGCACCACCGCTGCGACTGCACGCCGGCGCCAAGCAGGGAATCAGCGAGCACGCCGGCCAGCCCACCGACGAACACCGCCTCGAGTCGTGGCACATCAAACGGTACGGTGAACGAGACGACGGCGCAGAGCGCCATGACGAACGCGCCGACCACCGCCGCGGCTGTGCCGTACACGCTCACCGCACCCGACGTCCCCGGCGTGACGGAGCGCCCGGTCAGAAGCGAGCGCGACGACGACGCCAGGGCCATGCCGATCTCGGTGGCCCAGGTGTCCGCCATCGCCGTGGCGAGCGCGCCAAACGCGAAGAGTCCCGCGTGCCACGAACCGACCAGCGCCCAGCCGAGCGCCGCACCGGCGAACAGTCCGCCATTGGCGAGCACCTGCCACGCGTCGCGCGCACGCGTCTCCGGCAAAACCGAACGCGATCGCTGCCGCTTGTCGCCGGCGCGCCAGTTGCCGAGGAACACCGAGCTGTAGAAGAACAGGGCGAGCGACACACCCCATGGAATGCCGCCGATGACGGCGGCCGTCCCGACGCCGAACGCCGCGTACTCTCCGCCGAGCGTCAACCGGCCGCGACGCGCGGCGGCGCCGGCCGCGATGCCCGCAAGGGTGCCGCCGACGAGCATGCGAGGGATGATGTCAACGAGCACGGGGCGGCGCGAGATCCGGAAGAGAGGCCTGCGGATATTCTGCGGCGCGAACGGCGCGCGCAAGGCACTCGACGAACGCATCGTGTCGCTTGTTCAGCCCTGCAGTCGCGGGTTACCTTGCGACACCGATGCCCGGACCTGTTGATCCCCTCATTCCGTTGAGCCTTCTCGAGGCGGTCCGCACGGTGGACCTGCCCGACAACGACTTCGAGGCGGAATTTGTGCACGAGCTGCGGAACAAGCGGCTCGGACTGTCCGACACCGTCTTCACGCAGATCAGGCGTTTCACCGAGGCGGTGCGGCGCAAGCAGCGCACCGACTACACCGAGGCGACCGGCATCGCACGCCTCATCGGGCGCCGCCCCGACGCCGAGGCGGTCTTTCGCGAAGCGGGACGCAACTTCGCGCGGCAGGTCTACGGCACCATCTCGCCGGTG
Organism: Gemmatimonadota bacterium; assembly: GCA_023249305.1. Classification (GTDB taxonomy): domain Bacteria; phylum Gemmatimonadota; class Gemmatimonadetes; order Gemmatimonadales; family Gemmatimonadaceae; genus PNKL01. Next base: position 30,796 of record JAHFCU010000008.1, read on the forward strand.
AGCCGCAGGCTCATGCACTCGCTTCCCGCGCTGCTCACTCGCCCCCTCGCGCTCCGCCACGTGCGGCGCGTTGCGCGGCGCTACATGCAGGGATCCGCCCGCCGTATGGGCGGAAGCATCATCTTAGTAGTGTCTGATTCGGTGACCCGAGACGCCGCGCCCAAGCTTGCGGGCTGCGCCTACTATGAGTCGGCGCTGCGCGAGCTCATCCAACTGATGGTCGGCGGAGTGGGCGCCGTTGACCATGTGCGCTGCGCTACGCGCAGCGAAGGCAGCTGCGAATGGCGCGCCGAGTGGCGCCCGGTTCGCGGCAAGGGCTGATCCCATGCTCAATCCGGCAACTGTCGCATCTCTCCAGGGCGCCATCCGCGAGGCGGGCTATGACGGCTGGCTTCTCTATGACTTCCGCGGCATCAACGCCGTCGCTAGCGGCCTCGTCGGCATCAAGGGCTTTGTCTCGCGCCGTTGGTTCGTGTGGGTGCCCGTTCAGGGCACGCCCGTGGCCATCACCCACGTCATCGAGCAGACGCCGTGGCGTGACTGGCCCTCCGCGTGGGAGAATCGCCAATACAGCGCGTGGCCTATGTTCGAAGCCGAAGTGGCCCGCTGCGTGAAGGGCAAGCGCATCGTGATGGAGTACTCTCCGGGCGACGCCGTGCCGTACGTGGACTACGTGCCGGCCGGCGTGCTCGAGCTGGTGCGCGCGGCGGGAGCGACGGTCGAAACCTCCGGCGACCTCGTGACGAGATTCCTCGCCGTGTGGAACGACGAGGAATGCCGCACGCACCGCATTGCCGCCGAGCAACTCAAGGAGATCGCGTACACCGCCTTCAAGAAAGCGGGCGCCGCGGCTCGCGCCGGCGCGCCGATCACCGAGTACGCGCTGACCGAGTGGATGCGCGGCGAGTTCGCGCGGCTCGGCCTCTGGACGGACCACGGCCCCAACGTGTCGGCCACCGAGAACGCGGCCAACCCGCACTACGATCCGTCGCCCGACGCGCCGCGTCCGCTCAAGGTCGGTGACCTCGTGCTCATTGACCTCTGGGCCAAGGCGCCCGACGGAATGTGGGCCGACCAGACGTACATGGCGAGCATCGGCGAGCCGAGTGCGAAGGCGGTCGAGGTATGGAACACGGTGCGCGATGCGCGCGACGCGGCCATCAAGTTGTTGCGCGAAAAGCTCGCGGCCGGCGGTCCGGTCCGCGGCGGCGAGGCGGACGATGCTGCGCGCGCCGTCATCGTGGCGCGCGGCTACGGCCAGTACTTCACGCACCGCACGGGCCACAGCATTGATGCCAGCGGGCTGCACGGCTCCGGGGCGCACCTCGACAATCTCGAAACGCGCGAGGAGCGCGTGCTCCTCAGCGGCAGCGGCTTCTCCATCGAGCCTGGGATCTACCTTCCCGGCGAAATCGGCGTACGCACCGAAGTGAACGCGTACGTGGACGGCAAGACGCTCGTCGTCACGCCGGCCGAGCCGCAGATGGAGCTCGTGATCGTCTAGTCGCAGGAGTGCCCGAACGATTACTTCCGGCGGCGCGCGTGCCCGTGGTGCAGACGGCGCGCGCGCTGCAACTTTGCGGGCCATGCAACTGAAACGTGAGCTGGGCCTGTTCTCTGCCGCGCTTGTGGTCGTCGGCGGTATCATTGGCTCCGGCATCTTCTTCACACCGGCGGCGACGGCCGCGGCGCTGCCGTCAGCCCCGTGGGTGCTCTTCGTCTGGGCGCTCGGTGGCCTCGTCGCCCTCGCTGGCGCGCTGACGTACGCCGAACTGGGCGCCATGCTTCCCGAGGCCGGCGGCGCCTACGTCTATATCCGCGAAGCGTTCGGGCCGCTCCCTGCGTTCCTCTCCGCCTGGATGAACGCGGGCCTCATCTCGAGCGGCGCGATCGCCGCCGTCGCGATGGGCTTCGCCGGGTACCTCGCGCGCTTCGTGCCGCTCGGCGCAGTCGGTGGACCCATGGGCGCGGCCGCGATCACCATCGTCGCGCTCGCGGCGACCAACGTGCTCGGCATCCGTCCGGGCGTCGCGGTGCAGAACGTGCTCACCATCGCGAAGATCGCCGCGCTCGCCGGACTCGTCGTCGGCGGCCTCGTGGTGGTCGGCGGCGGCGCGCACGTCGCCGCACCGGCCGCTGCCACGCCCGCCGCACCGTCCCTCGCGCGCGGTTTCGCGGCCGCGTTCGTGGCCGTGCTCTTCACCGTCGGCGGTTGGCAGCAGATGAACATGATCGCCGGCGAAATCCGCGACCCGGCGCGCAACATCCCCCGCGCGCTCGCCATCGGTATCGGCATCGTGATCGCCGTCTACCTCGGCGTGACGGGCACGTACCTCGGCGCCCTTGGCCGTGATGGCCTCGCAACGAGCGCCGCCCCCGCCGCCGACACGGCCGCGCGCATCGGTGGCGCCGCCGCGGCCACCGCCATCACCGTGGCGGCGATGCTCTCGATCCTCGGCTTCGTGAACGTCGCGCTGCTGACCAATGCGCGCGTCGTCTTTGCGCTCGGCGCCGACGTGCCCGTGCTGCGCGCGGCTGGACGCGTGCATGCACGCTTCGGATCGCCGTGGGTCGCGCTCGTCATGCTCGGCGGCTGGTCGCTCGCGCTGCTCGTCGTCACGCGCGGGAGCATCGGCACACTGCTGGGCGGCGTCGTCTTCGCCGACTGGATCTTCTTCGCGCTCGGCGCCGCGTCAGTCTTTCGGCTGCGGGCGCTGCGCCCCGACGCCGCGCGGCCATACAGAGCGCTGGGCTATCCGTGGCTCCCTGCATTCTTCGTCGCGGCGGGCGTCGTGGGCATCGTCAGCGCGTACGTGAGCGAGCTGCGGATGTCGCTCTTCGGCACCGGGCTGCTGGCGCTCGGCGCACTGCTCTGGCTGGCCGCGCGCGCGAGGGAGCGCTGACCCGCGACGCTATCCGATGCGCCAGTGGCGATCAATCGCCATCGCCACGAAGAGGAGTGCGAGATAGAGGAGCGAGAACTTGTAGACCGACCAGGCGACGGCGGTCCAACTCTCGCCGCGCGCCGCCCGCGTGCGCACGCGCCAGACGCCTACTAATAGAACGCCTCCCAAGGCGATCGCCGACGCCTGATAAACCAGCCCGAAGACGCCGAACGTCACCGGCAGCACCGAGAGCGCGAGCAGAAGCACACTGTACCAGAGCATCTGGTCGATGGTCTCGCGCTCGCCCCAGATGTTGGGTGCCATCGGCACGCCTGCGCGCCCGTAGTCGTGCTGCTTGAGCAGCGCCAGCGCCCAGAAGTGCGGCGGCGTCCAGTAGAAGATGATCAGGAACAGATACAGCGAGGCGAGGTCCACCTGTCCCGTCACGGCAGCCCAGCCGACGAGTGGTGGAAACGCGCCGGCCGCGCCGCCGAGGACGATGTTTTGCGGCGTGGTGCGCTTGAGCCAGCGCGTGTAAACGAAGACGTAGAAGTAGAAGCCGCCGAGGGCGAGCGCCGACGTTAACACGTTGACGAAGTGCCCGAGCAACCACGTGGCAGCGGTCGCGATGGCGATGCCGAACGCGAGCACGGCGCGCGCCGAGAGCCGGCCGCTCGGGATGGGCCGCAGCTTGGTGCGCGCCATCATGTGGTCAATGTCGCGGTCGAGGTACATGTTGACTGCGTTCGCGCCGCCCGCCATCAGGTATCCGCCGATCCCCGTCCAGAGGATCGTCGCCCACGACGGCGAGCCCGCGACGAACATCGGCGCGAGCGTCGTGAGCAGCAGCAGCGAGATGATGCGCGGCTTGGTGAGCGCAATCAGGTCGCGCGCCACGGACGGCTCGCGACCCACCGCAGCGGCCGGCGCGCTCATGCTGCGCTCACGGTGTGCTCGTCTGGTTCGCCCGCGCCTTGAGGTCGGCGCGGACTGCGTAATCGCGCGTCGCGTGCCACGTCGCCGCAAGCACCACTACCAGCGCCACGGCGGGGACGATGGCGTACGCCCATTCGATGCCGCGCCGCGCCCGGTCCGACGCGGCGGCGCGAATGGCCCGCATCGTCGAGCGCAGGATCATCACTTGGCTGACGGCCACGAGCGCGACGGCCAGCCAGAAGATGGGAATCAGAGGAAGCGACACGAGTGGAGCGGGGAATGAGTGGGCCATGACGCATGGCGCGCAGGAGAAGAATCGCCCCCCTGACCCTTCAATTCAACAGACGCGGCCCTTCCTCTGTGCATTGCCCTCTCGCGCTGGCGCGCGGCGACCGCTACACTAGCGCGATGCACGCGACCACGCCCCCCGCCACTTCGCCGGCCCCCACGCTCCAGCGTCGCCTCGGGCTCTGGACCGCCATCGCGGTCGTCATCGGCTCGACCATCGGCTCTGGCATCTTCCGGTCGCCGGCCGGCATCGCCGACAAGCTGCCCGGCCCGCTACCCATGCTGTCGGTGTGGGTGGTGGGCGGCATCTTCGCACTCTGCGGGGCGCTGACACTCGCCGAGGTGGCCAGCGCGCTGCCGCAGACCGGCGGCATTTACGTGTTTGTCCGCGACGGATGGGGACGGCTGGCAGCGTTCCTGCTCGGCTGGGGTCAGTTGGTGATGATTCGCGCCGCGTCACTGGGAGCGATTGCCATCACGTTCAGCGAGTACTTCCACCGGGTGATCGGCATTGATCCTGTCGCCCCCGAGCACATGCTGCAGGTGCGGCTCGGCGCGGCGCTCGCCATTCTGGCGACTGGGACGTTCAACATCATGGGCGTCCGACTGGGTACGGCGCTCATCAACCTCACCGTGCTCGCCAAGTACGGCGGGCTCGTTTTCATTGTGATCATCGCGCTCGCCATCGGGCTGCCGCAGAGCGGCGGGCATTTCACGCCCGCGCTGCCGTCGGGGAGCTTCACAACCACGGCCTTCGGACTCGCGCTCGTCTCCACGCTCTGGGCGTTCGACGGCTGGGCCGACCTCAGCTATGCGGCGGGCGAGGTACGCGATCCTCAGCGCATCCTGCCACGCGCGCTGATTGGCGGCACCCTGCTCGTGATCGCCATCTATTTGATGGCGAATGTCGCGTACCTCGCGGTGATGCCCATCGAAGAGATCCGGACGTCGAAGCTGGTTGCCGCCGACGTGGCACAGCGGCTCATCGGGCCTGGGGGTGTGGTCTTCGTGGCCGTCACCGTGATGCTGTCGACCTTCGGCACGCTCAACGCGTCGCTCTTCACGACGCCGCGCATCTTCTTTGCGATGGCAGACGACCGGCTGTTCTTCCCGGCGGTCGCCAAGGTGCATCCCAAGTTCGAGACGCCGTGGGTGGCCATCGCGCTGACGGCCGGCTTGGGAGCCATGTTCGTGCTGCTGCGCAGTTTCGAGCAGCTAGCCGACGCCTTCGTGACGGCCTTCCTGCCGTTCTACGCACTGGCCGTGGCGTCCATCTTCCGGCTCCGCGGGCGTCCCGGGTATGCGCCGTCGTTCCGGGTGCCGGGTTATCCCGTGGTGCCGCTGCTCTTCGTGGTCTCGGTGGTCTACCTGCTCGCGAACGGGTTCGTGAACCCTGAAAGCCGGTGGATGACCGCGTCGGTATTCGGCGTGCTGCTCGCGGGTGTCCCGGTCTACTACCTGACGGTCGGGCGCAAGACTGGGTAGGAGCGGGAGGAACCAAACGCAAGCGCCGAATTACCCCAGGAACCGCGGCGGCGTCACGTGACCAACAGGTGACTTTTCTACGTTGACCGCCTTGCCTGTTCGCTCTAATTTAAACGCTTGTCCCCGCCGAGAGCGGCAGGCGCGGCGGCGATGATGTGAAAGCTGCGAACACGCGGTCGGACAGGTTTCGCGTCGTGTTGCGTGGCAGGGTGCCTCCTCGATACGGCCCTTTATAGATGCGTTCCGGCGGTCCTCCCAACCCCTTCTCGAGAACCTTCAACATGAAGACCCGCTCGCTGATTCGTGCAGTGGCAATACTTGCAGCAGCCCTCGCGCCAATCGCGTCGTTGCAAGCGCAGGGCATGACGACCGGCTCCCTCACCGGAACGGTCACGGATGAAGCGGGCGCTCCGCTCGAGGGCGCGCAGGTGCAGGTGCGCAATGCGCTGACCGGCTACAATGCCGGCACCGTGACGCGCGCCAATGGCCTCTATCGCCTCAATGGCCTCGAGCCGAACAACGCCTACCGGATCGTCGTCCGCCGCATCGGCTACTCGCCGGTCGCGCGCGAGGCGATCACGATCGCGCTCGGCGAAGCGCGCCGCGAGGACTTCAAGCTCTCGCAGGCGGCGACCACCCTCAGCGGCGTGACCATCACGGCCACGTCCTCCAACGCGGTCATCACGCCGTCGAAGGCGGGCACCACGGCGGCCATCTCGGACTCCGCGCTGCGCCGGCTGCCGACGATCAACCGCAACTTCACGGACTTCGTCTCCCTGGTGCCGCAGATCTCGACGACCACCGGCTACCTCTCCGGCGGCGGCGTCAACCTCCGTCAGAACGCGATTCAGATTGACGGCGCGGCGTCCAGCGACCTCTTCGGCCTGGGTACGACCGGCCAGCCGGGTGCATCGGCGAACGCCAAGTCGATTCCGCTCGACGCCGTCAAGGAGTACCAGGTCATGCTGTCGCCGTTCGACGTGCGCCACGGCAGCTTCGGCGGCGTGCTCATCAACGCGGTGACGCGAAGCGGCACGAACGACTACCACGGCAGCTTGTACGGAGACGGCCGCAGCCAGAACATGACGCGCAAGGCGCCCGTCAACAATCCGTTCAAGACGCGCCACGGCAGCGTGTCCATCGGCGGTCCGATCATCAAGGACAAGCTGTTCTTCTTCTTCAGCGGCGAGCAGCAGATCCTGAACAACCCGGCGACCGGCTCGTACATCGGCGCGTCGGACCAGTACATCTCGCTGGCGTCCATCGAGGCCGTGAAGCTGGCCGCGCAGAAGTACGGGCTGGCCGACGCCGGTTCGGGCGAGGCGCTCCCGCGGACGAACCCGAACCTGAACTACTTCGTCCGGCTCGACGCGAATCTGCCCTGGAACACCCGCTTGGTGCTCCGCCACAACTTCGCCTCGGCCGACTACACGTCGTTCAGCAGGAGCTTCGCCACGTCCTCGTCGCCGAACTTCAACCTGACGTCGAACAAGTACGCGCTCAGCAACACGAACAAGAGCTCGGTGATCGAGCTGCTCACCAACATGCCGCGCGGTTCGTACAACGAGTTTCTGGCGAACGTCTCGACGATCAAAGACTTCCGCACGGTGCCAGTGAAGTTCCCGCAGGTGACGGTGCAGGGTGTCGCCCGCACCGACGTTCCGACGCAGACGACGAACGTCGTCTTCGGCACCGAAGCGTCGTCGCAGGGCAACTCGCTCGACCAGAAGGTCGTCGAGCTGACGGACAACTTCACTATTCCGCTCGGCTCGCACTCCATCACGGCGGGCGCCAAGATGACCCGCTACAGCTGGGTCAATCTCTTCGCCCAGAACTCGATGGGCACGTGGACATTCGCCACGCTCGATGACTTCACGAACGGCAAGACCAAGAGCTACGTGGCCAGCGCGCCGGCGCCGACCGATCCGTACAAGGGTCTCGCGACGGTCAAGACGTTCAACTACACCGCGTACATCGAAGACAAGTGGCAGGTGACGTCGCGCATGCTGCTGACGCTTGGCGTTCGCTACGACAAGCCGACGTTCGACAACGTGCCGCCGCTGAACCAGGAAGTGCTGACGGACTACGGCCGCGCGACAACCAGCGTGCCGCACCTGGCGCAGATCTCGCCGCGCTTTGGCTTCAACTGGGACGTGACCGGCGACCAGCGGAACCAGTTGCGTGGCGGCGTCGGCGCGTTCAGCGGTCCGCCGCCGTACGTGTACCTCTCGAACGCGTTCGGCAACTCGGGCCTCAGCGGCTTCACGGCGCTGTCGTGCACGGGCGCGGCGATCACCAATTCGACGACCTCATCGCTCTTGCCGCCCGCCTTCAGCTCCGCGGCCGCGGCCAGCCCGCCGACGTCCTGCATCGCGGGCACGCGTCCGGACGGCACGGTGGCGCCGGCAGCGACGATCTCAGGTCCGTCATCCGGCGCGTCGGTGAACACCATTGATCCGACGTTCAAGATGCCCAAGTACCTCAAGGCGACGGTCGGCTTTGATCACCGCATGAAGAACGGCATGATCGCGACCATCGAAGGCCTGTGGACGAGCTCGATCAACAACGCGTTCTACCGGAACCTGGCGTTGGGAGCAAGCCCGGTCGCGAAGGACGCGCACGGCCGCCAGCTCTACGGCATCCTCACGGCGTCGGGCGCCACTGCGACGACCACGGGGCCGCGCACCGTGGTGCTCGACCTCACGAATGCCAAAGGCGACTACACCTGGAGCGTCACCGCTCAGCTGCAGAAGGCCTTCAGCAAGAACTTCGACGGGTCCATCGCCTACACGCGCCAGCAGTCGTTCGACGTGGTGGCGGTTACCAGCTCCACCGCCGGTTCGAACTATCGGTACCAGCGTTCCATCAGCGGCCGACTCGACGACAAGACGGTCACGCGCTCGAAGTACGACCAGCCGCACCGCTTCGTCGCCACGGGGTCGTGGCGTTCGTCGTGGGGCATGGACGTGGCACTCACGTACACCGGCAACTCCGGCGCGCCGTACGACTATATCTATGGAACGAACGGCGGCACGACGGGCGACTTGAACGGCGACGGCCAGACGCAGAACGACCTGATTTACGTGCCGAAGAACGCCGCCGATCCGACGGAGATCCTGTTCACCGGCTACAACAGTACGAATGCGACGACGAAGGCAGCATCCGATGCGTCGGCGGCGGCGTTCGAGACGTTCATCAAGAGCATCCCGTGCCTGAACGAGGCGCGTGGGACGATCCTCAAGCGGAACGCGTGCCGCAATCCGTTCGCGCACGAGTGGGACCTGTCGATCGGCCAGAACCTCGGCAAGCTCGGCCTGTCCGACGCGCTGCACGCCCCGGCGCTGAACAACCTGCTCGTCCGCTGGGACGTCATCAACCTCGGCAACTTCATCAAGAAGAGTTGGGGCTGGCAGAACTTCTCGAGCCAGAGTAGCACCTGCGGCCAGATCTGCAGCGCCACCGTGGCGATCGTGCACACGGGCAACGCCCTGCCGACCGGCACGACCAACAGCCCGAATGCCATCCCGATCGTGAACTTCAGCCCGACGTACACGGCGTGGGACACGAACAACCTCTCCTCCAACTACCGGATGCAGCTGTCGTTCCGGTATAGCTTCTAGAGCGAACGACGCGAACCAACGATGCGGGGGGCTGGCCAAGTGGCCAGCCCCCCGCATCACGTTCCGGGCCGTCGCGCGGGCGCCTAGGTGCGCACTCTCGCCAGCAGCAACAGGCCCAGCGAGCCAAAAACGATTCCCGGAAGCCACGCCGCAAGGTTCGGCGGCACGAGCCCCTTCGATCCGATGGCCTGCGTGAGTTGCACGAGCATGAGGAAGACGACCGTCGTGACGAGGCTGATGCCGGCGCCGAACGCGGTGCCGCCGCGCTGCGTGCTCGTCGCCAGCGGCGCGCCAAACAGCATGATGATGAGGCACGTCGCGGGAATCGCGATCTTGAGCATGCGCCCCACCTTGAGCGCCCCCACGTCGCTCCCCGACCGCTCGAGCGCGTCAATGAACGTCCCGAGCTCAGCGAAGGTCATCTCCTCCGGCACTTTCGAGCTGGCCATCAGCGCCTTGGGATCCTCCGTCATCCGGCGGTCGCGCAGCGAGTCGAACGCGATACTGATGCTCATCGCGTCGCTGGGCAAGATGTGCATCACGCCGGCCTGCAGCATCCACTGCTTCCGCCGCAGGTCATACTTGCCGGACCGTGCGCTCACGAAGTAGGTCGGGTACGTCGCGTCCTTTCCCTTGCGCTCCACCACCACCTGGTTGAGCGTGCGCTGTTCGACGTCGGCCCCCGCAATCGTGTACACCCGGCCGCCCTCGGCGGCGTACGTGAAGTTGAACCGCGAGGACCGGTTGCTGAACTGCCGTTCCTTGAGGAGCTCGACGCGCCGCGCGTTCGTGTACGGCGACACCGCGCCGATGCCCAGTCCCGCCACCATCGCGAGCAGGGCGCCGAAGGCCATCGGCATGATGAACCGGTAGAAGCTGATCCCGCTCGCCTTGGCGGCCGTGATCTCCGAGTGGCGCGTGAAACTGCCTACCGAGAAGACCGTGGCGAACAGCACCGACGCCGGGAGGACGAGGAACATCGTGTCCGGCACGCCATACAGGTAGGCGAGCGCGATGCTCTGCGGTGACAGGTTGCGGTTCAAGTACTTGTCGAGCTTTTCCGTGAGGTCGAGGACGATGACCAGCACCGGAAAACCCAGCGCCGTGCCGGCGAAGATCTTCAGCCACTCGGCGAAGACGTAGCGATCCAGCGGCTTGAGCATCCGCATCAGCGCCGCCGCCGCACGAGTCTTAGCACCCGTCGCCGCGCCCGGTATAGAAGTTCGGTCGTTTCACTGCCGCGGTTCGTCGTCCCCTCGCGGCCAAGGCGCACGGTTAGCGCGAGCCCGATGCTGCCGAGGATGAAGTTCGGTGCCCACATCCCCCAGAACGGCGTCAGGAAATCGCGGTCGGCCATCGTCTCGCCGACGATCAGTCCCACGTAGTAGAGCCCGAAGACGGCGAGCGACACGCCGATCGTCATGCCGACGCCGCCGCGCGGAAAGCGCAGCGCGATGGGCGCGCCGAGCAGGACGAACACGAAGCAGGCGACGGCGATGGCGAACTTCTTCTCGATCTCCACCGAGTGGCTGTCCACGATGTTCGCCGCATTCAGGAACTCGAGCTTGGTGCTCTCGGCGATCAGCGTGCGCGAGGCCGACGTTGCGGTGTCCCCTTCGGCGATGAGGCCTGCGGACGGCGGCAAGCTTGCGCGATGGCGCTGCGGTGGCACGGGATCCTGTGTAATGGGCGCGATGGCCGGCGGTCCACGCGGCGGCGCCGTCGGTCGCTTCGCTTTGTCCTGCGGTAGCATCGCCGCCGCGGCGGTCTTGATGTGGAGCGTCGCCATCAGCTTGCAATAGGCTGCGCCGAGTCCCGGGCGCAGCACGTCCGGCTGCATCGTGCGCGCCAGCTTGCGGTCGTACTTCCACATGATTTGCCACACGCTGTCGCGCGTGCGTCCCGCGCGGACCACGCGGTCGTTCAGCTCGCAAATGGTCATCTCGCGGTCGCTCTTGTAGAGGCTATCGGGAGACTCGCTTTCAAACTGGTTGCCGACGCCGCGCACCTTGATGAAGTCGGTGCGGAAGAAATTGCGCTGGAGCCGCGTCGGCTCCACCACCGAGACCTCCGTCATCGAGCCGCTGTGCAGCGTCAGCAGCAGGTCCACCTGATCGGACGACAGTTCCAGCAGCCCGCTGTCGGCGTGAATGGTGCGGCGCTTCTGCGGCAGTGAGAGATCGTAGATCGTGACTTCCCGCATCATGCTCGTCGCGCGGTCAATGCGTCCGGCGCGCAGGTACAGCCGGTTCGGCGACACCTCGTTGATGATCTGCTCCTTGAACGCAACCGTCGGCTTCTTGCGCGAGATGTCGGTGGTCAGCGTCGCGAGACGGTGGTTGGCGCGCGGCAGCACCTGGTCGTTGAACCAGACCATCAGGAGCGTGAAGCCGAGCGCGGCGACGAGCACTGGGGCGACCAGGCGGTGCATGGACACGCCGCTCGCCTTGTACGCCGTGATCTCGTTCTCCGACGCGAGCCGGCTGAAGGCGTGCAGCGTGGCCACGAGGATGGCCATCGGCAGCGTCATCGCGACCGTGAACGGAATCGAGAGCGCGAAGAACTCAATAATCGCCCGCGCCGGGAGCCCCTTGCCGACGAGGTCGCCGAACTTCTTGGCGATGTAGTTGAGCAGCAGCAGCGACGTGAGCGCGGAGAGCGCGAACACGAGCGGGCCGACGTGCTCCCTCAGGATGTACTTGGAGGTGATCTTCAACGGATCGGCCCTGGGGCGTGGGAAGGGCAGAACTGCCGGTGACGCCGAGGGTTGTAGGGTGTCGGACCGTCCGTATATTCCACTCGCCGACCGCTCAGAAGCAAGGTCTATGGATGCGCGGCCCCCGCGACCCCCGCAGCCGTCGCGGTCCGTGGTGCTGCGTGTCACGTGGTGCCGTCCCTGCTACCCCGATCTGCCTCATTTGGTGCGCGCTCTCTGCTTCCTCGCCGCCTGCTCGATGGCGTTGCCGCTGGCGGCCCAGTCTCAGGGTGCACCGCCGGCGCGTGGCGAGCCGTCCGTTCTGACGCCGTTCCATTTGACGTTCGTGCGCCCGCCCGCGCTTGCCCCGGGGGGCAGCCTCTCGCGCGAGCGGCTGACGCCCGAGGAGGTGGGTCGTCGCGCGGCCGCAGCCGCGCATGTGCGCGCGCAGCGCACGATTGAGGCGCAGTGGCGCACGTCCATCCAAGCCGCGCTGCGCGCCGCCCCGGGCCTCCCCGGCGGCGCCGCGGCCGCGCCGCGGATCATCGCGGCGAAAGACTCGTCGCTGCGAGCGCAGGCCGCCGACCTCTTCGGCCAGTACGCCGACCTCGGCCTCGCCCTCAATGGACGGCTCGAGAGCCGCGTGAACCGCACGAAGAACGAGCGTTGCATCAGCAGCCAGTTCTTCAGCGTCGGCTGCAAGGGGACGTTCCAACCGATCTTCGATTTCCAGTTCGATGTGCGCACGGGCGGCGTCGTCGCCGACCGCGTCCACCTCAACGTGGACTACGACAGCAAGCGCGAGTTCGACGCGTCGAACAACATCCAGGTCTACTACCAGGGCAAGAGCGACGAGCTGATTCAGAAGCTCGAGGTCGGCAACGTCACGTTCCAGCCCCCCGCGAGCCGCTTCATCACCGGTGGCATCCCCAGCGGCAACTACGGCCTGCAGGCCATCGGCCAGATCGGGCCGATGCGATTCCGGACCATCGTGGCGCAGCAGAAGGGCAATGTCAGCAAGGACCGCGTATTCACGGTCGGCGATCGCACCGTGCAGTCGGTGGACCGCGAGATCGAGGACTATCAGGTCGAGCCGCGGCGCTTCTTCTTCACCGTGGACCCACACCGCTTCACCGACTTCCCGAACATTGACCTGCTCAACGGGACGCAGCTGCAGCGGCTCGCCGCGTCGCTTCCAGATTCGGTGCGGCCGTCGCGCATCTACCTCTACCGCCTGCTCATCGGCGGCCAGCCGCCCAACCCGAACGGCCCGCAGTTCAAGCTGATCGGCGATCCCGCGTCGCGGCGCGGCCAGGTATACGAGCTGCTGCGCGAGAACGTCGACTTCTACACCGACCCGTCGCTGCTCTGGGTCGCACTCGTGCGCCCGCTCAACCTCAACAATGAGCGCCTCGTCGTGGCGTACACGGTGCGCCTCAACGGACGCGACACGACCATCGCCGCCACCGGCGGCACGCCCGACTTCGAGTACACCGACGGCGACCAGTACGCGAACCTGCTGTGGGATCCGACGGTGCGTCCGACCGACGCGGCGTTCGAGCGCGAGATCCGTGCGATCTACCGCGTCGGTGGCGAGGACGTGCGTCGCAACACGGTGACCGCGCGCATCGTAACCGGCGCGTCGGGCGACCAGGAAAAGCCGGCCGCCGGCACGGCCGATACGTGGCTGCAGCTCTTCGGGCTCGCGCAGTCGGGGAACAGCGCGACCTTCGACATCGACAACCGCCTCTTCCCGCGTACGGGCGATCCGAACTACACCGTGGGCGGCGCGGCCGGCACGAAGATCCTGCGCGATCACTTCCTCGTCTTCCCGTCGCTGCGGCCGTTCTCGCGCACAGGCCTCGCGCAGCCCGCCGGCAACCCGTCGAGCGAGGCGATCTACACGACGCCGGGCGAGTACCTCTACTCCATCCAGCATCCGCAGTCCACGTACCGCATCCGCCTGCGGTATGACGCAGAAGGAGGCGGCGACGCGGGCACGCTCGCGCTCGGCGCCGTGCAGGTGCGGCCGAATTCGGAGCGCCTGACGCTTGACGGCCGCGTGCTGCAGCGCGACCTCGACTACAAGGTGGATTACGACCTCGGCCGCGTCACGTTCCTGCGCCCCGACACGCTCTTCCCCAGTGCGCGGCAGGTGTCGGTGCGCTACGAGGAGAATCCGCTCTTCGCCGCCGCGCCGAAGAGCATCCTCGGCTTCGCGTCGCAGTTCCCGCTCGACGTGGGCGAGATCAACGTGATGGCCATCGCGCAGAGCCAGCGGACCACGTTCACGCGCCCGCCGCTCGGCTACGAACCGCAGTCGTCGCTCATCGCCGGGATCAGTGGCACCTTCGACTTCGACGCCGACCCGCTGACCCGCGCCCTTCAGCGTCTCCCATTCGTGCACACCACGGCGCCGTCGCGCGTGCACCTCGACGCCGAGGTGGCGACGAGCCGCCCGCAGGCGAACAGTGCGGGGCAGGCGTACCTCGAGAGCTTCGAGGGGGAGGGTGGAACACTCGTAAACCTCTCGGACCCGGCGTGGCTGAACAGTAGCCAGCCCGCGCTCGGCAAGCTCCTGCCGTCGCGGATCGGTGGCGCATCGTCGCTTGACCTCTCGCGCGCCGCCACGATCGCGTGGCAGAACAACGGCCTCAGCGCCGCGGGCCAAACCGTCACGTTCACGCTTCAGCAGATTGACCCGCTGGTGAACATCATCGGCTCGGGACTGCAGCAGCCCGAGCAGATGCTCTGGCTCACGCTCTATCCGCTCAGCGTGGGCGGCGCGTACAACGACGCGACGAAGAAGTACCAGTGGCAGGTGAACAACACCACCCTCGGGCGGCGCTGGCGGTCGGTCCGCACCGTGCTCAACGCGTCAGGCACCGACCTGTCGCGCATCGAGAACATCCAATTCTGGACGCTTATTGACACCGCAGCCGCACACCGTCAGCGCAATCCCACGCTGGTTTTCGATTTCGGCGACATGTCCGAGAACGCCGTCGCCCTTGCTCCCACACGCCTCGTTGTCTCACGCAACGGCGCGACGACCGACACGCTCTACTCGGGCCGCACCATCGTCGGGCTCGACTCGCTGCACTCCGAACGCGACGCGTTCTCGCGCTCATTCAACCAGGAGCGAGACGACAAAGGTCTCCCAGGTGACGTGGTGCCGAGCCTTCCATTTACGTCGCCAGATTCTTCGGGAGTGCTGAGCAACTACGCCATGTGCCAGCGAGGTGACGTGAAGCTCAACCGCCTCGGCGACGCAAAGACCAATTGCACGGTGCGCAACGGCCGGCTCGACGAGCACGACATTGACCTCGACAACACGCTCAACTTCGTCTCGTCGCAGCGGGAGAGCGAGCGGCTGCTGCGCTACGTCGTGGATCTGGCGGACTCAAAGGCCTACACGCGCGTCGGCAACTGCGAAGTCACTCAGGTGGACAGCTCTGGCGGCGCAGCCGAGAGCAACACGCTGTGCTGGGTGCTCTTCCGGCTGCCGTTCAACGCACCCTTCGACACCATCGCCGGCGGGCCCGCCATCCGCCGCGTCCGCGCCCTGCGACTGACGATGATCAGCGGCGCCGGCGCGCGCGACGACGCATTCACGCAGCTTCCCCTCGCGCAGTTCCGCCTGACCGGCGCGTCGTGGCTCAAGCGGGCGGACCGCACCCTCACCGGCATCGCCGGCGACCGCGCCGGACTCGGCGCCGTGCAGGCCTCGACCATCGGCACGATGGACCGCGACTCGACGAGCGGCCTGATCTACGACTCGCCGCCGGGCGTCAGCGACGCGCCCGATCAGATCATCACCGGTCTCGAAAACCAGCGCGTCCAGATCAACGAGCGCTCGATGCGCGTCACGGCGCAGCAGCTTGGGCCGTTCCAGCGCGCCGAGGCGTACCAGCGATTCGCCGAGGGGAGCCGGAACTTCATGCAGTACCGCGAACTGCGCGTATGGGCGCGCGGGCGCGGCAACGGCTGGGGGCAGGACGGTGAGGTGAACTTCTTCGTCCGGCTCGGGCGCGACGCCGACAACTTCTATCTCTACCGCACGCCGGTGAGCGCTGGCACAGGGCCGGCAGCCTGGCTCCCCGAGGTGCGCGTGGACTTCGATAAGTTCTTCGCCCTGCGCGCGCAGTTGCAGAACGCGTTCCTGCAGAACAGTCCTGACTCGCTCGCGTGCCACGGCGCGGACTCCGTACTGATCGCACGCAGCGGACTCCCGACGGGCGTGAGCGTGCACCGTTATGCGGCCTGCGCCGACGGGTACATGGTGTACACGGTGGACCCGAACATCAGCGCGCCGAACCTCGCCGCCGTGCAGGACCTCGCGGTCGGCATGATACGCGTGGACTCGGGGGGCAAGAGCCCGTCACGCATCATGCCGGGCGACACGCTCGAGCTGTGGGTGGATGACATGCGCCTCACGCGCGTGGACAACACGCCGGGTTACGCGGCGCAAGTGGGGCTCAACGTGACGGCGGGCGACATCGGCACCTTCCGCGCCGGATTCAGCCACCGCGACGCCAACTTCCGCCAGCTCAACGAGACGCCGTCGTACGTGTCGGACAACCAGTTCGACATCGGCACGTCGCTGCGTCTCGACAAGCTGCTTCCGGCGGGGCTCGGCTACGCCATCCCGCTCACGGTCAATCACTCAGCCGGGGCGAACAATCCGCTGTACGTGTCGCGCTCCGACCTGCGTGGCGACGGTATCCGCGGACTGCGCACGCCGCGCAGCGGCGCGACGAACGTGGGCATGTCGCTGCGCCGCACCGCGCCCCTGCGCGAAGGATGGCTGGCCGCGATCGTGAACAACCTCGGCGCCTCCGCCAACTACGGCGCGGCCAGCGCGCGCAGCGAATACCAGGACGGCAAGAGCAGCAACTTCAACGCGGCCGTGGACTACAACCTTGCCTCGCAGGCCAAGCTGCGACCGATGCCGCAGTGGGTGGATAACGTCGTTGGCGTGTTCCCGCTCTGGCTGCAGAACACCGAGTGGGTGCAAGCGCTGCGCAACGCGCAGCTGCGCCTCAACCCGTCGAGTGTGCGCCTGAGCAGTGCAGTCGCGCGCGCCACGGATCGCCGCATGGCGTTCCTCAAACCCGCCGAATCGCTCGCCGACACCGGCCGCCTCGTCACCGGGCAGACGCATGTGTGGCGCAACGCCGCCGGTGTGGAGCTCCAGCCATTCGACGCGCTCCGCGCGCGCTGGGATTTCACGTCGCTGCGCGACCTGCGGCAGTACGGCGATTCCTCGCCGACCGCGATCGTCGCCACGAGCGAGCGTAGCCGCCTGTTCGGGATGGACGTCGGCCTCGAGCGCGAGCGGCAGATGAACGCCGCGATCGGCTTTACGCCGACCATCGCGTTCTGGATGCGTCCGCGGATTGACCTCACCAGCGCATACTCGATGCAGCGCGACCCCAACTCGCGCACCCTCGTGCGCGACGCCGACACCACCGGCGGCTACCATCTGCCGCGTCGCGTCAACAACACGCAGACCATCGCGCTTGGCGCCAGCATTGACCTGCCGTCGGCACTCCGCGTCTACTTCCACGACTCGCTGGTCACACCAATGCTGGTGCAGGCGCTGCAACCGCTCGACATCCAGGCGAGCCGGTCGCTCGTTTCGGCGTTCGACGGGGCGCCGTTCACGCCGGGGCTTGGATACCAGCTCGGATGGGGCGGCATTGACCACTTCCGCGCGCAGAACGGGCTCAATGCGACGAGCGCGGGGAGCAATGCGCAGGTTTCGCTCAGCACGGGGATCCGCCTGCCGCTCGGCATGGCGCTTGCCACGCGCATGCAGCGCGTCAACTCGCGCAACTGGACGCGACGCTTCGACAACACGCAGACCGTGATTGACGGCGAGCAGCTCACGCTCCCCGACCTCACGCTTCGCCTCACGCTGCGGCCGCAGCTGGTCAGCCGGTTCATCACGAGCATCGGCGGCAGCGTGCGCTACTTGAACACGCGGCAGTCGAGCGTCGTGCCCAGCGAGATCGCCGGCGCCGCCGCCGATGTGCGCGTGAGCCGCGTGACGAGCTACCCCGTGAATGGCAGCGTCACGTGGAACGTCGGCACGGGCCTCTTGACGTCGTTCGGGCTGGGCGGCACCCACCGCATTGACTCCGTGCCCGGCAGCATCACCGAGTCGCGCTCGCGCGACCTCAACGCCGACCTGTCGCGCGCCGTGAAGCTGCCGTCCCGGTGGAAACTCAAGAACGATCTCCGCACGCGGTTGAGCTACCAGGCGAGCAGCGCGCAGTCGTGGGTGCAGAACCAGAACGCCTCCGGCAAGCGGAGCCGCCTCGCCGACAACGGACGCCAGGCGATCAACGTGAACGCCGATGCCGACGTCGCCGAGAACCTGACGTTCTCGCTCACTGGGGCGCGCATCGTCACCTTTGATAACAACCTGAACCGGCGCTTCTCGCAGATCGTCTTCACGGCGGTGTTGCAGGTGTCGTTCTTTGCGGGAGAGATCAGATGATGGACGGCAGACGACGGATGGGAGATGGGAGATCGGAGATGGCAGATCGCCGGGAGCTCAAACGAGGGCTCAGTGGCGTGGCTCTCGCGCTCGCCCTCAGCGCAATGCTCACCGCCTGCGCACGGAAGCCCGACGCGCCCCCCGTGCGTCCCATCGTCACCACCGAATTCGATGGCGACGCGGCGCTCAAGTATGCGGCGGCGCAGGTGGCATTTGGACCGCGTGTGCCAGGATCCGGCGCGCACCGCAAGGCCGGCGACTGGATCGTCGCGCAGATGAAGGCGCGTGGCGCCACGGTCGTGGAGCAGACGTGGATGCACACCGCGCAGAGCGCTCGGAAGCTCCCGCTGCGCAACATCCTCGCGCGTTTCAATCCGCAGGCACGAAACCGCGTGCTCTATCTCACGCACTGGGACACACGCCCGACCGCCGACATGGAACCTGATCCGGCCGACCAACTCCTGCCGATCGACGGAGCCAACGACGGCGCATCGGGCGTCGGGCTGTTCGTGGCGCTCGCGGACGCACTGCAGAAGAAGCCGTCGGCCTTCGGCGTGGACCTACTCTTCGTGGACGGCGAGGACTACGGCGAGTTCGGGCCGCCGTTGGTAGACGTGCTACTCGGCTCGACCTACTTCGCGTCGCACCTGCCGGAGTCTGGCTACAAGCCCGTCTTCGGCATCCTCTTCGATATGATCGGCGACGCCGACCTGCGCATTCCACAGGAAATCAACTCGGTGCAAATGGCGCCGGACGTTGTACAGCGCGTCTGGTCGAAGGCGGAAGAAATGGGCCGCGGCTCGGTGTTCGTCACGCGGGCTGAGCAGCAGATCACGGACGATCACATCCCGCTGCTCAGCGTCGGGCTCAAGGTGATTGACGTGATTGACCTCGACTACGGACCGGGAAACTCGTACCACCATTCCCGCCAGGACACGATGGACAAGATCTCGGCGGCGTCGCTGAAGATCGTCGGCGATGTGGCGCTGGCGTTGCTGCGGTAGGCAGCCGGGTTCTGCGTGCGAACGCCGCGGCGCGCAATGCCGCGGTGACGGGACGGCGAGGCGCGCACGTCAACATGCGGCATGCCGACGCCAGCTGAACGACAGGCGCTCCTCTTCTTTGCCGCTGTTGCCGCGCTGGGGGTTGGCGTGAACGCGTGGCGCGCGGCGCGCGGCGGCGAACACGTGCTGGCCGGATCGCCCAGCGATCTCGCGGCGCAAATCGCCCGCGTCGACTCGGCCGTCGCGAGTTCTCCGAGCCGTGAGGCCGGCCGCGCCGCGCTTCGCAAGCGCAACTCCGACAAGGCGGCCAAGCGGCGAAAGCCGGCGGTTGCAGCGCCGCTGCCGGCTCCGACGCAACTTACCGTCTACCCTCTACCGTCTACCGTCAGCCGTATCGATCTCGACCTCGCCCCCGCCGCCGCGATCGAGTCGCTGCCGCGGATTGGCCCTGCGCTCGCGGCGCGCATTGTCGCCAACCGCGACTCGTTCGGCGCGTTCGGGTCGCTCGAAGGACTGCAGCGCGTGCGAGGCATAGGTCCCGCCCTCACGAAGGGGTTGCGCGAACGCGTTGCCTTTTCCGGGATTCCTCGCGAGGGCGTCCCGACCGCAAAGAGCAAGGCAAGCCGGCGCCCTGCGGCGCCTTGACACCCCCCAGTCCGGGGACGACTTTCACTCATTAGAGGCAGGCCGAGTCCCCTCGGGACGCGGTCTCCTGTCGCCTGTCTCCCGTCTCCCATCTGCCTCTCGGCTATGGCCACTCCCGCCTCATCCGGCTCTGAACGCCTCGGTGATCTCCTCCTCAAGGAGGGGCTCATCACGAAGGAGCAATTGGAGAAGGCGCTTGCCGAGCAGAAGCAGAGCGGCACGCGCGTCGGCTACAACCTCGTCAAGCTCGGCTTCGTCCCCGAACTCGAGATCACGAAGGTACTGGCGAGGCAGCACAAGATGCCGGCCGTGGACCTCTCGAAGTTCGAGGTGGATCCGAAGATCGTGAAGCTCATCCCCGCCGACGTCGCGGTGAAGCACCTCGTGCTGCCGCTCAAGCGCGACGGGCGCACGCTCACCGTCGCGATGGCCGACCCCACGAACATGGGGGTCGTGGACGACCTCAAGTTCATCACGCGGTACGACATCTTCCCCGTGATCGCGGGCGAGTTCACACTCAAGAACGCGATCGAGAAGAACTACGAGTCAAGCGACGTCCAGATGGGAGCGCTCCTCGAGGAAATCGAGGGGCTTGACGCCGAAGCCGACGTCGAGGTCGTGGAGGACCAGGACGACGACGCGGCCGCCGGGCAGGCGCAGCTCGTTGACGACGCGCCCGTCGTGAAGCTACTCAACGCCATTCTCACCGACGCGGTGAAGCGGGGCGCCTCGGACATCCATTTCGAGTGCTTCGAGCACGAGCTGCGCGTGCGCTACCGCATTGACGGCGCGCTCATGGAGATCATGAAGCCGCCCAAGAAGATGCAGGCGGCGCTCATCTCGCGCTTCAAGATCATGTCGGCGCTCAACATCGCCGAGCGGCGCGTCCCGCAGGACGGGCGCATCAAGCTGAAGATGGGCAAGAAGGTCATTGACTACCGCGTCTCGACCTTGCCCACGATCTTTGGCGAAAAGGTCGTGCTCCGCATTCTCGACAAGGGCAACCTGACGCTCGACCTCGAGAAGTTTGGCATCGAGCCGCGTGCCGAGCGCGAGCTGATGGAGGCGGTGAGCAACCCGTACGGCATGGTGTTGGTGACGGGCCCGACGGGCTCGGGCAAGACGACCACGCTGTACTCGGCGCTGTCGAAGGTGAACAGCATCGACACGAACATCATGACGGCCGAAGACCCGGTGGAGTACAACATCTTCGGCATCAACCAGGTGCTCGTGCGCAACGAGATCGGGATGACCTTCGCCGCGGCGCTGAAGGCGTTCCTTCGGCAGGACCCGAACATCATCATGGTGGGCGAGATCCGCGACCTCGAGACGGGCGGCATCGCCATCAAGGCCGCGCTCACCGGCCACCTCGTGCTCTCGACGCTGCACACGAACTCGGCGCCGGAAACGGTGACGCGCCTGCTCGACATGGGGCTCGAGCCGTTCAACGTCAGCTCGGCGCTCAACCTGATCCTCGCGCAGCGCCTCGTCCGCCGCATCTGCGGGCAATGCAAAGAGAAGTACATGATCACCGATGAGGAGCTCTCGACCGCCAAGATCACGCGGAATACGACCTACCGCGAGCTGCGTTTCACTGAAGAGGCGCTGCGCGACGCCGTATCACGCGCGTCCAAGGAAGCGGCGCCGCTTGTCGCGAACGTCACCCTCGACACCAAGATCGCCGACGTGCCGCTCTGGAAGGGGAAAGGCTGTGACGCCTGCGGTGGCAACGGCCTCAAGGGGCGCCAGGGACTGTACGAAGTGATGTTCATGACGCCGCGCCTGCGGCGCCTCATCCTGCAGAACGTCGGTGCCGCCGAGATCAAGGAAGGGGGCATCGAGGACGGCATGCTCACGCTCCGCATGGACGGCTGGCTGAAGGCCCTGAAGGGCGTGGTCCCGCTCGAACAAGTGCTCCGCGAAACGAGCGCCTGACGCACGGCGCGCGGCGCTCAAACCCAATGACCTGGATCCGTTCATGACTGGTGCACCCCCCACCGCCGCGCCGAGCGCGGCGCCGCAGCAGCAGGGAGTCAACCTTCGCGTCCTCCTCGAAGAGATGATCGAGCGCGGCGCGTCCGACCTGCACATCACGGCCGGCGAGCGCGCCAAGATGCGCATTGACGGCGAGATCACGAACTCGCGCATCGAGTATGTGCTCAACCCCAAGGACACGCTGCAGCTCGCCTACTCGGTGCTCACCGAGAACCAGAAGAAGCGCTTCGAGATGGAGGACGAGCTCGACTTCTCGTTCGGCATCCAGAATCTGGCGCGCTTCCGCGGCAACGTCTTCAAGCAGCGCGGCTGCGTCTCGATCGTGATGCGGCAGATCCCGTTCTCGATCAAGACGTTCGACGACCTCCACCTCCCGCCGGTCATCGCCCGTATGGCGGAGAAGCCGCGCGGCCTGGTGCTCGTCACGGGGCCGACGGGCTCGGGCAAGTCCACCACGCTCGCCGCGATGATCGACAAGATCAACCGTGAGCGGCACGGCCACATCATCACGGTGGAAGACCCGATCGAGTTCATCCACCGCCACCAGGGGTGCATCGTCAATCAGCGCGAGGTCGGCACCGACACCAAGTCGTTCCAGAACTCGCTCAAGTACGCCCTGCGCCAGGATCCCGACGTCATCCTCATCGGCGAAATGCGCGACCTCGAGACCATCGCGGCGGCGCTCACCATCGCCGAGACGGGCCACCTCGCGTTCGCCACGCTGCACACCAACTCGGCGGCCGAGGCGATCAACCGCATCATCGACGTCTTTCCTAGCCACCAGCAGGCGCAGGTGCGTGCGCAGCTCTCGTTCGTGCTGGAGGGCATCATCACGCAGACGCTGCTACCCAAGAAGAGCGGCAAGGGGCGGGCGATGGCGGCCGAGATCCTCGTCGTCACGCCGGCCATTCGCGCGATGATCCGCGACGACAAGATCCACCAGATCTACTCGTCCATGCAGTCGGGCAAGAAGTTCGGCATGCAAACGATGAACGACGCGCTGTATCAACTGTACATGGCGCGCGACGTATCGGAGGAAGAGTGCATTCGGGTCTCGAGCGACCCGAACGAGTTCCTGCGCCTCATCGGCAAGAGCCCGGTCGAGGGCGACGCCGATCCGAAGGCGGCGTCAGGCAAGCCCGGGGCGTCGGCCGCCGGCGGGTTGCGCCGGTAACGGCTCGGCCGTCCTTGAGTAGGGCCTTTTCTCTCTCGATCCGCTAACCGGTCGCCCATGCCGTCCTTCCAGTATACCGCACGCGATGCCAAGGGTGACCTGAAGACCGGCACCCTCGAAGCCGCGACCAAAGACGACGTGATGACGCAATTGCGCCAGAAGCGCATGAACGTCGTCAAGGTCGAGGAGCAGGCAAAGGCGAAGCAGAAGACAAGCGGCTCGATCGCGATGCGCGACATCGTGATCTTCACCCGCCAGTTCTCCACGATGATCAACTCGGGCCTGCCGCTCGTGCAGGCGCTCGACATCCTCAGCAAGCAGACGGAGAACAAGGCGCTCTCGGCGGTGACGCGGCAGGTCGTGTTCGACGTCGAGTCCGGCCACACCGTCGCCGACGCGCTGGCCAAGCATCCGAAGGCGTTCAGCGACCTGTACGTGAACATGGTGGCCGCGGGAGAGGCCGGCGGCATTCTCGACACCATTCTCATGCGCTTGGCGACGTTCATGGAAAAGAACGACGCCCTCGTGCGCAAGGTGAAGGGCGCGATGATCTACCCTGGCGTCATCATGAGCGTTGCGGTCATCGCCGTGGTGGTGCTGCTCATCTTCGTGATCCCCGTCTTCCAGGGGATGTTCGCGAGCGTCGGCCTCGCCCTGCCGCTCCCGACGCGCATCGTGATCGGGATGTCGAACATCCTCAAGGGCTACTGGTGGCTGATCGGCGGTGCCGGATTCGGCGCGTACACCGGCACCCAGCGGTATTACGCCACATCCAGCGGCCGGCTGGCGCTCGACAAGCTCATGCTGAAGATGCCCGTGCTCGGCGACGTCATCCGCAAGTCGGCGGTGTCGCGCTTCACGCGCACGCTTGGCACGCTGATCAGCTCGGGCGTGTCTATTCTCGACGGCCTCGAGATCACGGCCAAGACGGCGGGCAACCGCGTCATCCAGGACGCGATCATGCAGTCGCGGACGTCCATCGCCGGCGGCGACACCATCTCCGCGCCGCTCGCCAAGAGCAACGTCTTCCCGCCGATGGTGATCTCGATGATCGCGGTCGGCGAGCAGACCGGCGGCCTGGACGAAATGCTCAGCAAGATCGCCGACTTTTATGATGAAGAAGTGGACGCGGCGGTCGGTGCGCTGCTTGCGGCGATGGAACCAATCATGATTGTGTTCCTCGGCGTGGTCGTCGGCGGCATGGTCGTCGCCTGCTACCTCCCGATCTTCGACATGATCAATGCGGTGCAGTAACGGCGACTGAGGATATGGAATCCGGATTGCAATTCCGGATCGCGATTGTGGATGCCGATTGACGATCACATGCGAAGGCCGCCCGCAAGGGCGGCCTTCGTGTTTCTAGCGGCGCGCTTCGCGCCCCCCTACGCGCTTTTCCTAATGAACGTCCCCTGCCGCAGGTCGGTGATGGCTTGGTGCACTTCTTCCTTGGTGTTCATCACAATCGGCCCATACCACGCCACCGGTTCCTCAAACGGCTGCCCCGACGCGAGCAGGAAGCGAATCCCCTCGTCGCCGGCCTGAACGACGATCTCGTCGCCGTTGCCGAAGACGACGAGCGAGCGGTTGCCCGTCGACTCGCGCACGATGCTGTCGTCGGCCTTCTCGGTCAGCACGCCAAACGGCTCGGAGGCGTCGCGGAATGTGCCGCTGCCGGCAAAGACGTACGCGAACGCGTTGCGCCGCGTGTCAATCTTGATGCGCTTCTTCTTGCCCGGCGGCACGGAGATGTCCACGTAGCTCGGGTCGGCCGCGATCCCCTCAACCGGGCCGCTCTTCCCCCAGAAGTCGCCGACGATCACGCGCGCCGCCGTGCCATCGTCATCAATGATCGAAGGAATGTCCTTGGCCTGGATGTCCTGATAGCGAGGCCTCGTCATCTTGAGATGCGCCGGCAGGTTGGCCCAGAGCTGGAACCCGTGCATGCGCCCAGCCGGATCACCCTGCGGCATCTCGTGGTGCATGATCCCCGAGCCGGCCGTCATCCACTGCACGTCGCCCGCGCCAAGCAGACCCTTGTTGCCGAGCGAATCGGCATGCTCCACCGTGCCGGCCAGCACGTACGTGATGGTCTCGATGCCGCGATGCGGGTGCCACGGAAAGCCGGCTTGGTAATCCGTCGGCGTGTCGCCGCGAAAATCGTCGAACAACAGGAACGGATCAAACTCGGTGGTCTCGCCGAACCCGAAGGCGCGGTGCAGCCGGACGCCGGCCCCTTCCATAGTAGGGCGGGCGCTGATGATGCGATTGACGGGACGCAATGACATGGGGGGCTCCGTGGTGCGGTCGCGGGGCGGGACGCCACGCGATATCTTAGTACTAAGATAAAACGCTTTTGAAGATCCGCAAGGGCGGCTCAGCCGGACGTGGTGGCTCCTGCGTCCGCGCCCGCGCGCCGCGACCGGAAGGCGCTGCGGCCGCCCCAAACCCACTGACCTACTACTGGCATAGTTGACAAACGGGACGGGTTGCCATACCTTCTACTACGAACATAGTAGTCAGGAGGCACGATGGACGAACTGACGCTGGGCGAGCGGGAACTCGATATCATGGCCGTGCTCTGGGAAACCGGCGCCGGAACCGTCGGCGAAGTGCGCGAGCGGCTCCCCGTGCCGCTGGCCTACACCACCGTCCTCACCATCCTCCGCAACCTCGAGGCGAAGGGCTACCTCAGCCACACGGTGGACGGCCGAGCCCATCGGTACCGGCCGCGTATCGCGCAGCGTGCGGCGCAACGCAGCGCCCTCAAACGGATGCTCTCGCGCTTCTTCTCAGGCTCGCCAGAATTGCTCCTCGCGCGTCTCG
Source organism: Gemmatimonadota bacterium (assembly GCA_023249305.1). Taxonomy (GTDB): domain Bacteria; phylum Gemmatimonadota; class Gemmatimonadetes; order Gemmatimonadales; family Gemmatimonadaceae; genus PNKL01. The sequence continues at coordinate 56,848 of JAHFCU010000008.1, forward strand.
TCGCTGACGGTAACGTCGATGCGCAGGCGCTGCGCGAAATGGCCGAACGTGTGGCACGCGGCAAGCACAGCCGGAGGACGCGATGATCGCCACCTGGATGGTCGCGTCCATGGCGCTCGCCGCCGCGCTCGGCGCCGCCGCATTGCTGCTCGAACGGGCGCTCCGCCTGCTCAGCCGACAGGGACGCGCGCCGTGGACCGTTGCCATCGTCGGTGCGGTCGCGTGGCCGGTGCTCTCCTCCGCGCTTGCGCGGCCTGACCTGCAGGTCGCCACCGTGCGGGCACTCAACGTCGTCTCACGCGCAACGGTCGCGCTCCCCGAACCTTCGCTCGACACGACGGTGTCGTGGCTCGCGCGACTGCAAACGCTCGACCAGCCGCTGCTCGTCGCCTGGCTGGTCTTTTCGGCGCTCTTGCTGTTGCGCATGGTCTGGGCGATGGCCGCGCTGCATCGCGCCGCCCATCGGGCGCCGCTCACGGTGGTTGACGACACCGCGGTGCGCATGACCGCCGACATCGGGCCAGCGGTGTTCGCGCTCTGGAACTCGCACCTCTTGCTCCCACGCTGGCTCCTGGACCTCGACGAACCGCTGCGCCGCCTGGTGATGGCGCACGAGCGCGAACACGTGCGCGCCCGTGATCCGCAGCTCATTGTCGCGACGTTCGTCCTTGTCGCGCTCATGCCGTGGAATGCCCCGCTGTGGTGGCTCGCGCGGCGGCTGCGCACCGCCTCGGAACTCGATTGCGACGCCCGCGTGCTGCGGGCCGGCGCCGACGCCCACACCTACGGCCATCTCCTACTCCTCATCGCCCAGCGGCAGGCAAACGCACGGTTCCTGCCGATGATGGCGGGCGCTCCATCCACCCTGCACGCAAGGATCATCGCCATGTCAGTTCAGCGTCCACCAAGGCCGGCCCTGCGGGCCGCGTTCCTTTCGGTCGTCGCGCTCGCCCTGCTCGCACTCGGCGCAAGTCCGGCGCTCGCGCGCCCTCTCGCGAGCGCGCGGCTGGTTCTTCCGTCAATGCTCGCGCCGATACCTCAGGGTGCGCAGCCGACGAAGGCTCCAGCGACTACGCCGACTGCCGTCCCCACGAAGGCGACAGTGAAAGACGTGCAATATGCGGTGCCTCGGAACGCGACCAAGGACACCGGCACCGCGAAAACGGCAAAGCCGGTGGTGACGGTCCTGATCGACAAACAGGTGGTGATGGCGCCAGGCTCGGCCGCGCCGCGCTATCCGGAAATTCTCAAGAGTGCCGGCATCACCGGCAGCACGCACGTGATGTTCGTCGTCGACACGAACGGGAGCGTTGATGAGAGCACGCTGAAGGTGATCCGGACCGCGCATCCGCTCTTTGTTGAGGCGGTGAAGGTGGCGCTCCCCGGCCACCGGTTTCATCCTGCACTCGTCGGCAGTCGCCCCGTGAAACAACTCGTGCAGGTGGTCTACCGCTTCGCGACGGTGAAATTCCCCGCGCTTGACTCCGTGCAGACCGTGAAGAACGTGCCTGCCTTCGAGATCATGATCACCGGCAATGATCAGCAGCAACCCGCAATCTCCCGGCAGCCACTGGGAATCGCCGCGTCGCTGTACGTCGTTGATGGCATGCGTGTCTCTCGCGACAACGTAATGAAGTTGCCCGCGGAGAGAATAGAGAAGGTCGAGGTGCTCAAGGGCGACGCCGCCCGCGCCAAATACGGCGACGACGGCAAGTACGGCGTGATCCTGATCACCACGAAGCCGAGGTAAGAGCTCGGACGGCGGCCCCGGTCGCTGACGAGACCGGGGCCGCGCGCGCACTACCAGGCCTGGGTATGAGCGGTGGGCGGATTGCGGAACATCCATTGCTCACGTCGCTTACAATTGAGGGATCTCCTCCCCCCGCCTGGCCATGTCCAAAGCAGCCCCCCCAAGCCTCCGCGCCTTCGCCGCCACGCTCAAGGAGCGGCGCGACGCCGCCTCGTTCGGCCTCCAGGTCAAGCAGAGCGCACAGCGGTGGGCCGACGACGTGCTCTCCGCGCTCTTTCCGCACTTCTGCGCCAAGACCTACCAGAGCGCCGGCGAACTCGAATCCGAACTCGTTCGGATGGAAAGCGAACTCGGCCGGATGATCGGACCGCTGCTCACGAGCAGTTCGTCAGTCGCGGAGGCGGCGAGCCCTCAGGAGAAGGCGCACGCCTTCTTCGAGACGCTCCCCGTCATTCACGCGGCGCTGCTCCTCGACGCCGAGGCGATCAATGCGGGCGACCCGGCCGCCGAGAGCCTCGATGAGGTGATCCTCGCCTATCCGGGCTTCATGGCGATCGCCATCCATCGGCTGGCGCATGAACTCTATCGCCTGCGGGTGCCGATCTTCCCGCGCCTGCTCGGCGAGTATGCCCACCAGGTGACCGGCATAGACATCCACCCCGGCGCGACGATCGGTGCCTCGTTCGCGATTGACCACGGCACCGGGATCGTCGTCGGCGAGAGCACGATCATCGGCAACAACGTGAAGGTGTATCAGGGCGTCACGCTCGGTGCGCTGAGCGTGACGAAGAGCATGGCCCGTTCGAAGCGGCATCCCACCATCGAAGACAATGTCGTCATCTACGCGCAGGCGGTCATACTCGGCGGCGATACCGTGGTCGGTCACGACAGCGTCATCGGCGGCAATGTCTGGCTGACGCATAGTGTGCCGCCGCATTCACTGGTGCAGCACGAAGCCGATGTGACGGTGCGGCCAAAGGACGTGAACGGGACAGATGCCGTCGGCGCCGTTTAGCGTCCACCTGTACGCAAGTAGTCGGCGAAGTCGTTTGGCAGCGTGCTCTCGGTGATAGCGCGCGCGGCCGTCTCGACGTCGTAGGAAACCCGCACACTCTCCACGCGCACCTCGCCGTTCGCCGCGACATCGAGCAACACGTAGCCCGCCCGCGGATCGCCATCCTTCGGGCGACCCACGCTCCCGGTGTTCACGTAGTGAATGCCCCCGACCGTGCGTTGCCACGGGATATGTGTATGGCCAAAACAGGCAATGTCTCCGGCGCGCAAGCCGAGCGCGTCGCCCATCTTGGCCAGGAACTCGTCACTGCGCTCCTGATGCACGTACACGGTGTTGAGCGCCTGATTGCCGTGGATGAGAGCGACCGTCGGTCCGCTGGCATGGCCGCCGAGCGGTCGAAGGTCGATGCGAAACGGCAAGCCACCCAGAAACGCTTTCGTCGCGGCCGATGTGTGCTCGAGCGTCCACCCGAACGACAGGTGCGACAGTTCCTCTTGTTGCGGGTCCTCGTAGCGGCAGCCGCAGTGCTTCGCGTGGGTGGCGACCGTCGAGTCATAGTTGCCGGCCACGCCATGAATGCCCACCGCGCGAAGCCGCGCCACCGTCTCATCCGGCCACGGCGCATAGCCAACGAGGTCGCCCAAATGGTACGTGGCGTCCGCATCGCGGCGCGCGCTGATATCGGCGAGCACGGCGTCGAGCGCCGGTAAGTTGGCGTGGATGTCGGAGATCAGTGCGTAGCGCATGCGCGTGTCGGGGGGCGATGAGTGGGGCGCGGCCGATAACGTGGCCAATGGTCTGGTCTACGGAGCAGTCACCGCCACGGCGCCGTAGAAGCGGCGGCGGAACGCGAGCGCGACATTCACCAGGCCAATCAGCACGGGCACCTCGACGAGCGGTCCGATGACCGTCGCAAATGCCTGGTCGGAACTGATGCCGAACACCGCCACGGCGACGGCGATCGCCAGCTCAAAGTCATTACTCGCCGCCGTCAGCGACACGGTCACGTTCTGTTCGTACGAGGCGCCCACGGCGCGCGCCTTGGCGGAGAAGAACGTGATGAAGAACATCGCCACGAAGTACAGCGTGAGCGGAATCGCCACGCGCAGCACGTCGAACGGGAGTTGCACGATGAGGTTCCCCTTCAGCGAGAACATCACGACGATCGTGAAGAGCAGCGCCACCAGCGTCATCGGGCTCACGCGCGGAATGAACACGTGGTCGTACCACTTGGCCCCTTTGATGCGCAGAAGCACGAGGCGACTCACGAGCCCGGCGACCAGCGGAATGCCGAGGTAGATGCCAACGGTTGTGGCGATCTCGCTCACGGCCACGTGCACGGTGACGCTCGCCATGCCGAAGAGCGGCGGAAGGAACGTCAGGAAGACCCAGGCGTACACGCCGTACAGCAGCACCTGGAAGATCGCGTTGAGCGCCACGAGTCCCGCGACGAGATCCTTGTCACCCTTGGCGAGGTCATTCCACACCAAGACCATCGCGATGCACCGCGCGAGCCCCACCAGGATAAGCCCCTGCGCGTAGCCCGGCAGGTCCGCGAGCAGGAAGATGGCGAGCACGAACATCACGAGCGGCCCGATGATCCAGTTCTGCAACAGCGACAGCGCGAGAACGCGTCCATTCTGGAACGCAGCGCCCAGTTTCTCGTAGCGCACCTTCGCCAGCGGTGGATACATCATCAGCACAAGTCCAATGGCGATCGGGATGTTGGTCGTCCCCATCTGCACGCGTTCGATCCACTGATCCACGCCAGGCAGGGCGTACCCGAGCGCAACGCCCACCGCCATCGCGAGGAAGATCCACAGGGTGAGCCAGCGGTCGAGCGCCGAGAGCTTCGCGCTGATAGAGTCCGCCGTCGCCGACGTACGTGCGCTCACGAGATGCCCTCGAGCGAGGTCACGCGATACGCACCGTGTGTCACGGCAGCGGACGCCGCATGACCGTTGCTGACGCTGGGCACACCGCCTTGAACTCGCCCGAGTGCTGCACGTCCTCCGGCACCTCGTCGCGCGCAACCTGCGTGAAGCCGAAGTGCGGGAAGTACTCTTCGGCTGTGGTGGTGAGCAGGTAAAGGGCGTGAATGCCACGCGCCTCGGCATCCGAGATCACGCGCGCCACGAGCGTGCGGCCGAGCCCCTTCGACCGCCATGCCGGCGCCACCGCGACCGATCGCAGCAGCGCATGCTCGGCGCACACCTCAAGGCCCGCGACGCCGACGATCTCGCCAGTAGCCTCCGCCACCACGAAGGAGGGGAGCGCATCGCGCACACCGTCGAGCGGCAATGTGCTCTCTGTGAGCAACCGCTCAACCGCGGCAAGATCGGACGGCTGCGCGGCGCGCAGCTGCGCTTCGACTCCGATTGTTGCTCCACGCCTGGTCAGCATACGCGTCACCTCGAGTTCAGCAGCACCCCTTTGGCCCGCATCCGCATCCACCGCCGTTCTCTTTCATAGCCGCTCCGAGCGTCGCCAGCTCGCGCTTCGGCTTGGCCTTACGCTCGGCGGCGGCGGGCGAAGCCGCCGCCGCTCGCGGGGCGCCGCCCGGCTTTGTCGCGCGAACGAAGGCGCTCATCACCTTTCCGTCCACCAGATCAACGAGCGCCATGTCGAGTCCGGTGCCCTGAATGAGCGCCGCGGCATCGGCGCGCGTGTATATGCGCGTCGGTTCGATGCTCGCGTCGGTGAAGCCCACCTCGGTCAGCAGCGCGATGAACTCCCGCTCCTCGAGCGCGCCCGCCACGCACCCCGTCCACAGCGCCATGTTCTCCTTCACCACCGCGGGCAGCCCCTCGCGCACCACGACGTCGCTCACCGCGAAACGGCCGCCGGGCTTCAGCACGCGGAATGCGTCCTTCAGCACCGCCCGCTTGTCTCCTGACAAGTTGATCACGCAGTTGGAGATGATCACGTCCACCGTGTTCGCCGGCAATGGGATGGATTCGATATGGCCTTTGAGAAACTCGACGTTCGTCGCGCCCGCCTTCGCCTTGTTCTCGAGTGCGAGCGCAAGCATCTCATCGGTCATGTCGAGGCCGTATGCCTTGCCTGTTCGCCCGACGCGCTTGGCCGAGAGCAGCACGTCAATGCCGCCACCAGAGCCGAGGTCGAGCACCACTTCGCCTTCGGCCAGTTCGGCGAGCGCGGTCGGATTGCCACAGCCGAGCGACGCCAGCAGCGCCTCGGACGGAATGCCGGCGATTTCACCGGCCTCGTAGAGGTCCGATGTGATCGGATCCCACGACTCACTGGTCGCGCCGCAGCAGCCGCTCGATCCGTCCGCGGGGCCGCAGCCGCAGGCGCCTTGCGTGGCGCCATCAGTCACACGTTGCGCCGCGGCGCCGTAGCGCGCGCGCACCGTGTCGCGAATCTCGTCGAGCGTCATTTGTGACCTTGCCGAGTCTTGTGTTGCGGTAGTGCTCATCGCCCCCTCGTGAATCAGGTAATCAAGAAATGTTGATGAGTGGGATACGCGAACGGCCGGTCACCGGCAGCACGATCCCGTCCGGCGGATGGGGAGCACGCCTTTGTGCGGCTGCATTGCCACCGCGAGGTCGTGCACGTCGGCTAGGGCACCGGGGACGATCTTATAGTACGACCAGCGTCCCTCGCGCCGATCGGTGACGACTCCCGCCTCCTTAAGCACGCGCAAGTGAAACGAGAGCCGAGACTGCGCCGCACCCAGCTCATCCTGCAGTTCGCACACGCACCGCTCGCGATCGCGCAGCATCTCGAGAATCGCGAGCCGCGTGGCGTCGGAGAGCGCATGAAAGAGCGATTCGGCGCGTGCGAGGTCAGGAAGGGCAGTGCGGGCGGCGGTGACCATGGTTCTCAATATATCAAGAAATATTGTTGCGTCAAGGTCACCGGCCGAGGTTCAGAACTCCATCGTAATACCCGCGCTGGGCAGCCACCCGAGCAGCAGCTCCGGAGACCGTGTGACGGTGATGCGGTTGTTCGACGCTGAGGTCTTATAATGAATGGCCGACGGGTTCTGCGTATCGAAGATGTTGAACACGTCCACAAACATCGTCATCGATCGCCGGCCGATGGTCACTTCGCGCGTCACACGGGCGTCCATGCGATGGTACCAAGGGAGGCGGTGCGCGCCGAGGTCTGTGACCGGGCCGTACACCGTGAGCACCGTGGGACTCTTGACTCCCTTGGAGTTCTTGACCGTGTCGAGCACGAACTGCACCGGCGATTCCGGCCACCCACTGTGCGCCTGCGCGGCGACGCTTACGTGCCAGCGCTTCTCCCCGGGGCTCCACGTGGCGTCGAGGTAGAATGTGTGCGGCTGGTCCCATGGGCGAACGACGTCCGTGACGCCCACGCGGTCGGTCACGCGCGCATGTGCGTAGCTCACCGCCCAGTCCAACCCGCTGCGCCCGAAGCCCCGCACGCTGAGTTCGACGCCGCGCGCGCGCCCGCTCGTCGCCGGCAGGTACGCGCGGTCGGGCTCGAGTTCAGGGAAGACGCGCAGGTCACCGCGCAGGTTGATGTAACGTGGCGCCTCATTCGTGACGAGGCGTTCATACACCTCCACTCGTGCAATCGCGAACAACCCGAACCGCTGCTCGAGTCCCACCACGCGGTGCTGCGTGACGTCTTCGCACGCAAACTGCGTGACGCCGTCCTGGATCTGCAGCGCATACGCCTGCTGCGGCTGTGCGTAGCGTCCGAGCGCGAGACGCAGCGTAGTCGCACGCGACAACGTGACCACGACATTCGCGCGTGGGCTCAGTGAGACGTCACGGGACCACGACGTGCGATCGTAGCGCGCACCGAACTCGGCGACGAGCCAGCGCGCGGGACGCAGCCGCGGCGCGATGTATAGCCCGAGTTGGCTGCCGCCGACCGAACGACCCGTATTGACGAGCAGCGGAATGCGCGCCAGCGTGTCGGCCACTACCGCGCGTTGAATGCGTACGCCCGAGTAGTAGTACTTGGCCCACTCCGGACGCCAGTCGGCGCCGAACTTCAGCACCGCGCGTTCGTTGGCCGTCCACAACCAGTCCTGTCGCACGCCGCCAAATCCGGCGTCGCGGTCGTCGTCTACCGTGGAACGCAGGCCGCCCGACACAATCTGCGCATCTCCGCTGCGCGCCCACGCGAGCTGACCGACGGACGCCACCGTGCCCGACGTGAGATTGGGTAAGTACTCCGCGTCCCACGTGAACCAGGCGTAGCGGCTCGCGTAGCGGCTGGCGATGCCGCCGTCCTTCACCTTGTAGTGCAGCCTGTCGTCAGCCCAGAGTCCGTGCGCCGCGAACTTGTGCCGCGGCGACGCCTCCCACGTGCCGGTGGCGAACAGGTCATTGTAGACGGGCGAAATGGAATCGCTGCGCTCCGCCAGCCGGAGCGCGAGGTCGAGGTAGCCACGCCGCGCGGCCACGCTCCAGCCGCCGCGCCCGTCGCCGAATCCGCCTTCGGCCTGCGCGCGAAGGCTCGAGACGCTTACGCCCAGCGACGTGCGCAGGCGGTCAGCCCGCGGTGCGCGCGAGTGAATGGACAGCACGCTGCCCAGCCGGCCGCCGTATTCCGTGGTGAAGCCTGACGTCACGAGGTCAATCCCCTCGACGCTCCGCACGTCGAGAATCGAGAGCGCATTGTCGAAGTCCTTCATGTGAAACGGCTCGAACAACTCCATGCCGTCCAGCGACACGTGCATCTGGCCAACCTCGGCGCCACGCACATGAAAGGCGGCACCGAAGTCGTTCGACGCGAGTCCGGGCAGGCGCTGAATCGAACGAAACAGGTCCTCGCCCAGCTGCGGACGCGCCAGGATCGCCTCGCGGCCGAGTGACTGGGCCGTGCCACGCACGGGTGAAAGCAGGCCAAACGTGCCGGGCGTTACGACGACCGCCGTGAGACGCTGCGCCGTCTGGGCCGGCGCGGAATCGGCGCGGACGCGCGCGCTGTCGGGCGCCACTTGGCCGCTCGCGCGGGCAACGGGCAAGGCGGCGAACGCCGACAGCGTCAAGCGCGCAACGAGAAGGGGGCGTAACCGCAACTGCGGCGCTAGGACTCGCATGCGAGTAATAAGTTACCGGCGTTCGCGGTGCTCGGCACGACGCGCGATTGCCTCGCGTGGCTGCGCGCCTACGCCTTCAATTGAAGCGCCCCCCGGCCTTCCCAACATTTCACGATGGGACATCTCGCGTCCGGGTTCTCGATCATCGCCGCTGCGGCGGCCGTCCTTTCCGCGCGGTAGCGGACGGGGGATTCGGCCGCCTTTCAACGTCTGCCCGACTCGCTCAAGGTGCGCACCCTCAACGCGCAGGCATGGGCGTTGCGCCGCGATCGGCCGGGTGACGCCATCCGCATCGGACTGCGATCGCTCGATCTCGCGCGCGGCGCGCACGTGCATCGGGCGCGCCGGTGCCACTTACTTCGGGCCAGCGCATCGCCGGTGCGCGGCGTAGTGAAAGCGAGCCCCCCCAACCGCCGCTTTCAACCGTCCGATCGCATATGCGCAAGTCACTAGTCGCCGTCGCGCTGCTCGGCAGCGCTCTCACGTTGCACGCCCAGAACGCACCAGCCACCGATGCGGCCATCAGGCGGATCTGGTCGCTCGGCATGGACAGCTCGCAGGCGCCGCGCCTTGCCCAGGTCTTGCTTGATTCGCTCGGCCCGCGCCTGCTTGGCAGCCCCGACATGCGTGCCGCGCAGGACTGGGTGATACAGACGCTGGGCAGTTGGGGCGTGGAGGCCAAGCTCGAGAACTTCGGTACCTGGCGCGGATGGCGCCGCGGCTATTCGCACATTGATCTCATCGCGCCGCGCTTGCGCACGCTCGAAGGCACGATGCTCGGCTTCAGCCCGGGGACGAAGAAGAAGAACAAGGTGGCGGCGACCATCATCCTGCCCCTCTTCAAGGACAGCATCGAGTTCGCACAATGGCTGCCGAATGCGAAGGGGAAGCTCGTACTTGTGTCCGCGCCAATTCCGTCGTGTCGGCCGATGGTCGACTTCCAGCGGATGGCGTCGCCGGCGTCGTTCAAACGCGACAGCGCGCAGCGTGCCCTGAACCAGCGCGAATGGAGCGCGCGCAACGTCCGCGGTTCGGGGCTCAGCCTCGCCCTCGGCGGCGGCGAAATTGCAGTGCGCCTCGAGCAAGCGGGCGCCGCCGGTGTCATCAGCTCGCGCCCGACGGACAGCTATGGGACGTATCAGGTCTTCGAGACGTACACGACGAAGCGTCCGACGATCGGCCTGTCGTGCGAGGATTACGGCCTCGTCTTCCGCCTGACCGAGAATAACCAGCATCCGAAGATCCGGTTGAATCTCGATGCGAAGCTGCTTGGCGAGCAGCCGATCGCCAACGTTGTCGGCCGCATTCTTGGTTCCACGAAACCCGACGAGTACGTCCTGCTGTCCGCGCACTTCGACTCGTGGGACGGCGGCAGCGGCGCCACCGACAACGGTACCGGCTCGGCCATGATGCTCGAGGCCATACGCCTGTTGAAGCAAGTGCTGCCGAAACCGCAGCGCACGATCCTCGTCGGCCTCTGGGCGGGTGAGGAGGAAGGGCTCGTCGGCTCGGGCGCCTTCGCGGAAGATCACGCGGAAGTCCTGAAGGGGCTGCAGGCGATGTTCAATCAGGACAACGGCACCGGTCTCGTGACACGGGTCGGCGCCGGCGGCCTGACCAATGGCGCGGTGCATCTCGCGGCATGGCTGAAGCAACTGCCCAGCGAGCTGCAATCGCAGATCCCGTTCGACGGCTCACCGGGAAGGCCCTCAGGCGGCGGCACGGACGACGCGTCGTTTGCCTGTCATGGCGTCCCGGTGTTTGGTCTGGGTAGCATGCCGTGGGACTACTTCAACTACACGTGGCACACCAACCGCGACACCTACGACAAGGTCGTGCCCGAAAATCTCAAGCAGAACGCGACGTTGGTCGCCATGCTCGCCTACCTCGCATCGGAGGACCCGGCGTTTGTCACGCGTGAGCGCGTCGACTTGAGCACGTTGCCTGCTGGCGGGCCGCCAGGCAGGCCAGCGCGCGCGGCTGGCCCGCCACAGACGCGCACCTGGCCCACGTGCACGCCCGTGCCGCGCGTGACAAAGCCGCGGCTCAAGTAACGCGGCGCCCCTACTCGTCGAGCAGGGCCTTCATTCCCGTCGGATACCGCTCACCGGATGCGGCATCCGGCGGGATTGCCTCGGCCAGTTGTGCAACATCAGCGGCACTCAGCCCGACGAAACAGGCGCCGGCGTTCTCCTCGAGCCGCGCGATCTTCGTCGTTCCGGGAATCGGCACGACGTCGTCGCCGCGTGAAAGCACCCACGCAAGCGCGACCTGCGCCGGCGTGCATCCCTTGCGCGCCGCCACTGACTTGAGTGCCTCGACGATGCCGAGATTCGCGATACGATTCTCACCGACAAACCGCGGCGTTGTGCGCCGGTAGTCGCCTTCGGGGAACGACGTCTCGGCGGTGATGGCTCCCG
>JAHFCU010000051.1 GCA_023249305.1 Gemmatimonadota bacterium
GCCGAAGGTAGGCGTCGTTCACGTCCATCGCGAACTGATCGGCAAACGGCTTGCCGTGGGTCTGCCACATATCCCACTTGACTTGCTGCCCCGTCCAGTGGTTCGCGTCCGAGAGCCCCTTCAGGGCTTCCGGCGGAAGGTCGAGGCCGAGAGCGAGCCGGTCGATGGCCTCGAGGCGCAAGTCCTTCTCCATGTAGTCGGTCGCCGCGTTGTGCATCTCGAGCCAGCGAACGCGATCCACGTAGTCGTAGCCACCCTCCAAGTAGAGGGGCGTCTGCGCCTCGGCCGAGCCGGGGTTCTCGATCTGCGCCGTGATGTGCTCGATCAACTTCTGCGTGAACACGTTGAGCTCGGGGTCCTCGTCGAGCCCATCTTCCGGCGGCGCCGGCGCAATCTCGGAGGGAACGATCAGGAGCCCCTTCAGGACGCGCGAGACAGCGGTCGAGCGAACGGCGGCGGTGAGCAGGAGCAGCTCTTCGCCGATGTCGAGCACGGCGCGCATCGGCGAGTCGGCCCGGTCGGACCACATCGGGTGCGGCGTCCACATGCGGTAGCCGGTGCCCGTCTCCGTCGTCAGCGCGCCGAACGAATCCTTGCGAGTCGCCGCGCCGGTCTGATCGTCGATGTGGACTTCGCCGCGCCAGAGGAAGCGCCACTTTTCGTGCGCGTGATCCGTGTCGTCGAGCCCCGTCCCCAGGAGGATGCCTTCGCCGGTGACGAACATGAGCCGGCCGTAGTCGTACTGGATGCGCTTGCGCCCCCCGCCGGGGTCCTGAATCCGGTCGAGCAGCTCGGGCGCGAGCCCGTCCTTGATCTGTTCCAGCTTGCCGTCAGCGTTCAGCTTCGCCGGGAAGAAATCGACACGGGAGAGCATCCGGGCGTAGAACTGCGAGCAGAAGCGAACCTCGCCGATGTTGTCGTACTGCGCGAGCGCGCGGTACTGCCACGGCTCCTGTTGCCGCTTCTGATACGCGGCGTTGGTCGCAGCGAGTTTCGCCGCCGAAGCGACGAGCGCGCGGCGCCCACGCCTTCTCAGTTGCACGTCGGCCTACTTCGCCGGTTCAGCGGGCGGCTTCGGCTTCTTGCGGCATCCACACACGGGCCTGAGTGTACGGCGCCGGCCCGGACGGTGCTAGTCGGTCAGCCGCTCGATCAGCGGCACGAGCGCCGTCACAGCGACCGCGCTCGCCGCGATTGGCGTGCCGTGCGGCCAGAGCTCGAAGGCGCCCCACCATGCAAGCGCGATCCAGAAGCCGAGGCAGTAGGGGCACTCGATGAAGTCCGTGATCGACGATCTATGAATCTTGGATCGTGGCCCGTCGAGGATCGCATCGCGAGAGACGAGCACGTAGGTTCGCCACGCGGCTAGCGCGAGCAGCACGAGCTCGTACCAGCTAGGGAGCGAAATACGTCACCACTCCATCCTTGAGGCTGAGTCCCTTCGGCCACTTCCGCTCGGAGAGCAGGACCTTCTCGTCCGGCCACATGATCGAATCGAGATGCCGGCGGTTATGGAAGCGGCCGTTATCCGCCTCCACATACCGCTGATACCGCTCGGCGCGCGTGGCGGGGTTCGCCCACCCGAAGTGCAGAACCTCCGTGCCGGTCGGCCGTGGCCGGCGCATCGTTCGTATCTGCATCGGCTCTCGACCGCAAGCGAGCGCGCGGTTGTGGATCGTCCAGTGAGCCGGGTCGTGGGAATCGACGCGGTAAACGATGGGGACGGGATGCGGGCGCCAGCCACCGTCCTGCCGAACACCGAGCGCCTTTGGCGTCATCGTCCAAATCTCTTCCATGACGAGCTGGCCGAGCGGAAGGTTCGTCTGCTGACAGAAGGCGCGAACGGAGGGTCCGTTCGCGACGAACTCGTCGGCGTCGATGGCGAGAACGTGCGTCGGTTTCTGCTCGATGGTGAAGTCGAGAAGAGCCTGCCGCCGGCGCCCCTCGTGGCCGGCGAAGAATGCGTCGTCGGGCTCGATGTGCTTCACGACCATCCGGTCGTCGGTGTTGTCGTCGAGCCATTCGCCGGTGCGGTCGGTCGAGCCATCGTCGAGTACGACTACGAGGTCGCAGAACTCGCGCAGGCTCCCGACGCAGGCTTGGAGATAGCGGCCGAGCTCGTTCTTCACGATGACGGAGGCGACGAGGTTCACGACGGCGGCACCTTCCGATAGACGATCCGGCGCAGGCTTCCCTTCGGTCCCCGCCGCCAGTACGGGAGCCAGTCCGGCTCGAGATACCAATAGCCCTCCCGGTCAGCTTTGCGCCACCAAAACGTCTCGATGCGGAGCGTGTGGAAAAGCTGGCTCTTCCAATTGCACTCGCGGCCGTTCAACCTCACCCTGCCGGACACGTCGCGGCCGAGCTCGCGTCGAATCGCGCGAGCAGAGGGGTAGCGCCCCTCTAGGAACAGCTTGAGTCCTGCCAGCTTGAAGCGGAGCTCGAGCGGAGTGGAGGCCGGCAAGAGCATGCCGGTGTTCGTTTGCTCCCAGGAGAAGTAGAGCCATTCGGCGCTGCGTCTGTCGTCGGGGGACTTGTCGCCTACCTCTTCGTAGCCAAGCGCGCGGAGTCGTTCCTCGCGCGAGGCCGGCACCGTGGAGAAGTCGAGCGCAAGCGTCACTTCGGCCACCACTCCCAATAGTCGGCCTTCTCGTGGTACTTGCCCCACGGCCGCTGCCATTCCTTATCGACGTACCGATCCGATAGCGTCGCCCAGGGCTCGAACGGCACGCGGTCGAGGGAGACGACGGGGAGGTCGGGGTTGACCCAACCTCGCACCGGCCGGTACTCGTGCTGCCATTCGGTAAAGCCGAAGCGCCCGTCGCCTTCCTTCATCCTCACGCGCCGGCGGAACGCATCGACCTTGAGCAGCCCGACGCCGCCCATGTGCGAGCCGGCCTCGAAGCGGTAGGCGCCGTCCCACTCCGGGGTGACAGGGAGCCCCCTGCCGGCTTCCATGCCAAGCAGCTCGACGGTCGGGTTCCCGTCGATCACTTCCTGCATGGCCTCGAGCCAACCAGGGGGCACGACAATATCGTTGTCGATCTTGGCGAACCAGTCGGCCTCCGAGCGGGAGACGTAGAGGTTCATCACCGCCGGCGGCGAGTGGAGCTCGTCCTGCCAGAGCTCGCACGGCACCGGAGCGTGATTCGACATCTTCGCGAGGAACTTCTCGGTTCCATCCTGCGAGTTGTCGTCGTACAGGATTAGCTTCGAGACGTGCTCCCAGGCGGTGTTCTCGAGCAGCATCTCGAAGCTGAACTCGGTGAACTCGAGCCGGTTCCAGGCGACGTAGAGCACGTCGAGGCTCATCGGAGCGTCCTCGCGAACTGCAACGCCTTCGCCCGGTCGCCGACGTGGTTCGGCTGCTTCCACATGCGGTCAGGGTCGCTTGCCCACGGCTGATCGCGGTAGGGCAGATCGAGCAGGAACCGTGGCTGAGTCAGGCTCGTGAAGTAGACATCGCACGTCAGATTGAAGAGCAGCGGCATCGAGGGCATCCGGTCGAAGGCTCGCTTGGGAAGGGCGCGGTGGAAGATGGCGCCGAAGCCGACGAGACACGAGTCCGGGTAGTGCTGTCGGAACCGATCCGGCATGTTGCTGTGCAGGCCGGTCGGCCAGAACTCCGACTGATCCTGAAGCGTGTCGAAAGCCGCCGGCTCGAGCACACAGTCGTCGTCCTGCACGAAGATCAGCTCGGCGTCGGTGAGCTCGATGGCGGCGTAGCGCCCGTAGACGCCGAGGTCGTCGCGCTTCGAGTTGTCCCACACGACGACTTCCCACTCTTCGGGGAGCGACTCGATGATGTCATCCATCGGCACGTTGCCACGGGTGACGAGACAGGCGGCTACCCGCATCCCCGCTCCGCAAGAATCCAGGCCATCGCGCGCCGGTCGCCATCGGCGCTGCGGTAGTGAGAGGCGAGAGCGTTGTTGGCCGGGAGGTCGTCGCGATCCTCGTTCGTCGGATGGGTCAGATGGTAGGAGCCGCCCTTGATCCGAGACTTCGGGCCACCCATCGTTGAGGCGGCGACGAGGAAGGCGATGTCCTCGGCGCCCCACCCCTTGAAGCGGTCGTCGAAGCCGCAGACGCGCCAGAAGAGGTCGGTGGGGATCGCGAAGCAGTTGCCCCATATCAGGGCGACGTTCTCGATTTCGTAGGTGCGCTGCCAGTGGCGTCCGTCGCGCAGCGCGTTCGTGCCCTGTTGGTTGACGACGCGCATGAAGCTGAAGGCGACGACGTAGGCGTCGTCGCGGAGCGCCGCCTCCGCTGCTTCGACAGCCTGACGGTTCGACTCGAGCAGGAAGTCACAGTCGCAGATGAGCAGCACGTCAGCGCCGGCGTCGGTCGCCGCTCGAGCTGCGTTGTTGATCGCCTCGCCACGGTGGAAGCGTTCGCCTTCGCTGTCGCCGAGATGGACGGGCCATTGGAGCCCCTCCCACTGGCGCACCGTGCAGGCGAGGTTCGCGACCCGCTCGGAATCGGCCGGCCGAAAGGGGATGCAGACGTGTGGGTTCATAGGGTCCTCCTGAATGACGCCACGGAGCCGTGGACGCGGTTGGGGTCGCCGAATACCTCGCTGCCAGCCTGTCGAACCTCGTCGTAGTCCCAATCGTGGAAGGCGACGATGGCGGGATCGACGAGCAGCGCGAGCGTGATGTCGCGGACTACCTCTGCGTACTCGTGCTGGCCGTCGATGAACACGAGGTCGAAGGCGCATCGGAGCAGCGGCACGAAATCCTCGAAGTAGGCGACGACGATGGCGACGTTACGTAACGGCCGGATCGCCTCGAGGTAGGGCGGGAGGCTGTCGGCGTCTCCGACCGGGACGCCCTGATGTCGGTCCACGGAGACGACGTACTTCGCGACTTCGGAGAGGACGACGGTCGAGCGCCCCTGGTAGGCGCCGAGCTCGAGCACGGTCGCGCCGGCGCCGAGCCGACGCAGCTCCGCGATGTCGGCCGTGGAGAGCCAGCCTTCGGGGAGGTCAGGCATACCAGTTGTGCAGCCACACGCTGCTCGACTCGATGCGGAACCCCGCCGCCTGGAACGCGCGCTGCGAGGGAATGTTGCAGCCCTGCGTGACGACGCTGATGCGCGGGAAGCCCGCGTGGTGGGCAAGGTTGACGGCGGCTCGCGTGAGGTTCTCCCCCAGGCCGCGCCCTCGTGCGTGCTCGGCGACAGCGATCAGGACGATGGATGCCGGAACATCGGACGCCTCGGGACCGGGGACCATCTTGACCGTCACGAAGCCGGCAGGACCACCGCCGTCTCCGACCATCAGCACTTCGACGTTCGGGTCGGCGGCGTTCTCGCGGAACCAGCCTTCGTAGAGGTCGTCGCATCGCTCATCGGGGAGCCTGCGGTCGGCGTAGAAGCGTGTCAGCCCCCGGAACGCTGTTCTGGCGATGGCGGCTAGATCATCGACATCGTGGTCTGTGATTGGTCTAGCGATCCCGACTTCGGGGCCAGTCTCGCGGGCGTACTCGACGCGGAAGTCCATGAACTCCGCGCCGAACTCTTCCTCCGTGTGGATCGCCTCGTAGTCGGTCGCCGGGATCAGGAGCCACGCACAATCAACGCGCTCGTCGCCAATGATGGGCTCGTGCTCGGCACGCCCAATCCGAGCCCCGAAGAACTCGCTATCCCACTCCTGAATCTTCATCGGAGCTGCGGCGGGTAGACCTTCGTGCGGCGGAAGTGAGCCACCATGATTTCGCCTCTCCCCTCGAGTAGCCGGCCGTTGCGGTCATAGTGGACGGTCGAGAAGTCGTTGAGGTCGCGCGTTTGCCAGCTCACGTACTTGCGCTTCAGCTCGCCGGCCTCGTGCGCTCGCTCGACGAGCTCGCTGTATGCCGTCTCCACCCATCCTGTCGTCACCGGGTTCTCGAGATGGCCGCGCCAGTCCTCCTGCCGGCGGAAGAGCCCGTTGACGAGCTCGCGGTTGCGGTAGAGCGACCACGGCCCGCTGACGTAGGTGGCGTGGTTCGAGAAGATGTCCACCGGGCCGAGCACGTCGTCGGGGAGGAAGTACCCGACGCGGCCGTACACACAGTCGAGGTCGGTGTGTCCCCAATAGTCGTAGCTCGAGAGCTCGTCGGCGAAGAGCTCGCCGAAGGTGCAGCGGAAGTCGCAGACCTTGTAGCCGTCGCCGCGCGGGAACTCGACACCGAGCACTTCCCCGACCCGCTCGGCGAAGGCGTGCTCGCTCGTCTCGAAGAATAGGTCGTAGCCGTCGCGCTCGAGCCGCTGAATGTTCTCGAGCCACAGATCGAACCACTCCGGGGGCTCGCCGAAGTACGGGCAGATGAGCAGCTTACGGAGCACCGATGAGCTCTCCGGGCTTCCATTCGGGGAACCACTGTCGGTAACGCAGTTTCCCATCGACCGTCTCGGCTCGAAGCATCCCGGCGTCGATAAGCCCCCGACAGAGATTGCAGTAAATCTCGGTGCGCTCGTCCTTCGTGGAGTTGATTTCTAAGGTGCCATCGACGATCACGGGTGGGTTGCCGCAGACATCACAGACAATCTCTTCCAGCTTCATCGGATGAACTCGCGCTGATCCGGGCCGAACCAGGGCGCCGTCTGCGGGTGCGCTCGCTGCGAGCGGTAGCAGCGGAGCGCCGCCATCTTCGCCGCCTTCTCAGCGGGGGACGGCACCACTTCGATGCCGTCCTCGGAGCGGCCGTGCCCGCGCTTGTAGGTGAGGTAGCGAACGAGCTCAGCCTGCATGACGAGCGTGTCGAAGATGATGGCGAGGCCGTTGTGATCCTCGTGGCCTCCCTCTTCCCAGGCCGGCGCGATCACCACGTCGGGCTTCGCGAAGGCGAGGTAGCCGGTGATCGCCCGCTCGATTTCGTGCCAGTCGGGAGCGTCGTCGGTGTGCGCCCACTGGACGTAGCCACTGGCGCCGGCGATGGTCACGGCGCATTGTGTCTCCGCTTCGCGCATCCGATAGGTCGGGCCGCGCTGTTGGAGCTCCTGACGCATCGAACGAAGGACGACGACGAGCGTCGCCTCGTGCCGGCGCATCGTGTAGAAGGCGAAGAGCGTCTCGTCGTCGTTGTGCGGCGAGAAGAGAACCGTGCTCAATGCGGAAGCCGGGTGGCGATTGCGATGCCAGTCAGTCCGGCGACGATGCCGTCAGCCATCTCCTGCCCGAAGGCGAGCCAGATCACTTCGCGCGTGTGCGGGTCGCGGATCGTCAGCCGATAGACAGGCTTGCCGTTCGACTCGGAGGACGCGCGCTCGGCGTTGACTTGCACGTTGCGTAGCTCGGTGATCTTCAACGCCCTCTCTCCCTCCATAGCCGGCGCCGTTCACGGAAGAGCCGGTTATCCCGATGATAGTTCTCCTGGCCCTTTTTGTATATCACGTCCATCGGACCTTTTCGCCAGATCGGATGCAGATGCTCGACGTGTGAGCCGAAGGCGAAGGTGAACGAATCGCGCATCATCGCCGTCTCGATGAACTCGGTATCGACCCAATTGTGGTCGTAGCCTTCGTGGAGCAGCTTGGAGGGATCGTCGATGGTTCCGCGCTCGAGGTAGGAGCGGTGGACGAGCGAGTGGGTGGCGTGCCGGCCGGCGATCACGGTCGGGTTGCCGAGGTCGTTCGTGCCGATCACCGGCTTGTCGGTTTCCTCGTAGCGGGCGATGGCGTTCAGGTCCCAATCGTCGTGAAAGGCGAGGTCGTCGGCGCCGAGGAAGATGAACTCGGAGGGGAAGCCGAAGAGGTTGATCCGGGCGCCCTCGTTGATCTTCACCGAGTAGCGGTCGTCGTCGCAGAGCCACACGATTCCCCCGGCCCGCTTGCACGCCTCGATTTCGGCCTCGTCGCCACGAGAGCACAAAAAGATGGTCATGTGCGGGACTTTCGTGTGCTCGCGGATCGACTCGGCGACCTTGGCCGCGTTCTTCGGCCGGCCGAGCACCGGGATCAGAATGTCGATCACTCGGCGACTTGTTTCTTCAGGCAGGCGTTACAGAGCGGCTTGCCGCCGGGGTAGACGCGCGTGATCCAGTAGCCGACGTTCCCGCAGCGGTAGCACTTGACTTGCTTCACCGGGCGAAGGCCGAGTAGACCCGCGCTCGACTGATCGGCCTCGAGCTGATCCAGTTCATCGCCTGCGACCACGCATCCACGTCGTCGTCGTAGCGGGCGTTCGGGAACTTGGCGCAGTTGTCGATGAAGTCCACGATTTCGGCGGCGTTACGGTCGTCGTCGGGCATCGAGAGCTCGTCGCCGCCCTCGCGAAAACCGGGAACGAATTGGTTGCCCGACTCGAGCCCCGCGCAGGCTGCTTCGGCGCGGAGCACCTTGTCGCCCTCGTGGGCGCGGCTCAGTTTCTTGCAGCCGGTCAGCTCGCGCTTGAGCTCGTCGAAGAGCTCGACGCCGTAGCCGGCGCCCTCGATCAGCACGTAGTAGGCGGCGTTGCCGAAGCGTTTGCGGTCACGGACGTAACGGGCCTGCTCGATGATCGCGCGCTTCGCCTGCCCCTTGTTCATGTGGCCTTTCTTCAAATCCAAGAGGTAGCGGTCGGCGCCGGCGACGCCCCACGCCTGGATCGCGACAAGATCGTTCGATTCCTTGTCCTTCAGCGGCGTGTCGATGGACTGGACGATCATCGTGAACCGTGGGCGCCGGCCCTTCATCTTCTCGTTGGTGAAGAGCTCCGGGTGGTAGAAGCGCCACCAGTACCGCTTCAGAAGGTCGCCCTCGCGCGACGAGGGCCGCTGCTGCATCTGGCCGGCGGCACGGTAGCCGAGCGCCTTCGCCAGCTTGTCCGATTCCTTGTCGCCGCGACGGTCGGGCCACAGGAGCTCTCCGTCCTCGGTGCGCGGGTCCCCCGGCCACACGAACGGATGGTCGGGCTCGTAGCGTTCGGGCAGGCAGAGGATCGTCCAGTCGTCCGGTTCCTTCTCGAAGGCGTGCTGAGCGAGGTCGTTCTCGTGGAGGCGCTGCATGATGACAACGATGGCCGTCGATTTCGGGTCGGCCTTCGATCCTTCGACGGTCGCGTCGTACCACTCGTTCGTCGAGTCGAGCATCACCCGCGATGTGGCGTCGGCGGCGAGCGCGTTGATCGGGTCGTCGATGATGATGCGATGGCCGTGCTCGCCGAGCCCCGTGGAGCCGGGAGCGGTCGCCATCCTCGTTCCGCCCTTGTCGTTGGTGAGGTACTTCTCCGCGTCCTTGACGATCCTGAACTTGTGCCCCCACCGCGCCTGATACCACTCGGAGAGCATGAGGTTGCGGCTCATGCCGGCGATCCGACCGGCGAGGCCGAGCTCGTAGACGGCCGTCCAGTAGCGGAGCCAGGGCGAGTGCGTCCACTCCCAGGCCGGCCAGAACACGCTGACGTTCAGTGACTTCATCGTCGCGCGAGGCACCCATATCTGCAAGCGCGTGATTTCGCCTCGTGAGACGGCCGAGAGATGGTCGCAGATCGCGTCGATGTGCCAGTTGTCCTTGAACGGCTCGACCGGCTTCAGAACCTTCCAGGCGGCACGTCCGAAGGCGCGCAGATCGCCTGAGAGCAGCTCGGCGTCCTCACGGGCACGCCGGCGCTCCAATTCGCGTCGGTAGAGGTCGCGCCGGAAGTCGTCGTCGTCTAGCGACGCTTGCGACGCCAAAACGGGCCTCTCAGTCGCTTCGCCGTCAGATTGGCTGCGTCGCGCTGCGTGAACGACTTGGGGGCCGTGCGCTGGATGCCGGCCATGCGCTCGAGCTCGTCCCAATCGCGGGGGCGCTGCTTCACGTCGGCTCGCCGCCCTCGACCAGCGCGAGCGGAGACTTCTCGGCGTCGAGCGCGGCCAGCGCGCGCTCAATCTCGACGGTGGGAATGTGCGGGAGCATCCGGGCGGCGAGCTGGACGTTGACGTTCAAGTTCTGATGTCTGAGCTCGCGCCAGTCCGGGTCGTAGATCAGCGACAGCTTCTCGATCATGCGCGTGTCGCCGGCACGGGCTCGGTCCCATTGAAGATCGCGGATTTCCTCGAGCCGGCCCTGCTCGTGCGACTCTGACGTGACGGCGACGGTGTACGCGGTCGCGAACGCCTCGTCGTAGTGCTCGCTCGTCGGATTGAGGAACTTCCTGAACTGCGTGCCGGTCGAGTCGAGTTGCTCGGCGGCGTGTTTGCGGTTCTCGCCTTCGTAGATCGCCTTGAGGAAGTCGGCCTTGTCCTCAGCGGTGATGTCGCCGGCGTATTTCACGTGGAAAGCCTAGAAGGGGCGTCGGCGCTCTGCCGGCCGGGGTCAGACTCAGACGGGTGAAGGGAGAGAGCCCAAGACCCATCCGGGGGCAACCCCGACCGGCGCAGCGCCGCGTCGAGCTCGAGAATGGCCTGATCGTGGAGGACGACCCGCTCTTCGAGCGCCTTCACCTTCTCTTGCATGTTCCGATGCTGCCAGATCAGGCCGTTGACCCTGCGGTCGAGTGCTCGCGTCATCTGCTCGAGTTTCACGTGACGTTCTTCGATCTGAGCATCTGCTCGATCCGTTCCTCGTCGTCGGGCCACGCGGCGACGACGCCGATGATCTGCCCACCGCCCATGTGGTGCGGAGGCGCGTGACTATCCATCCAGACCAATTCCGGCTCGATCCACGTCCGTTCGGCCACCCTCTTCACGGCTTGGAGGAACTCCTGCTGCTTGTCGGTCAGCTTGCCGCCTTTGCGCTTCAACTCGAGGAACACGAGCCGGGGCGGGTCGTCGTGGGTGAGGATGAGGTCGGGGAGGCCGGCGCCTTGGCTCGCCGGGACCCACGTCTTTCTCTTCGGGTCCCAGCGCATCGGGGCGGGGACGTGCCACCAGCGCCAGCCGAAGCGGGTCGCCATATCGGTGACGCGACGCTGGAAGGCCGCTTCGTTCACTTGGCGGCTTTGAGCTGCTCGAGCCGCTTGCGCTCGTAGCCGTCGATTTCGTCCTCGAGCCGGTCGAGCTCGTCCAAGACTTCGCGGAGCTCGTCGGTTCGGACTCGGATGAACGGGTTGAGCCGCTGCGCGTCGATCTTCTCGAGGCGCTCGCGTAGGTCGTCGATTGTCGAGGCCATCTCTCTCCCTTCGTATAGCACCTAGCCTATTCGATCAGGGGTGCGTCCAGGCGGCGTAGGTGTCCCAATCGTGCCCGTCCATCTTGCCGCCGGTGTAGACCGAGCAGCCGTCACGTAACGACTTCGGCATGCCGCCGTAGGCGTCGAGCGGGAGGTAGCCGCCCTGAGCGGCGTCCCGGTCCACGTAGAAGCAGGCGCTCGTGATGTTGACGCCCTGCGCCGAGTAGGAAGGGTCGGGGTGCATCACTTCGCCGATGAAGGCGAGCGAGCCGTCGTAGGAGCGGCGGATCGCGTCGGCGAGCACGTCCGGGTTCGTCCTGAGCTCGGAGGGCTCGCCGATGACGTGGTTGGCGCCGCCCTGCGTCGCCCGGAGGTACTGGCCGGGGTTCTCGGCCTGCCCACCGGCGTAGGCGAGCCCCCGCTCGGACGCCATCAGCTTCGCGGCCGAGTAGGGAGTGGCGGAACAGTCGCACCAGGAGGCGACGATCACGCCGGCGCGCTTCAGCCGGCCGATCTGATCGTCGGTGACGTAATACTTGCGCCCCGGCCCGGAGAGGTTCAGATCGGCCGAGAAGAGCGCGGTGTAGCCGGCGCCGAGCGCCGCGAGCCGCGTGATCGCGAGCTCGGTCACTTCGCTGAAGTAGACGCAGCGATTCCCTAGCGGGTGGTTCGGAGGCGGCGGGGTCGCGTGCACTTCCGCCTCGAGCGCCCTCCCCGCCTTGTACCACTTCGTCGCCTTCAGATCGGCGTCGGAGTAGCGGCCGGTGCGAACGCGATGCACCCATTCCTCCCAGGGGATCGTCGCTTGCTTGGCGAAGTCAGCGGAGGCGCTCATCGCTCAGAAGAGCGTCTCTTTCTGCGGCTTGCCCCTTCGCACCGGCCAGTCAATCGGGAGGGCGTTCGGACGTGTCCGTAGCGGCGCGTCCGGGTTGGCGCGGAGCATCTCGCAGGAGCCACATAGCCAGATGTTGCCCTCGCCCTGAGTGACGACGTGACAGTCTCCACCGCCGCAATCCTGGCAGAAGGGTCGGCGTGCCTTCGACTTAGCCACTCGCCACCTTCATGCCGCAGGGGACGCAGACAATCTCCAAGACGGGCCACTTGCCGGCCATCGCGACGAGCCGCTGCGAGTAGGCCATCCCCTCGACCAGCCTCTCGTCGCACTCGAGGCAGCGAAGGCCGTGCGGCCAGTCGGCGGCGTGAACGATCAGCGGCTCGCTCACAGCGTCTTTGCCAGGGCGACGAGGCCCATCGCGAGCAGGGTCAGGCAGAAGATGTAGATGAGGAACGTGAGCCAGAAGCCCCGGCTCATCGCGCCGGGTGGCACTCGGCTGCGCTGATCGCGCCGTGGATGCGGCCGTCGCGGAAGGGGACGACACCGGAGTCGGAGCAGACGTATCCGGGCGGGTCCGGCGTGGGGCTGGCGACGGCCCGGTAGGTGAAGTAGCCGGCTACTGCGAACAGCGCCAGCACGTAGGCGACGATCAGCGTCCAGGCGATGACGCTCCCCCTGTCCATCCAGTCCGTCGTCATCGCTGCCGGTGCTCGTCGGCGTTCGGGCAGGTGGCGAAGTGGCTGAGGTAGTGGGGCTCGTCGATGTAGCGGGGCGCGATTGCCGCCGGGTCGCGGTAGACGAGCGCGACCCCTTCCTCTGAGATGACGACGTTGCCGCGAGCTGACGGCTTGGCGTCGAGCGGCATGGTGGAGCCCTTGATCGTTTTCGCAAAGCGAATCTCAGCACCGCAGGAGCGGCAGAGGGTTGAGTTTGCGGCCCTGGCTGTCAGTCCAACCTCCTACCCCGGACGTTGCCATTCTCGCCGGCTGTCCGTATGCCCAGGACGGCGCCTAGAGGACCGCGTTCGTCCACGTCAGCGTGCGCCTCGGACGGCCGGCTGAGCCCCGGATTTTGGGGCACGTGGCCCTCCACCCCACCGACCAGGGCCGCAACTTTCAACGTCTGCGCCAGCCATCGACGAGCGGCGCCAAAGCCCAGGCGAGCCCGACGACGGCGACGGCCACGAGCAGAAGCCAGGGCCAGCTCACGGCGCCCCGATAGGCGAGGCCGGCACGTCGTCAACTTCCATCGTCGCCTCGAGCGCCTCTCCCCACAGCGCAAGCAGGAGCGGCTGCTCGAACTCGTCGTCGAGGTAGCCGCGCGCAGCGAGGCTCACGCCGAGATAGCCGAGAGCTCTGCGCGCGTGCGGGCCGGACACGTACCACTCGCTCGGAGTGTCGAGCTCGCGCCGTTCCAGCTCGGCATGCAGATCGCCGTGGAAAGCGGCCATGATCGTGACGTACTCACCGAGCACGTCGGTCGGAATCTCCGCGAGCGTCGGCCCGTGATCTTGCAGCTCGTGTCGGATCGCGCGGCTCATATCCCGCATCGCGCTCACCGGATGATGCCCTCGAGCCGCTCGCGCTGCTTGGCCGGCATCAGCGGGAAGGCAACCTCGTGCAGCTTGCCCTCACAGTCGGTGCAGAGCTCGAACTTGGCGGCGGCGACGAGCGCGTTGTCCATCTTCCGCTCTTCCAGCACGAAGCGCCTCAGCTCCCGCCGCGCCATCTCGCGCAGACAGCCGTCGCATGTGTAGGTGACGACCTTCTCTTCTGCCATCAGCCCCTCCCTTCGGGTGTATGTGATCTTTTGTTTGTGCCCGTCGTCCGCGATTCGCACGCGGAAGTCGCCAAAATCGAACTCCACCAGTCTCTCTTCGTGAACGTCTTTCACGACGCCAGCCGCCGCTCCGTATCTTCGACGCCGCGCCGGTAGGCGCCGGCGAGGTCGGAGTCGATGCTCTCGACGCGCTTCGCGTAGAAGTCGAGCGCGCGCAGCGGATTCCACGTGACAATCGCGTCGTCCAGGGTGATCGTCCCGTCCGCGTAGGCGGCGATCACGTCACCGGGCGAGTCGTCCGGGTAGCGCCCCCCCGACCATGCCAGCCACTTCTCGAGCTCGGCGTTGGCGGCGCGGAGCATATCGAGGACTTGCTGATCGGTGATGTCGCTCAAGGCTTGAAGCCGGGGTGCTTCGAGCTCATGTGCCGCTCGAGGTCGCTGAAGTGCCGGCGGCAGCCGTCCACCGGGCAAACGCCGGCCTTGGTGCGCTCGAGCTCCCGGCGCTTGCGGGTGACGTGCCCACGGGTGGCCGCGTGCGAGCGTTCCTCGTGGGCGAGCAGATCGCGGGTCGCCTGCAAGCGCCGGCGCGCCGCCTCCGCGCGTTCCCGCTCCTGGCGCAACTGCCGCTCGAGCTGCTCGGCGCGCGACTCGCCCCCGTTGAAAACGAACGAGTGCCCGTTCGGACAGCGCCAGCCCTCCCCATCCTCACGCCGTTCCTCCATGAAGTCATGCTCCATCGCCCACTTGACCCCGCAGACGCCACACTGATGCGCCTCGTAGTAGACGCCGCCGAGCGTCCCCGAACCCCGGCTCTTCGTCCCCTCCCACAGCCTCGTCGCCATCACTTCACCCCCGGTTTCGGATCAGGCCCGCTGAAGTGGCCGGCAGCCGGCGCGGGAGAGGGTGCACCGATGCCGCCGGCCACCCCTATTGTCGCAGCCGACGACGAGCGGGAGGCTCGCTCGGGTTCACCCTGATTACGTGGGGCAGAGCCCGACCCGGCCACATCGCCCACGGCCTCCCGCTCGTCCACGACCCCCTCCCCACTCAACGCTTCCTCCAACAGCCGCCGCGCCATGTTCGAGGCCGACCGACCCTCCCGCTCAGCCAGCGCCGCCACAGCCTCCACCACCACAGACGGAAGAGAGTAGGAAACCTTCATACCTATTCCCACCTTATCCCACCTTTTCCTACCGTGTCCAGTGGTGAAAAAAACGTGGGTTGGGTCGCGCGGGGGAATCGGCCATCCCTCGAAAGGGTGACACTCGAGTTAGCTACGGCGCCGGCGCGAGCTCGGCGAGTGGCGCCTCGAGCTCGAGCGTAGACCGCGCCACTAGGCGAGGAAAGGCGCGCACGTAGGCGCCTCGAGCCCGCTTGACAATCACTCGTTCGAGGGATTACCGTGTGAAGCATGCTAGACGATACTCTGAGCATGGCACGGCTAGCGAAAGGCGAGGGTAGGCGCGGAATCCCGCGCGTGAGCGTGGCTAGCTGTGGAAACCGTGAGCTAGGAGAGGATACGGCTGTGACGCCTTACGATCCCTGGAATGCAACTACGCATAGGCTCGCCGCTCTAGTAGGCGAGCTGGACTACCGCGCGCTGCGGCGCCCGCTCGAGCCTACGGCTAGTGAAAGGCGCGCCGAGCTCGCCGAGTGTGCGCGTGCGGCGCGGGCGCGCCTCGAGGCTACCGGTGTAGGCGAGTCTGATACGCGCCCGCTCGAGCGTGCCGACATCACCCCTGGAATGCGGCGCATCAATGGCGAGTGGCTTTACTCGGCGGCATGGCTGTAGGCGCGCGGGATACGGGCGCCGAGCTCGCCGAGCTCGAGCTATTGGCTAGCTATGACGCCATGCGCGAGCGTGCGGGATTCGATTACGGCTGTGGACATCGGGCGCGTGAGCTGAGGCGCCGGCGCCGTGAGCTCGAGGCGCGCGGGATTGACACGCGCGAGCCCGATACGGTTTCGCTCGCCGAGCTCGGCGAGGCGTGGCGCCGTATCGCCATCCCGCGCTATCGGCGCGCGCTGCTAGACGCACAGCGTTCGAGCGTGGCGAGCGGGCGCGGTACAGCGGGACTACTAACGCCTACCGCTCGCCGCACGCTCGAAACGTGGCGCCGGCTCGCTCGCGCTTACGGTTTCGAGCTCGAGGCGCCGTGCTAGACGCCTTTCTAGCCGCGCACGTTTGGCTAGCCGCGCTGCTACCGCTCGCGCTACTCGGCGCCGAGCTCTACCGTCTAGGAAAGGAATCGGACCGTGACGCAAGTATTAGAGCTAGACCGCGCGACGATAAATGACGCGCTAGAGCTATTCGCTTATGGCGATGACTTCAGCGGCGCCTACGTGCGAACCTATGCGCGCGGCGAGGTTAGCTACAGCGCGAGCGAGCGCGAGCTCTACAGCTACGGGCGCCACTTTCCGCTAGTGCGATACGTTCCAGCGGCGATGCGCGGGCGCGGCGCCGATGGTAGGCGCCGGCCGGACCTTTTCGTTATCAATGGCGACGAGTGGCGCGGGCGCGGAGGATGGCACCCTAGCCGCACGCCTAGCCATCAGGAAATGGTACGGGCGCGCTGTGCACGCTTCACGGGCGCCGAAACGCTCACGCTACCTTTCAGCGCGATTACGGGCGCCGGAATCGAGCTAGATAGCGTGCGCGCCGTGCACGTGCGGGATGACGCGCGATGGCAGGAAACCCTCGAGGCGCGCACGCTCGCCGAACTACCGCGCCACGAAAGGAAAGACGCCTACAGCGTAGAGCTCGAGGCGCGCGAGCTCGAGCGGGTCCCGCGCGAATATCGGCAAACGTGGCGCGAGCGCACTAGCGCCGAGCTCGCCGAGCTCGAGCGCGAGCGCGGGCGCCCGATAGCCGATTATGAGCGGCGCGGGACCCTGCCGCTGCTAGCGGGCGCCGATGGCGCCTACCGCTGGACCGAAACGCGCTACCGCGACCGCGCGCCCGACGATGACGGTATTTACCGCTGGACCGTGAATCGGCACCGGCTCGGCGATGCGCTCATATCAGCTATCCGGCCGGAAACGCTCGCGCGGCCGGCGCGCCCGTTTGAGCGTGGCGCGAGCTCGGCGCGCTTTACGCTCGAGCTCGCGACCGATGCGCGCGGGCGCGGCGCGAGCTGTGAAGCGAGCGAGGATAGGCGCCACGAAACGGGCGCCGGCGCGAGCTGTATCTATTGCGGCGCCGAGCTCTTAGCTGTGGAAACGTGGCGCCGGCGCGCGCTCTACCTTTCATCGTTCGATCTAAACGAGTCGCCACCGCTCTACTTTCTAGCTGAGGTCCCGCTGAGCTCGCGCCCGCGCACAGTGGAAACGGCGCTAGACGCGCTAGCGCCTCGAGCTGTGCACGCTGCTACGGCGCGCGGGCGCCACGTGGCGCGGCAAGGTGACGTTTTCTTTATCGACACGGACCTAGACCGCGCCGAGCTCGAGCGGCGAGGCGCCACGTTCGCACGGCTAACGCTGTGGACACGTGACGCTAAACCGCGTGCGGGTGAAATTGGCTACGTGGCGCCACCTAATGCCGCACAGCGGCGCCGGCGCGCCGCACGTGAGCTAGGTCTAGCGCGGCGCGTATGGCGCGAGACTATGCGCGGCGAGCTCGAGCGCGATAGCTGGAACGTGGCGCGCGAGCTAGCGCGCGAGCTCACGCGCGCCAAACACGGCGCGCTGTGGCGCGAGCTCGAGGCGCGCCACGCTCTAGAGCTGGAAACCGTGAGCGGCGATAGCTCACAGCTCGCGCCGTGCCATGATTGCGGCGCCGGCGCCGGCGCGCCGTGCGCGCGTGAGGATTGCATAGCCACTAGGCGAGGATGGCGCGGCGAGCTCGGCGCTAAGCAAAAGAGCGAGCGCGCGAGACTTGCAAGCGATACGCGCGCGCCCGACGATAGATACGGGCGCCCGCACAGCTCGAGCGGCGATAGGCGCCGAGCTCGCCTAAACCGTGAGCGTGCACGCGCCGAGCTCGGCGAGGCGCGCGAGAATCTACGGCGCGCCGTATTCCGGCGCTACGTGAGAAGTGGCTACAGCTCGGCGAGCTCGCAATATCTCGCGAACATAGAGCATGCGCGTAAGCGTTTCGAGGAATCGGCGCGGCGCCTACGCGCGTGCGAGCTCGCACGCGGTCTAGGGTCCCGTGACGCCTACCGCTCGCACGGGCGCGGGCGCGCTGTGGAAACGTGGCGCCGCGCGCTCGAGCTCGCACAGCGGCGCCATCGGCCGGAAACCGTGTTTGACACGGACCGATTCCGGGCGCGGCGCGAGCTCGCGCGGCGAGCGTGCGCGATCTACGGGACCGCGCACAGCGCCACTGAGCTAGCGCACGTGCGCGGCGCGGTCTACGTGCGCGGGACCGTTAGCCACGTTCCAGGGCTCGAGCCGGATAGGTTCGGCGCGCCGGATCATAGACCGCTAACGCTCACAGCCGGCCGATGGTATCTAGCCGTTAGGAATACGGTCCCGCGCCAATCTAGGCGCCGGCGCCGCTCGAGGGTAGCCACGTGAGCGCGCCCGTAGGCGTTAGCTTCAGCGCGCCCGATGGCACGCGCCTATACAGCTCGAGCGAGCTAGCCGCGCTGCTAGGCGTGACGCCTAGCGCGGTTTCTAACTATCGGAAACGCTCACGGCTTTACGTGGCGATTCCGGACCCGCTCTATGCGAGCGATAGCGGGCGCGGTGGCTACTGGACCGGCGCGCAAGTAGGCGCCATGCTCGAGGCGCGCCTACAGCGGGCGCGCGAGCTCGAGCTATCGGCGCGCGCACGTATGGCGCGCGCCTCGAGCGCGCTAGAGCGCGCGACGCGCGAGCTCGAGCGCGCCGAGCTCGCAGCGGCTAAGTTTGGCGTCACAGCGGCGCCATCGGCGAGCGGGACCGAATCCCGCGCTAGTGAAAGGATAGGACCGTGACAGTAGAGCTCTATTCGCTCGAGGCGCCGGCCGGCGCGCTCGAGCTCGAGGCGCCTACCGTGGCGCCTACGTGCGAGGCGTGCGGGACCGTGAGCGCGCCCGATGGCACGTGTTTGGACATCGGCGCGTGCACGCGCGCCGATGAGCTCGCCACGCGCGGCGCGGGCGCGGCGCGCGCCAAGTATCGGGTCCCTGCCGCATGGAATGCGAGCGGGTCCGTCGATTAGTCCCGCTCGAGCTAGATAGCCGCACGGTCTACGGGCGCCTACGGGCGCCCGTAGTGCGTCTAGGCGACTTCACGCTAGGCGCGCGTCTAACGCTCGAGCTCACAGCGCCACGCTCTACCGTGGCGCGCCGCTGTGCGCGCTGCTACGGGCGCCGGCGCCTCGAGCGGGCGCGAGCTCGCGCGCC
>JAHFCU010000009.1 GCA_023249305.1 Gemmatimonadota bacterium
GCTCGGCGGTGATCGCCGCCACCATCTGGCGCGCGCGCTCCATCGCCTCGCCGCCTACCGCAGCAATCGTCACCAGGCCGGTGTCGTCCACCGTGACCTCGGCGCCCGTCTCGTCCTGAATGCCACGGATCGTCTTGCCCTTCGGTCCGATGAGGTCGCCGATCTTCTCGGGACTGATGTTCATCGTCACGATGCGCGGCGCCCACTTGCTCAGTTCGGCGCGCGGCGTCGCAATCGCCTTGTTCATCTCGCCGAGGATGTGCAGGCGCCCTTCCTTGGCCTGCGCAAGCGCCTCGGCCATGATCTTGAGATCGAGTCCTTGGATCTTGATGTCCATTTGAATGGACGTGATCCCGTCCTTCGTCCCCGCGACCTTGAAGTCCATGTCGCCCAGATGATCCTCGGTGCCGAGGATGTCGGTGAGCACCGCGTACTTCTTCCCTTCCTTGATCAATCCCATCGCGACACCGGCCACCGCGCCCTTCAGCGGAATGCCGCCGTCGAAGCACGACAGCGAACCGCCGCACACCGATGCCATGGACGACGAGCCGTTCGATTCCAGCACGTCCGACACGATGCGGATGGTATACGGGAAGTCTTCGAACGGCGGCAGGACACCTTGGATGGCGCGCTCGGCCAGGTTGCCGTGGCCAATTTCGCGGCGACTGGTGCCGCGCATCATCTTCACTTCACCCGTCGAGAACGGAGGGAAGTTGTAGTGGAGCATGAACGCCTTGGTGGTCTCTTTCGCGACGTCAATGGAGTCCAGGCGTTGCACGTCGTTGGCGGTGCCAAGTGTTGCGGCGACGAGCGCCTGCGTCTGGCCGCGCGTGAAGAGCGCCGAGCCGTGCGCGCGCGGCAGCACGCCGGTGTCAATGCTGATCGGGCGCACTTCGGTGGGCTTGCGGCCGTCAACGCGAAGTCCGGTGTCGAGCACTTGCGCGCGCAGCGCGGCGTACTCGAGGTCGCCCAGCACGCTGCCGACGAATGACACCTGTTCGGGCGCGAGCGCCGTCGCCATCTCTGCCTTCACGGCGTCCTTCACCGACTCGACGGCCTGGATGCGCGAGTGCTTCTCCTTCTGGTTGATCGCATCCTCGATGCGCCCCTGGGCAGCCTTCGTCACCGCTTCGAGTACGTCAGCTGGCGTCTCGGTCTTCTCCCACGCCATCTTCTCAACCGTAATCTTGGAGAGCAACTCTTCCTGCATCGCGATCAGCTCGCGAATGCCTCCTTGCGCGATGCCCAGGCCCTTGATGACGTCGTCCTCGCTGATTTCGAGTGCGCCGCCCTCGACCATCATGATCGAGTCTTGCGCGCCGGCGACCACGACGTCCATGTCGGAGAACTCGAGCGCCTGGAACGTGGGGTTGAGCACCCACTTCCCTTCGACGCGGCCCACGCGCACGCCGGCGATCGGGCCGGCCCACGGAATCCGGCTCACGCTCAGCGCGAAGCTCGTGGCGACGAGGCCGAGAACGTCGGCGTCATTCTCCTGGTCCGCCGAGATGACGTAGATGAAAACCTGGACTTCGTTCTGGAAGCCTTCCGGGAAGAGCGGGCGGATGGAGCGGTCAATGATGCGGCACGAGAGAATCTCCTCGTCGCGCGGGCGCCCTTCGCGCTTGATGAACCCGCCCGGGATCTTGCCTGCGGCGTAGGTCTTTTCTTTGTACTCGACGGTCAGCGGGAAGAACGGAAGCGTGCTCTTCTTGTCACTGACGGTCACGGCGGCAAGCACCATGGTCTCGCCGAACTGGACGAGGGCGGAACCGGCGGCCTGCTTGGCCATCCGCCCCGTCTCGAGGACAAGGCGACGACCGGCGAAGGTCCGCTCAATGCGATGCATCATGTGTAGTGTGTCTCGGTAGAACGCAAAACGCGCGGGCCGCTGTCCTGCGCCCGCGCGCTACGCGCTGCGTGGTTCTTAGTAGCGCAGGCCCAGGTCTGCAATGAGCTTGCGATAGCCTTCGACGTCCGTGCGCTTGAGGTAGTCAAGCAGGCGACGGCGCTTGCCCACGAGCTTCAGCAGCCCGCGGCGGCCGTGGTGATCCTTGGCGTGCTGACGAAAGTGATCAGTCAAGTAATTGATCCGTTCCGTGATCACGCCGACCTGGACGTACGACGAGCCCGTGTCGGAGTCGTGGCGGCGATTCGCGGTGATCGCCGGCTTCTTGTCGAATGGCATTTCCTGGTTCCCTGCGTACTTCGGTGTCTTAGGCCAATTTCGTTGTAGCTGAGAAAAATACCCGACGATGCACTGTATGTAAAGTCCCAGAACAGACTTAGGATTTGGAATCCGGATTGCGATTAGATGGATTCGCATCGGCGATCTCGATCGTCGACCATACGCCCGATCGCGGATCCCTTTCTGCATTCCTGATCCGTGATCGTCGTAATCCGAGTTCCATATCCTCAGTCTTACCTGAACAGCGCCACAATATCGTTGAACATCACCACGGCAAACAGCGCGACGATGGCCGCGAGTCCCACCCGCATCACGTTCTCCCGTGTCCGCGAGCTAAACGGCGACCCTTTAGCCGACTCGGCGAGAGTGAGCAACACCTGACCACCGTCAAGAATTGGTACAGGTAGCAAGTTCAAGATCGCTAAGTTTATGCTAAGAAAGGCGATGAGCGCCCACAGCGACTCTAGTCCCGTGCGCGCCGCAGCCACAGAGGTGCGGGCAATCGCCACCGGACCTCCCAAGTTCTTCACCGAGATAGTCCCGCGAACAAGCCCTCCAACGACGCCGACCACTGAACTCGCCATCGCCCACGTGGCCCGCCAACCGGCGACCGTCGCCGACAGGAGTCCGAGCCGGTCACGTTCGATGCGGTCCTTCGGATAGGCGCCGATGCGACCGACCGTCACCGCCCTTCCAGTTGCCGCGTCCGCCCCTTTGACCGCGACCGGCGTAATCGCCAGCGCGACCGAAGCGCCACCGCGCACGATACCGAGCCGGATCTCCTTTCCTGCGGAGCCCGAGATCGTCGCCAGCATCTCGGTCCACGCCCGAACCGGCATGCCATTGATGCTGGCGATCGAGTCGCCGGGGAGCAGCCCGGCCTTTTGCGCGGGCATGTCGGCGACCAACGAGTCCACGACGGCCGGCACATACGGACGCCCGTAGTACGCGAACACTCCGCTTGACACGACGAGCGTAAGCACGACGTTCATCGTCACGCCGGCCAGCATGATGACGATTCGCGCCCAGAGTGGCTTGCTTTCGAACCAGCGGTCGGGTGGCACCGGTTTCGGCCCGAACGGGACCATCGCGTTCTCGTCCCAGTCGGTCGGCCTCGCCTCCCCTTCACCCGTCACTCCACTCGTCCCCCCGTCCTTAGCCCCCGCGCTCGCTTCTCGGCCCTCCGGCGTTCCCCCCTCGATCATGGCCATCGTTTCGTCTTCTCGACTGGCCATGCGCACGTACCCGCCGAGTGGCAGCGCGGCGAGCACGTATTCCGTCTCACCTCGTCGCATCTTCCATAACGCCGGGCCGAATCCCAGTGAGAAGCGCGGCGCGTAGACGCCCGCCCACTTGGCCGCAAGGAAATGCCCGAGCTCGTGCACGAAGATCACGAGCCCCAGGACGAGCACCGGTGCAAGCCACGCTATCATCGGAACATCTCCTTCACGGTTCGCCGTGCTGCTGCATCGGCATGCCATAGCGCGGGCAGGTCGTCGCCGGCCAGTCCGGCGTGACGCGCCAGGGCTTCGTGCACGGCGTCAGCGATCGCGCCGAACGGCGCGCGCCCCTCGAGGAAGAGCGCCACTGCCTGCTCATTCGCGCCATTGAATACCGCCGGTGCGGCTCCGCCGGCCTTTCCCGCCGCAACTCCGAGACCAAGGCACGGAAAGACGTCGTGGCGCACCGTTTCAAAATCCAGCCGCGCCGCCGCGATGGGATCGAAGGCGGGAATGCCCGGGTCCTCCAGCCGCTCTGGGTGTGAAAACGCGTAGAGAATGGGGAGTTCCATCGATGGCACGCCGAGCTGCGCGAGGACGCTGCCGTCCCGGAATTCGACCATTGAATGCACGATGCTCTGGGGATGGACGACGACCTCGATCTGGTCGTACCCCAAGCCGAAGAGGAAGTGCGCTTCGATGACCTCGAGCGCCTTGTTGGCGAGCGTGGCGCTGTCCACGGTGATCTTCCGCCCCATGGACCACGTTGGGTGGCGCAGGGCGTCATGCGCGGTCGCCTTTCGTATGCGATCGATGGGCCATTCGCGGAACGGTCCACCGGATGCGGTGATGATCAGTCGGCGCACCTCAGCCGCGCCGCGCACTCCGAGACACTGCAGAATCGCCGAGTGTTCGCTGTCCACCGGCACCACGATGCCACCGCCGCGCCGCGCCGCGGCACCGACCAGCTCGCCGCCAACCACGAGCGACTCTTTGTTCGCGAGCGCCACGCGCTTGCCCGCGTCGAGCGCCGCCAGCGTCGCGTCGAGCCCTGCGGCGCCGACGATCGCATTGAGCACGATGCTCGTGTCGGGCCGCGTCGCGGCTTCAACCAGCGATCCAGGTCCGCGTCCCCACGTCGCTGGCACTTCACCGTCGCCCTCGACCAGAGCGACGAAGCCCGGCGACCAGTCGGACACCTGCTGCCGCAGCACGGCCACGTTGGCGTGCGCCGTCAGCACGCGCACCTCGAACCGTTCACGATGCCGCGCGAGAACCCGCAGCGCCGTGGTTCCGATGGACCCGGTGGATCCGAGGATCGCGACACCCTGCGTCGTCATCAGGGCCGATAGACGAGGAACGCGCTGAGCAGCACGTACCCGACGGGCAGCGTGAACAGCAATGAATCCACGCGGTCGAGCATACCGCCGTGCCCGGGAATGATGCGCGAGCTGTCCTTCACGCCGGCTTCGCGCTTGAGCATGGATTCGGCGAGGTCGCCGACCTGCGCCGCGATGCTGAGCACGACGCCCACCACCACAATCCCGAGTGGGTGAAGCGTCACGTGGGCTACGGGCGGCAGCACGAGCGCGGCCAGCGCCCATGTCGTGAGCACACTGGCGACGACAGCACCGTAGGCGCCCGCCCACGTCTTGGCCGGGCTAACCGAAGGCATGAGCTTGGCGCGCCCGAACGCCTTGCCGGCGAGGTACGCGCCGCTGTCATTGAGCCACGTCACGAGCACTGGCACCAGCACCACCGCGGTGCCGCCGAGTGCGTCAATCACAAAGTCGTGGTAACGCAGCGCGTACGCGAAGCTCAGCATGCCGCCCGTGTACAGGGCGCCGGCCAGCGTCGTGCCGACGGCGGCCATCGGGCCGCCGGCGCTGCCGCGTGCAAACAGCACCACGGTGAGCAGCACCGGCACGACCAACGCGACCACACTGACCGGCGGCACCCAGAGTCCGAGATAGCGCGCGTGCACGGCAATCGGGATCAGCGCGCTCAGCATTACGCCCGCGGTGATGAGCGGCCGTGCGCCGCGCGCTTCCGCCAGCCGGAAGAACTCCCACGCGGCCAATCCCGACGCGAGCGCCAGCAACGTGACGAGTGCGGGCCCGCCGGCATACACGCAACCCACGACGATCGGACTGAGCACGATCGCGACGAGAAGCCGC
This sequence comes from Gemmatimonadota bacterium, assembly GCA_023249305.1. GTDB lineage: Bacteria > Gemmatimonadota > Gemmatimonadetes > Gemmatimonadales > Gemmatimonadaceae > PNKL01. Next base: position 5,586 of record JAHFCU010000009.1, read on the forward strand.
TTGGGGAATTCGCTCACGCGCGTGGCCTGGCTACGCCGAGACGCGGCCGAAGCGGCGCTCGCGACTCTGGAAATCGAGGATCGCTTTGTACAGGTCCCCGCGACCGAAATCGGGCCACAGCACCGGCGAGATGTGAATCTCCGTGTACGCCAGCTGCCAGAGCAGGAAGTTCGAGATGCGCATCTCGCCTGACGTGCGAATCAACAGATCAGGATCAGGGCACCCCGCCGTGAACAGACGCCCCGTCAGCGCCGCCTCGTCGACTTGCGCCGGCGTCATGCGGCCCGCGGCGACGTCTTCTGCGAGCAACCGCGCCGCGCGCGTGATTTCGGCGCGCGAGCCGTATGAAATGAACAGGTTGAGGATCAGTTTCGTGTTCGGCGCGGTGAGCGCCATCACACGGTCCACTGCCGCGCGCGCCGGCTTGGCCAGGCGGTCGAGGTCGCCGAGGAAGACGACGCGCACGCCCTGCTCGTGGAGTTCCCGCGTCTCTTTCTGGATGTACTCCTCGAGCAGCGACATCAGCGCCGACACCTCGCCGGCGGGGCGCTGCCAGTTCTCCTGTGAGAACGCGAACAGCGACAGCACTTCGAGGCCCGCCTCGATGGACGCCTCCACGACCTCGCGCACGGACTTCATGCCGTGGCGATGCCCGACGGGACGCGGAAGCATGCGCTCGCGCGCCCAGCGACCGTTGCCGTCCATGATGATCGCGACATGACGCGGAATCGCGCCCTGCACGCGCATCTGGGCGAGGAGTTCGTCGGCGGCGCCCATCGCGCGGTCAGACCTCCATGATCTCGGCTTCCTTCGCCTTGCTGAGATCGTCGATCTTCTTGATGTGGTCGTCGTGGAGCTTCTGCAGTTCCTTCTCCGCGTGCTTGACGTCGTCCTCGGAGACGCCGTCGAGCTTCTTGAGCAGGTCGCGGGCGTGCGTTCGCGCGTGCCGGACCGCAATGTGACCGTCCTCGACGTACTTGTGCACCTGCTTCACCAGTTCCTTGCGGCGCTGCTCGTTCATGGCCGGCAACGGCACGCGAATAATCGTTCCCTGGATGGCCGGGTCGAAGCCGAGCCCCGACTCGCGAATCGCCTTTTCGACGGCGCGGATCTGCCCCTTATCGAATGGCGTCACGATGAGCGCGCGCGGCTCCGGGGCGTTGACGCTCGCCACCTGGTTGAGCGACACGAGCGCGCCATAGGCTTCCACCTTCACGGCGTCGAGCATGCTCGGCGCAGCCTTGCCCGACCGCACCGAGCCGAACTCACGCTTCACGGCATCGATCCCCTTCTCCATCGCCGCGCGGCAATCCTTCACGATATTCGGAATCGCGGTCATGAAACCAAGGTCCCCACCGGCTTGCCGCGGATCGCATCGGCCACGGCTTCCGGCGCGTTGATGTTAAGCACGATCAGCGGCAGCGCATTCTCCTTGCAGAGCGTGATCGCGGTCTGGTCCATTACGCCGAGTTCCTCGAGCATCACATCACGGTAGCTGATGCGATCGTACCGCGTGGCCGACGAATCCTTCTTTGGATCGGCCGAGTAGATGCCGTCCACGCTGGTCGCCTTGATGATGACGTCCGCCTTCATCTGGATGGCCCGCAGCACGGCCGCCGTGTCGGTGGAAAAATACGGGTTCCCCGTCCCCCCGGCAAAGACGACGCACCGCCCCTTTTCAAGATGGCGCATCGCTCGCCGACGGATGTACGGCTCCGCCAGCTCCTCCATGCGGATGGCGGTCATCACGCGGGTGTCGAGCCCGTCGCGCTCCAACACGTCCTGCAGCGCCAGCGCGTTAATGACCGTGCCCAGCATGCCCATGTAGTCGGCGCTTACACGGTCCATCCCCATGCGCGACACCTGCGAGCCGCGCACGATGTTTCCGCCGCCGATGACGACCGCCACCTGTGCGCCCATGCCGTGAATCGTCCGGATCTGGTGCGAAAACCGTTTGATGGCCTCGAAGTCAAACCCGAAGCCCTTCTCCCCGGCGAGCGCCTCGCCGGACAGCTTGAGCAGCACGCGGGGATACTTGAGCGCCGACATGTTGACTAGCCCTCTCCCATCTTGAAGCGGGCGAAGCGCACCACCGTGGCCCCGGCACCCGCGTCCTTGATCAGCTGGCCAATGGTCTTGGTATCTTCGCGCACCCAAGGCTGCTCGGTGAGGACGATCTCACCGAAGAACTTATTGATGCGCCCTTCCACCATCTTCTCGGCGATGTTCTGCGGCTTGCCGCTCGCCACCGCCTGCTCCACGTAAATCTCGCGTTCGCGCTTCACGACCGCGGGGTCCACGCCGGAGCGGTCGACGGCCATCGCCGGCGCGGGCACACCCGCCGCCACGTGCTCGGCAATCGTGTTGGCCAGCGCTTGGCCCGCCGCGCCGGCGAGTCCCGCCACTTCGACGAGCACGCCCACCCGTCCGTTGAAGTGCAGGTAGAAGCCGACCGTCCCGCCGGCGTTTACGGTGAAACGCGCGACGTGCTTCAGGACCACGTTCTCGCCCGTCTTGGCGGACGCGGCCTTCACGACCTCTCCCACCGTGCGCGCCGCATCCGCATACCACTTCGTCCCCAAGTACTCACCCGCGGCGCCGACCTTCACGACGCCGGCCACACCCGCGTCCTTGGCCACGTGTTCGACCAACTGCTTCGAGAGCGCGACGAACTCGTCATTGCGTCCCACGAAATCGGTTTCGGAGTTGATCTCGATCATCGCCGCGGCGCTCGCGTCGGCGGCCACCCACGTCGCGATCTGGCCCTCAGACGCTGCGCGATCCGCGCGCTTCTCGGCCTTCGTGATTCCTTTCTTGCGCAGGATGTCCACCGCCGCGTCCACCGCGCCGCCGGCCTCTTCGAGCGCCTTCTTGCAGTCCATCATGCCGGCGCCGGTGCGGGCGCGGAGCTCGGCAACATCCTTCGCTGAGATTGCAGCCATATACTGATGCCTTCTTGAGTAGTCAGTCGTTGTGAAGACGCCGCCGGCTTCGCGGCCGGCGGCGTCAAGAAGAATACGCGCTGGTCGGCGTGATCACCACGCCGGAGCGCCTACGCGCTCGGCTGGTCCGTTGATTCCGCTGCCGGCTTCTCCGCCGTCTCGGAGGCCTCGCCCTTCAGGCGTGCCGCGATCGCGTCGGGCTTCGCCCGGCGCCGACGCGGCCGATCACCGCCACGCTCGCCACCACCATGACCGCCGCGACGGCGGCGATCATCGCCTTGCGGCTCGGCGCCGCGGTCCGACGAGTAGGTGTACGACTCGCCCTCCGCCGTTTCCTCGCGCACCGGAGCCTCACGACGCGCCTCGATGATCGCGTCCGTCACCGCCGCCGTGAGGAGTTCCACCGAGCGGATGGCGTCGTCGTTGCCGGCGATCGGCACGGCGATCAAGTCGGGGTCGGAGTTCGTATCGCAGATCGCGATGATCGGCAGGCCGAGTTTCTTGGCCTCGTCCACCGCGATGCGTTCCTTCTTCGCATCCACCACGAAGAGCAGCCCGGGGAGGCGCGACATGTTCTTGATGCCCGAGAGGTTCTTCAGGAGCTTGTCTTTCTGACGCATGAGCATCAGCTGCTCCTTCTTCGTGTAGTTCTCGAACCCGCCGCCCGCCTCCGAGCCGGCCTCGAGCTCCTTCAGCCGGCGAATCTGTTTCTTGACCGTGGCGAAGTTCGTGAGCAGGCCGCCGAGCCAGCGCTCCGTCACCGACAGCGCACCGGCGCGTTCGGCCTCCTGCGTCACGATGGCGGCGAGCTGGCGCTTCGTGCAGACGTAGAGCACCTGGTCGCCGCGCAGGACGACCTCACGGGCCAGTTTCTGGGCGAGCTCGATCTGCCGAAGCGTCTTTTGCAGATCAATGATGTGGATCCCGTTGCGCTCCGCGAAAATGAAGCGGCGCATCTTGGGGTTCCAGCGGCGCGTCTGGTGCCCGAAGTGGACACCGGCCTTGAGCAGATCGTCGAGCGTGGGCTGAGCCATGGTCTTGCGTGTACCTCGGACTGGTTTGATCGTCCCGCGGCTTCAGCGCCCGGACAGGCCGGCGAACCGGACCCCTGCCAAGCTCCACCGCGGTGTGGGATGAGGAGCTGTCGTCTAGCGCTTCGAGAACTGGAACCGCTTGCGCGCCTTCGGGCGACCCGGCTTCTTGCGCTCGACGGCACGGGCGTCGCGCGTGAGCAGGCCGAGATCGCGCAGCCTGCGGCGATGCAGCTCGTCCACTTGCACGAGGGCACGGGCGACCGCGAGGCGAAGCGCACCGGCCTGACCGGTGACGCCGCCGCCGTCTATGTTGGCGTGCACGTCGAAGCGGCCGAGCGTGTCGGTCGCCGTGAACGGCTGCTGGATGGCGCTCACCAGCACGGGTCGCGGGAAGTAGTCGCCGAGCGTACGCCCGTTGACACTCCACTTGCCCGAGCCGGGCTTCAGGTACAGGCGGCACACCGCTTCCTTGCGACGGCCGATGGTGTGAATGGTCTGGTCGGCCATTGCTTACTTCGCCTCGAGCGACGGGAAGGTGAGCGGGGTGGGCTGCTGGGCGACATGCGGATGCTCGGCGCCGGCGTACACGCGCAGCTTGTTGCGGAGCTTTCCGCGGCCGAGGGCGTTCTTCGGCAGCATGCCGTACACGGCTTTTTCGATGACGCGCTCGGGATGCTTGGCGAGCAGCGAGGCGAACGGCGTGTACAGCTCGTGGCCCATGTAGCCGGTGTGACGGAAGTACTGCTTCTGCTCCGCCTTGCGGCCCGTGACCTTCACTTTCGATGCATTGATCACGATGACGAAATCACCGGTGTCCATATGCGGCGTGAACATCGGCTTGTGCTTGCCGCGGAGGATCTTGGCGACCTCGGTGGCAAGCCGGCCCAGGACCATCCCGCTGGCGTCGACAACAAACCAGCGATGTTCGAGGTCCTTGGGTGTAGCACTGAAAGTCTTCATCTGAAACGACTGGGCAGTACTTCGACTGCGTGGGTCTTCGCCTCACCGGTGCGGAACGCAACCCGGGTCTCGGCCGCCACGAAGGGCTGTTTTCGGACAGACATGTAAGCTAGACAAGCACTTACATGGGGTCAAGGGGAACGGATCACCGCGTGGTACGCCGGCCCTTTCTGCCGCACCAGCCGCAGGGTCAACAGCACGTCGGCCGTCGTCCCAAGATCCGGCCGGCCCGAATGCACGAGGAGCGGCGCCACGATGTCGAGCGTTCGATCGAGGTACCGGACGGTGGCGTCGGGATCGCCCGCCATGATCGCCAACCGCGTCAGGCACGACGCTAGATCGAGCTCACCGGCCTCCACCCTGCTGTCGCCGCGCTTCACGTTTTCCGCGACGATGCGGTCAAAGCGCGAGTTCGCGTCTCTGAGGGTGGCACGCGCGACCGCGACGTCATACGACACGAGATCCACCGCGTCGGCGCAGCGCATCGCCAAGCGGTAACTCTCGGAGTACTTCTCGTCCTCATCGCCGGAAAACCACGGGACGCGCGCGAGCAGTTCGCCGGAGACCGTGTCGCCCAACTCGTGCCACGCGAGGTTCAGCGCCTGGCGCAGGAAGCGATCGCCGTAGGGGGTCGCCCGTTCGAAGCGGGCGCCATCGCGGAATCGCCGCCACGGCAACAACCCTGACGCATCGCGGCTGAGCATGTTGGCCTGCACGAACTTCCGCAGCGTGAGAAAGCGGGACGTGTCTTGCACGAGCGTGAGATATCTCATGACCGGCGCCATGTCAGACATGTAGATGTAGCCGTCGCTGCGCATCAGTCGTTCAGGGTGGCCGGTGATGCCGGACACGGTCCACAGGTAGCTCTCCGTGCGCAGGACTCGCTCCATCGACGGGTCGAGCGCGCGCTGCAGGCCACTCTGGGACGAGGCGCAGGCCGCCATGCCGCTCGCCAGCGCGAAGAACAGGACGCGGACTTTCATCAGATGAGCTCCACGAGCACCGTGCCTCGCTCGACGGCCTGCCCCGGCTGAACGAGTACGCCCTTCACCGTGCCGGCCGTCGTGGCGCGCAATTCGTTTTCCATCTTCATGGCTTCCATGCTAATCACGCCCTGCCCCGGCGTCACGGTGTCGCCCGGCCGCACGTGCACTTTCACGATCATGCCTGGCATCGGCGCGGTGACGGGAACTGGCCCCGCGTGCGTCGCCTGCTTGGCCGTCAGGTCACGGATGGCACGCGTGCGCTCGTCGAGTGCCTCGGCCTCCACGCGCCAGCCGTCGAGGCGCAAGGTGTAGCGGCCCCGCTCGGGGTGGCGCCGAGCGACGACGCGGTGCACCCGGTTTCCGATGGCCACGAGGTGCACCGGTGTTCCCTCGACGTCGGCCAAATGCACGGCGTGGACGGCGTTGCCGATGCGCGCCGTCTCGCCGTCGAACTCGACCTCGAGCCGTTCGTCGCCGATGTCCACGATGTACTTCACGCGCCCTCCGGTACCAGTTCGCACACGGTCTCGACATGCGCCGTGTGCGGGAACATGTCGAAACAGTCTAACGAAGCCACCCGCCAACCGGGGAGGCGCGCCACGTCGCGGGCGAGCGTCGCGGGGTCGCAGCTCACGTAGATGATCGCCCGCGGTCTCGGGTCGCAGGCGGCGAGCGTCTCGGTAACGGCGGCGGCCACGCCGGCGCGCGGCGGGTTGAGCAGCACCACGTCGGCGGGGAGCACGGCGCTAAGGACGTCTTCGACGCGGGCCGCGAGGGCTCGCGACGGCGCGGCGAGGCGTGCGGCGCACGCCGCGCTCGCGTCTTCGTCGAGCTCGACCGCCGTCACCGAGACGCCGCGCGATGCCAGCGCGACGGCGACGTCGCCTGCTCCGGCATAGCCGTCCATCACAGAGACCGGCGCGTGTGCCATCACGAGCGACTCGACGTGCGCGGCAAGCGACGCCGCCACTTCTGCGTTCACCTGCACGAACGACGCGCCGGCGTCGCTCGTCGCGCGGCGATCGAACAGGAGCCGCCGCCGGCCGTCTTCATTCACCCACCACACCGCGGCTGCTGCCGTGACCGCTGCGGCAAACGCCGGCGCCTCGGGCCACTGCGCGCCGCCCTCCAAAACCAGCAGCAAGTCGTCGTGGTCGCGCCGGAGGGACATGCGCAGTGACGGAACGCGCGGCAGGAACTGCGCGCCTTGCGACAGCACGTCGCTGAAGCCGGTGACGATGCGCTCGTCGGTGATGCGGCAATCGGCGAGCGCGAAGACGTCATCGGGTCTGTTGGCGCGATGCAGCCCCGCGCGCCAGCCGTCGGCGGTGCGGCGAAGCGCGAGTGTCAGCTTGCGCCGGTACCGCCATGGCGACCCTGCCGCATGCACCGGCGGTCGCGCAACCTCGCGCTTGCCAATGCGCGCGAAGGCGTCTTGAACCATCTGCGCCTTCGCAGCGCGCTGCGCCTCGAGTGAAAGATGCTGCAGCTGGCAGCCGCCGCACGCATCGCGCTCGTAGTGCGGACATGCGGGATGCACACGGCCAGGTCCCGGCTGCTCGACGGCGACGAGCACGCCGCGCGCGAACCGACCCTTGCTGGTCACGCGGGCGCGCACCCGGTCGCCAGGCGCGGTGCGCGGGACGAAGACCACCAATCCCTCGTGCCGTGCCACGCCGTCGCCACCGGCTGCGATGGACGTGATTTCGAGCGTCTCGTTGCTGCTCACGAGTCGCTCAGGCGCCATCTAAGCGCGATGAGCCAGTTCATGCATCGCGCAGGCCCTGTTGCCGGGCGAGGCGGGCCCACGGTTGGTGTTCCGGCAGCGTGCCCTCGGCCGCCGAGCCGGTGGCCGCGCCTGTCATGCCCGGAGCGCGCTGGCGCCGGTCGCGCTCGGCGAACAGCGCGGCCGCGATGGCGGCCGCCTCCACCAACTCGCGCGGCGCGGGTGCCCCAACGAGCGACTCCAGTCGGCGTTCGAGCCACTGAATGTCGATCGCGCCGCGCTGAAACTCATCGTCCTCCATCACGCGCAGGTGGAACTCGCGCGAAGTCTCGAGACCGTGAATGGTCAGCTCATCGAGCGCGCGATGCATGCGCGCGATCGCTTCAGCGCGCGTCGGCGCCCACACGATGAGCTTGGCGAGCATCGGGTCGTAGTGCAACGTTACTTCGCTCCCCGCACCAACGCCGCTGTCCCAGCGAACACCAGGCCCCGCCGGGATGCGCATGTATTCGATGCGTCCCGCGCTCGGCAAGAAGCCGTGAGCCGCGTCCTCGCTCGTAATGCGGCACTCCATCGCCCAGCCGCGGGGGTCAATGTTCGACGTGAACGGCAGCCGCTCACCCGCCGCGATCCGAAGCTGCCACTGCACCAGGTCAATGCCGGTGACAGCCTCAGTCACCGGATGCTCCACCTGAATGCGTGTGTTCATCTCGAGGAAGTAGAACTGGCTGTCCGGCGCGAGCAGGAATTCGCAGGTGCCGGCGTTCTGGTATCCCGCGGCCTTCGCCACGCGCACCGCGGCTGCTCCCATCGCCCTTCGCAGATCGGCGTTCACCGCCGGGCTCGGCGCCTCCTCGATCATCTTCTGATGCCGTCGCTGCACCGAGCACTCGCGCTCACCGAGCGAGACGCAGCGGCCGTGCCGATCCGCCAGCACCTGGATCTCCACGTGCCGAGGCCCCTCGATGTACTTCTCCACGTAGACAGCGTCATCGCCGAATGCATTGCGGGACTCGCGCTGCGCCGCCTCGAGCGACGACGCCATCGCCGACGCGTCGCGCACGACGCGCATCCCCTTGCCGCCGCCTCCCGCGGCGGCCTTGAGCAGCACCGGATAGCCGAACCGATCAGCGATGCCCGCGGCCTCTTCGGCGCTTCGCAGCGGCTCGGTGGTACCCGGAACGACGGGGACGTCGTGGGCGATGGCGAGTGAACGCGCGGCTGTCTTGGAGCCCATCGCGGCGATTGCCTCGGCGGGCGGCCCGACCCAGGTGAGTTCCGCGTCGCGCACCGCACGCGCGAACCACTCGCGCTCCGCGAGGAAGCCGTAGCCCGGATGGATGGCGTCGGCGCCGACGGCCTTGGCCGCCGCGATGATCAGTTCGCCGCGCAAGTAGCTCTCGGCAGATGGCGCGGGCCCGAGCCGCACCGCCTCGTCAGCCTCGCGCACGTGCGTTGCGAGTGCGTCGGCGTCGGAGTAGACGGCCACGGAGCCGAGCCCAAGCTCGCGGCAGGCACGGACGATCCGCAGCGCAATCTCGCCGCGGTTGGCGATGAGGACCTTCTTCACAACGGGATGTTGCCGTGCTTGCGCGGCGGATTGCGGTCGCGCTTGCCCTGCAGCGTCTCGAGCGCGTCAATCAGCCGCAAGCGAGTGTCGCGCGGATCAATGATGTCGTCCACGTAGCCGCGGCTCGCCGCGACGTACGGGTTGGCGAACTTCTCGGTGTACTCGCTTACCCGCTGATCCATGGCCTTCGCCGGATCCTTGCTCTCGGCGATCTCCTTCTTGAACAGGATTTCCACCGCACCCTTCGGCCCCATCACCGCGATCTCCGCCGTCGGCCACGCCACATTGAAGTCGCCGCGGATGTGCTTGGAGCTCATCACGTCGTAGGCTCCGCCGTACGCCTTGCGCGTGATCACCGTGAGCTTCGGCACGGTCGCCTCGCAGTACGCGTAGAGCAGCTTCGCGCCGTGCTTGATGATGCCGCCGTGCTCCTGCCCGACGCCGGGGAGGAAGCCTGGCACATCCTCGAACGTCACGATCGGGATGTTGAACGCATCGCAGAAGCGAATGAACCGCGCGGCCTTGGCGCTCGCGTTGATGTCGAGGACGCCGGCGAGCACCGCGGGCTGGTTGGCGACGATTCCCACGGAGAAGCCGCCGAGGTGGGAGAAGCCGCACAGGATGTTGCCGGCGTACTCCTTCTGCACCTCGAGGAACTCGCCCTCATCGACGACGCGCGCGATGACTTCATGCATGTCGTACGGCTTGTTCGGCTCGTCCGGCACGATGTCGAGGAGCGCCTCCTCGCGGCGGTCGCGGGGATCACTGGACGCGCCGCGCGGCGGCGGTTCGACGTTGTTCGAGGGGAGGAACCGCAGGAGATCGCGAATCCCCTGCAGTGTGGCCAGCTCGCTGTCGCACGTGAAGTGCGACACGCCGGACGCCGTACCGTGCGTGTCGGCGCCGCCGAGCACCTCCATCGTGACGTCCTCATGAGTCACCGTCTTCACGACGTTTGGCCCAGTCACGAACATGTAGCTCGTGCCACGGGTCATGAAGATGAAGTCGGTGATCGCCGGCGAATACACGGCACCGCCCGCGCAGGGGCCGAGGATCGCGGAGATCTGCGGCACGACGCCCGAGGCCAGCGTGTTGCGGAGGAAGATCTCGGCGTAGCCGCCCAGGGAGGCGACGCCCTCCTGAATGCGTGCGCCCCCCGAGTCGTTGAGCCCGATGACCGGCGCGCCGTTGCGCACGGCGAGATCCAGGAGCTTGCAGATCTTCTCGGCGACGGCCTCGCTGAGCGAGCCGCCGAAAATCGTGAAGTCCTGCGAGAAGACGTAGACGAGCCGGCCGTCCATGCGGCCGTAGCCGGTGACGACGCCGTCGCCGTAGTAGCGCTGGTCCTCGAGCCCGAAGTCGTACGAGCGATGCACGACGAACCGGTCGAGTTCCACGAAGGAGCCGTCGTCGAGCAGCAGGTCGAGGCGCTCGCGGGCGGAGAGCTTTCCCTTGTCATGCTGGGCCTTGAGGCGCGCGGCGCCGCCGCCCAGTTCTGCCTCGGCGCGCCGGCGCTCGAGGAGGTCGAGTTTTTCGCGCATGCTCATGGCTCTAAACAAACGCGGCGGCCCGTGGCCCGAAAGGTCATCCGTGCCGCAAAAGACGAACCCCCGCCCGGCGGCGCCGGGCGGGGGTTCATGCAGTGGAAGGTCGCGACTACACGTCGTCGTCGGCGTCGATGACGGCCGACAGGTCGGCAGGAATCTCCGGGACCGCGTCGCCATCCTCGGTATGCACCTTCGACGGCTCGGCCGGACGCTCCTGCCCTTCCGGGATGTTCGTGACGGCCAGCACGATGCGGCGATGGATCGGATCGACCTCGAGCACGCGCAGGTCGAGCGCCATCTTCTCCCACGCGATCTCCGCGGGGCTCTGGATGGCCTTGTCGGTGATGTTCAACTGCGAGATCGGCACGAAGCCTTCGATGTCGTTGCCGACATCAACGACCACGCCCTTCTCCATGAGGCGTACGACGTGGCCCTTGAGCTCGGTGCCGACCGTGTAGGTCTCGCCGATCTTCAGCCACGGATCCTCTTCGGCCTGCTTCAGGCCGAGCGAGATGCGCTTGTTGTCGCTGTCAATGTTGAGGATCACGACGTCCACCGCGTCGCCCTTCTTGACGATCTCCGACGGGTGCTGAACGCGCTTGGTCCACGACATGTCGGAGATGTGGATGAGGCCGTCAATGCCAGGCTCGATCTCGACGAACGCGCCGAACGACGTGAGGTTGCGAACCTTGCCGTTGATGCGCGTGCCGACCGGGTACTTGAGCGGCAGCACCATCCACGGATCCTGCTCGGTCTGCTTCATGCCGAGCGAAATCTTCTCTTCGTTCGGATCGACCTTGAGCACCACTGCCTCGATGGCCTCGCCAATCGAGACGAGTTTCGACGGATGGCGGACGTTGCGCGTCCAGCTCATCTCGCTGATGTGCACCAGGCCTTCGATGCCGGGCTCGAGTTCAATGAACGCGCCGTAGTTGGTGATGGACACCACCTTGCCCGAGACGCGCGTACCGACCGGGTACTTGGCGGCGACGTCCTTCCACGGATACGCCTGAAGCTGCTTGAGGCCGAGCGAGATGCGCTCGCGCTCCCAGTCAATGTCCAGGACCTTGATCTCGAGCTCGGCGCCGATCTGCACCATCTCGCTCGGATGCTGGATGCGGCCCCACGACATGTCGGTGATGTGGAGCAGGCCGTCCACGCCGCCGAGGTCAATGAAGGCGCCGAAGTCGGTGATGTTCTTGACCACGCCCTTCCTCACCTGGTCCTTCTGGAGCTCCTTCATCAGCTTCTCGCGCTTGCCCGCGCGCTCGGTTTCGAGGATCACGCGGCGCGAGACAACGATGTTGCGGCGGCGCTTGTTGAGCTTGATGATCTTGAACTCGTACTTCTGGCCGAGCAGCTCGTCGATGTTGGGCACGCGACGGAGGGCGATCTGCGAGCCGGGGAGGAAGGCGTCGACGCCCATGAGGTCGACGACCACGCCGCCCTTGATCTTCTTGACGAGCACGCCTTCGACGGGCTGGTCGGACTCGTACGCGATGCGGATCCTCTCCCACACGCGCATGAAGTCGGCCTTCTTCTTGGAGAGGACGACGGAGCCTTCCTGGTCCTCGAGGTGCTCAAGCAGGACTTCAACTTCGTCGCCGGCCTTGAGCTCCGGCATGTCCTTGAACTCTTCGAGCGGGATCGAGCCTTCGCTCTTGAACCCGATGTCGAGGACGACGAGGTTGTCGCGGATCTCCAGCACGCGGGACTTGACGATTTCGCCTTCCTCGATCGAGGCAAGGGTCCCGTTGTAGAGGTCCATCATCGCTTCGTAGTCGGCGGACGAATACTCGTCCTCCTCGTAGAGCTCGGGACGGCGATTCACGAGCGGGCGCAGGACGGCCTTCTGGGCCATGCGCTTGTCGCGCTCGGTGATTTGCGGGGTGGCTTCGGTGGACACGAGGTGTGTGGACGCGGATGGTGCGGCTCGCCGCGCGCGAGGATACGGGTGGTCGTGGACCGGAAGACGAGGGCGCAGGGGCCGTCGAGATTCCGGGTCCCGCCGATCGGCGGGAGCCTATAAGTATGGCGACAGATTGGACTGGGGGCAAGGCTCAAACAGGAGGGACGGGGACGGGGTGCGGGGGCTTCGTACGGAGGGACGAGAAATGGAACGAGGAGGTGGAATGAGGCCGTCCCTGCTTCCCGCGCCTCCACTCTTCACTCCGCACCAGGCCCCCGCACTCCGCGCTCCTCGCTCATCTCCTCTCGAGAGCGAGCTCCACGATCTTCGCGACCTGCTCGTCCTGCGTCATCCCGGTCGTGTCGAGCCACACCGCATCCGCCGCCGGCTGCGTCTGCTCACGGTCGTACAGATCGCGTCGCTCGAGTTCGGCGGTCTCCGCTGCAAGCTCAGCGTCCGTCGGCGCGCGACCCGTGCGCTGCACCAGGCGGCGACGCGCCCGTTCCTGCGGGAGGGCCAAGAGCCACACCTTCAGGCGCGCATCCGGGAAGACCGCGGTGCCCATGTCGCGCCCGTCCACGACGATCGCATGCGACGCCGCGGTGGCTCGCACGAGCGCGTTCACCCACGCGCGCACATGCGGCATCTTCGCCACCAGGCTCACGGTCGAGGTGACGGCATCGCCACGGATCGCCGCCTCGCAGTCCGCGCCGTCAAGCCGCGGGGTGAAGCTCGTCGCGCCGGGGGCTACGGAGACGCGACGGGCCGCGTGTAGCACCGACTGCTCGGTCCACTGCTCAGGCGCCTCCCCGCCCCGCAGACGAGCGTGCGTGATGGTGCGGTAGATCATCCCGCTGTCGAGATGCCGCAGGTCAAGCCGCGCGGCGACCATTTGCGAGGTGCTCGACTTGCCCGAAGCCGCGGGACCGTCAATCGTGACGACGAGAGGCGATCGCTTATCCGACGACACGCGACAGCTCCTTCCAGAACGTAGGGAATGACACCGCGGCACAGGCCGGGTCGTCCACGGTAACCTGACTGCCCGGAATCGCGCCGAGCACGCCGAACGCCATCGCGATGCGATGATCGCCGTGCGTCGTCACGCGGCCCGCGAGCGGACGGCGCCCTGTGCCCCGCACCACAAAACCATCGGCGAGCTCCTCGGCGTCCGCGCCGACCGCACGCAGATTCTCGACAATGGCCTTGATACGGTCGCTCTCCTTCACGCGGAGTTCGCCGGCCCCGCTCACGCGCGTTTCGCCGTCGGCGCACGCTGCGACGCAGGCGAGCACGGGCAGTTCGTCGACGAGCGACGGCACTTCACTTCCCTCGATGACCGTGCCGCGCAGTGCGCTCGGAGCAACGACGACTCGGGCAACATCTTCGCCGCCCTCCGTACGCACGTTCTCAAACCGAACGGAAGCGCCCATTCGTCGCAGCACCTGGAAGGCGCCGGCGCGAGTCGCGTTCACGCACACGTCGTCGAGCGCCAGCGCGCCCGAGTCGGCGATGGCCGCGAGCGATGCGAAGAAGGCGGCGGACGATGGATCGGCCGGCACCAGTTGGTCCGCGGCGTCGAGTCGCGCCGCGGGCACAAGCGTCACCACGCCGGCGTCAACGCGCACGTCCACGCCGCGCCCGGCGAACATCCGCTCGGTGTGATCGCGCGTCGGCGCCGATTCGTGCACCTCCACCGGCACGTCGCCGACGAGGCCGGCGAGCAGGATGGCGCTCTTCACCTGCGCGCTCGCCGTTTCCATGTGCCAGGTCAGTCCACGCAGGCCGCCGCCGTGCACCGTCATCGGCAGTCCGTCGCCGGCCTCGAATTCAACGCGCGCCCCCATCTCGGTAAGCGGGCGTGACACGCGCTTCATCGGGCGGCGACTCAGGCTCGCATCTCCGGTGAAGCGCGCCGCGAGCGGCGATCCGGCGACGATGCCCGTCATCAGGCGGGCGGTCGTTCCGCTGTTGCCGCAGTCGAGATCCACCGATGGTGCTAGGAGCCCGCGCAGTCCGACGCCACGAATCACCGTTTGGTTGCTGAGATCGGGCACACCCGCACCGAGCGCGCGCAGCACGAACGCGGTGCTCTGCAGGTCGAGCGATTGGAGCACTCCCCGCACGCACGACACGCCGTCGCCGAGTGCACCGAGCATCAGCGCGCGGTGCGAGATGGATTTGTCGCCCGGAACGCGAAGGACGCCGTCTACGCGCATGAAACGATCACCGCAGCCATCCCTCAAGGGCAGTGGCAACGTCAGTCTTGTCGTCGCGGTACTTCACGATCACCGGCGTCTGGAGTGAGAGGCCCTGCTCGCGTCCCCAGCTCGACGTCACTTGGCGCGCGCCGGGGACGACGACGGCACCCGCAGGAATTTGCAGCACGCCGCTCTCGTCGGCACGCAGGACGCGCTCGTGCACGAGGTCAAAGACGGGGGTGCCACGCGTGAGCACGACGCCCGCCGCGAGGACCGCGCGTGCGCGCACCACCGTGCCTTCGTACACCCCGCAGTTGCCGCCAACCACCACGTCGTCCTCGATCACCACGGGCGACGCGTTGACGGGCTCGAGCACGCCCCCGATTTGTGCGGCCGCACTGATGTGCACGCGCTCGCCCACCTGTGCGCACGAGCCGATGAGTGCGTGAGAGTCAATCATCGAGCCGGCCCCAATGTAGGCGCCCACATTGACGAACATCGGCGGCATGCACACCACACCGCGGGCCACGAACGCACCGCGGCGAATCGACGAGCCGCCAGGCACAACACGCACGCCGTCGTCGAGCGTCAGCGCGCGTGTGGGATACGTGTGCTTGTCGAAAAAGGTGAACGGCCGACTCACCCGCGCGTCACCGAGCACGGATTGGTCGACCATGCGGCCGACGCGGAAGCCGGTGAGGATCCCGCGCTTCACCCACGGCACGGCCATCCATTCGTCGTGGTCACCCCGCACCGCGGCCCGCACGTGCCCTGCCTCCAGTGCGGAGAGCAGCAGGTCGATGGTCTCTTCGGCGTCCGCCGGCTCCGGGAACTGGCTTGGGACGGCGAACAGCGCCTCGACGCGCTTCTCGAGCGCGGCAATGTCGGTGGTCGGCGTCATGCGAGCGGGACCCCGGCGTGCTCGAGCGCGTGGCGCACCGCGGCCTCATGTCGCGCGTCCATCGGCACGAGCGGCAGGCGCAGTGCGTTCTGCATGCGGCCCATCAGCGCGAGCGCCGCCTTGATGGGGATGGGATTCGATTCCACGAACGCGGCGCTGAAGAGTGGGGCGAGCGCATCGTGCAGCGTATGCGCGGCGGCGTGGTCACTGCGCTCGGCGGCGGCGGTGAGCGCATGCATCGCGCCGGGGACGGCGTTCGAAACGACAGAGATAACTCCCTCGCCGCCGAGGGCCATGACGTCCACGGTGAGACCATCGTCCCCCGACAGCACGGCGAAGCCCGCCGGGCGGCGGCGGATGATCTCGCCAATCTGCTCGATGTTCCCTGACGCTTCCTTGGTGGCCACGATGTTGGGATGCTCGGCGAGCGCGAGCTGCGTCTCGGCCTCCATGTTGCTCGCCGTGCGGCCGGGAACATTGTAGAGGACCACGGGAAGCGGCGCGGCGTCTGCGACTTTGCGGAAATGCGCGATGAGTCCGCGCTGTGGCGGCTTGCTGTACATCGGCGAGACGTGCAGCAGGTGGGTGGCGCCCGCGGCGCCGAGCACGCGAGAGTTCTCAATCGCCACCGCGGTGTCATTGCTTCCAGCGCCGGCGATGATCGGCACACGACCGTCTACGACCTCCGCCGTGATGGCGACGACGCGCGCACGCTCCGCGAGTGTCAGCGTCGCGGCCTCGCCGGTCGAGCCGACGGGCACGACCGCATCAATGCCCTGCTCCACCTGCCACGCGACGAAGGCGCGCAGTGCGCTTTCGTCCACTGCACCGTCGGGCGTGAAGGGAGTGACCAGCGCCGTGAAGGCGCCATGCAGCGAGCACGAACCCATCAGGACCCTCCGGGGGACGAGAGCATGTCGTCAAGCGAGAAGACGCCGCGGCGGCCGATGATCCACCGCGCCGCCGCGAGGGCGCCAAGCGCGAAGACGCGGCGGTCGCGGGCTTCGTGCGTCAGCCGCAGCTGTTCATACGCGCCGTCGAGCACCAGTTCGTGCGTGCCGGGCGCGGAGCCGACGCGCACCGAAGTGATGGGCACGGCCGCGCCCGAGGCCAGCTCCGCGGCGCGCGCGAGCTGCCGTGCAGTGCCCGACGGCGCGTCGAGCTTGGCGGTGTGATGCGTCTCGATGAGGTGCGCGTCGAATCCTCCCGCCAGGCTCGCACGCCGCGCCGCATCGGCGACCAGCGCGGTGAGGATGTGCACGCCGAGCGAGAAGTTGGGCGCCCACAGCAGCGCGCCACCCTGCGCCACCACCTCGCGTTCCGCCGCCGCGCGATCCGCGTCCCAGCCGGTGGTGCCGCAGACGACGGCGCACCGCGCGGCGAGACACGAGCGCACGTTGGCCGCCGCCGCGTCGGGTTGCGTGAACTCGATGGCGACGTTGGCGCCGTTCAGCGTGGTGGCGTTGATGCCCGCCTCAAGCACCGCGTCGCGGCCGAGGAAAGCCGCGACGGCGATGCCCTGGTCCATCGCCAGTGCGCGGACGAGCTGTCCCATCTTGCCGTCGCCGATGACGGCCAGGTGCAGCGCGTTCATGCAGCCTCCTCGAAGAACGCCCGGTGCAAGCGGCGCATCGCCTCGTGCACTTGATCGCCGTCGACGATGACCGTCAGGTTGATGGCGCTCGCGCTCAATGAGCACATGTGCACGCGCATGTCACCCAGCGCGGTGAGCGCACGCGCCATCGTCGGGGTGTGTCCGCCCAGCCCCGAGCCGACGACGGCGACGATGCCGCGACCGCGTTCCACGGTCACGTCGCCGAAGCCGCGCAGTTCGTTGAGCACCGCGTCGAGGTGCAGGTCGGCGTCGAGCGTGACGGACACGCTCACCTCGGACGTGGCGATCACGTCCACCGAGAGCTCGTACCGCTCGAAGACGGAGAAAATGCCTCGCACAATGCCCGGCGCGTCAAGCATTGCACTCGACTTCACGTTCACCAGCACGACGTTCGCGCGCCCGGCGACGGCGCGCACCGAGCGGCGCGGCGCGTCGAAGGTGATGAGCGTGCCGGCCGCCTGCGGCCGGTGCGAGTTGTAGATGAAGACGGGGATGCTGCGCTGCACCGCGGGTGCGATCGTGCTTGGGTGAAGCACCTTCGCGCCGAAGCTCGCCAGCGCCGCCGCCTCGTCGAAGCGGATGTGCTCGATGACCTTCGCTTGCGGGATGACGCGCGGATCGGCGGTGAGCATGCCGTCCACGTCGGTCCAGATTTCGATCGCCTCGCCGTCGAGGGCGGCGCCGAGGAGCGCCGCGCTGTAGTCGGATCCGCCGCGGCCGAGCGTGGTCGTCACTCCGCCAGGCGTGGCGCCGATGAAACCGCCGAGCACGGGGACACGCCCGTCGCGCACGATCGGGAGCAACTGTTCGCGCGCCGCCTCGGCGATCGCGTCGGGCTGCGGGCGCGCCTTGCCGAACGCGCCGTCGGTGAGCATCACCTTGCGCGCATCCACCCACGTCGCCGGGATGCCGCGCTGCTGAAATGCCGCCGCGACGATGGGTGAGGACAGCCGCTCGCCGTACGCCGCCACGGCGTCGAGCGAACGCGGGCTTACGTCACCGAGCACCGACAGCGCCTCGCCAAGATGCGCGAGTTCGTCGAAGAGCATGCTGACCTCCGCCGCGATCTCCCCGGACGCCGTGCTGCCGCCCAGCAGCTCGTCTACTACGCTCAGATGCCGTGCGCGCAGCGCCTCGATGCCGCGAATCGCGACGATGAACTGCCCCTTCGACGCCTGCGCGGCGACATCCAACAGGGCATTGGTCGTCCCCGCGAGCGCGGACACCACGACGACGGGATCGCGCGGCAGCCGCCCGCGTACGATGGAGGCCGTGCGCTCGATCGCGGCGGTATCGCCGACGGAAGTGCCGCCGAACTTGCAGACGATCATGTGGCGCCGACGCGGCCTGTCTTGACGAGCAGCTCCGCGTTCAGAATGGAGCCACCCGCCGCCCCGCGGATCGTGTTGTGGCCCATCGCCACGAACTTGAGGTGGAAGAGCGGGTCGCGGCGCAGGCGCCCGACGGAGACCGTCATGCCGCGACCGCGCATCACGTCGCGCCGTGGCTGCGGGCGGTCGTTGTGCTCGAAGAAATGCAGCGGTACTTCCGGCGCGGACGGTAGGCCGCACACCGCGCTCGCCCCTTTCCACTCACGGTAGACGCGCGCCGCATCGTCGACCGTCGGCTCGCGTTCGAACTCCACCGAGAGGCAGACCGTATGCCCATGCTCGACCGCGACGCGGTTGGCATGCGCGCTGACCATGAACGGCGCGGCACGAACGCCGTCGGCGGCGACGACGCCCAGCATCTTCTGCATCTCCCGCTCGATCTTTGGCTCTTCTTCGCCGATGTACGGAATGACGTTGCCGAGGATGTCGAGCGACGGAACGCCCGGATACCCCGCCCCGCTGACCGCCTGCATCGTGGCCACGAAGACGCGCCGCGCGCCAAACGCGGCGTGCAGCGGGGCGAGCGCCATCGCCGCCATCGTGGCGGCGCAATTGGCATTGGTCACGATGCCACCCGTCCATCCGCGCCGCGCGCGTTGCAGGTCGAGGAGCGCCAAGTGGCCGGCATTCACCTCAGGTATAACCAGCGGCACATCGGGCTCCATGCGGTAGTTCTTCGCATTGCTCAGCACGAGGCGGCCGGCAGCGGCGAACGCCGCCTCCACGTCTCCCGCTATGCTGCTGTCGAGTGCCGAGAAGACGATGGGCGCCGTAACCGAGGCAGGATCGCACGCTCTCACCATGAATCCCGTCACGGCCCGCGGCATGTCGCCCTCGATCCAGCGCGTCACTTCATCGTACCGCTTGCCCGTCGAGCGTTCCGAGGCCGCGACCTCGGCAAGCTCGAACCACGGATGTCCTTTGAGTAGACGGACAAATGTCTGGCCCACGGCTCCGGTCGCACCGAGGACTGCAACCTTTATTGGGGGGCGGGGGTCGGTCATGAGGCGAGCAGGCTGCGCACGAGGCGCTCGTAGGCGTCCACGGACGAACGCAGTTCATCGAGGGCGATGAACTCGTCGGGCGTGTGGGCCACGTGAATGGAACCAGGGCCGAAGAGGAGCGGCGTGCCCCACCGTGGGAGGAGCGGGATGTCGGACGTGTAGGCCATCGGCGCCGTGTCGAAGCCCGGGACGACATGGAAGTGCTGCACCGGAATGAACGAGCCATAGCTCAGCTCTGCACGGTCGCCGGCCCAGTGTTCGAGCGCCGCCTGCACGGGCGCGCGGTCGCCGACGAGACGGACCAACAGCTCGGCCTCGCACAGCGAGGGGACGATGTTCGCCTCTGTGCCGCCCCGAATGACGCCGATGTTGATCGTCGTCGCGCCGAGCGTCGCATCGCGCGGCAACACCAGCGACGCGAGCCCGGGCAGGAGTTCGCACATCGGCACGATGGCGGAAGCTCCGAGCTCTGGGTAGGCCGAGTGCGCCTCGCGTCCGCGCGTTCGCGCGGTGACTCGCCACGCGCCCTTGCATCCCGTCGCCAGCCGGCTCTCCGTCGGTTCGCCGTTGATCAGGTAGCGGGACGTCGCGTCAAGCTGATTGGCTGCGCGCGCGCCGTCCGAGCCGCGCTCCTCTCCCACGACGAACAGAAGGTCGACGCGCTCCTCCCCTGCTTCTGCGAGGCGGTCCGCCGCGACCAACATCGCGGCGGCGATGCCCTTGGCATCGCAGGACCCGCGGCCGCAGAGGCGATCGCCTTCGAGTCGCGGCGCGACGTAGGGCGGCACCGTGTCGAGGTGCGTGGAGAGAGTGACGCCACCACCGCGCCGCGACGCCCAGACGTTCGAACGTCCCGGAGAAACCTCCTGCAGTGTCACATTCCATCCGCGAGCGACCAGCCAGCCGGAGACGAACTCAACGGCCCGCCCTTCGTCGCGCGACGGAGACGGAATGGCGAGCAGTTCAGCGGCGAGCGACACAACGTCAGCCATGGTAGGCGCAATCTATAATGAACGTGGCCAACCCAGAACAGGCAGCGCCGCGTGTAGGGTAAGCGGGTGGCACGAAGCGGGGCGACGCTTGACAGTTCGGGCCCGCTGCAACCTTTTAATGCGCATCGTGCGGCTACGTTCCAGTGACGCGTCAGGGAAGATCCGGGTAGGTTAGGGCGAAAGGCCCCCCGTGGCTCGTTGTCGTTGTCGCAGGGAAAGACCGCGCCGATCGTGTTGTCAGGTTATCACCGATACGCAGTCCGGGAGGTCGTCCGTGCGTACCACCCCATTGTTTCAGGCAGCCATTCGCTGCCTGACCTTCGCCCTTGTCTTCCTGCTCGCCGCCGGGCGACTCGAAGCGCAGACCGGCAAGGTCACCGGCGTCGTGACCGACGCGGCGACCGGCCAGCCGATTGAAGGCGCCCAAGTCCTGTTGCAAGGCACTGGCTACGGCCAAGTGTCCGGGACGAATGGGCGCTTCTTCATTCTCGGCGTCCCTCCCGGCACCTACACCGTGCAGGCGCGCCGTATCGGGTTCGGCACGCAGCAGACGTCGGTGGTCGTCACCATTGACGTCACCCGCGAGATCAACTTCAAGCTCTCCAGCGCCGCCAACACGCTGCAGACGGTGCAGATCGTGGAGAACCAGCAGAACCTGGTGGAGCTGAAGCAGACGGGGACGACGCAGTCCATCTCGCAGGAAGAGTTGCAGACGCTGCCCGTGCGCAACATCAAGGACGCGCTGCAGCTGCAGGCCGGGTTCACCGAAGTGCCGCAAGTCTCAACGGACCTGACGGCCTTCACCGCCGCACGGCGCCAGGGCTTCACGGGCGTGCAGATTCGCGGCGGACGCTCCGGTGAGACGATGACGCTCATTGACGACATCCCGGTCAACAACTTCCTCTTCGGCGGCCCAGCGCTCGACATCACCAACAAGGCGGTGGCGGGCGTTTCGACGATCAAGGGGGGCATGGAGCCGCAGTATGGAAACGCCCTCTCTGGCGTCGTCTCGACGGCCACGCGCGACGGTGGCACGACGATCCAGGGCGCGCTCGACTACGAGACGTCGAAGATCGGCAAGGCCTTCGGCACCATCTCCGACGGCCTCAAGGGCTACGACTTCATCGAGGGCTTCCTCTCGGGCCCGGTACCGGCGACCAACAACAAGCTTCGCTTCGTGATGGCCGGCCGCAGCACGGGTGGTGCGTCGCAGGTGTTGCAGTACGACAACAAGATTTACGACCCGTTCATGGCCGACACGATCGCCCGCTCCATCAACTCGCAGGACTTGCTCTCGGGCTGGCGCGCGCAGGGCTACACGACAGAGCGCGACGCATTCGGCAAGCTGACCTATCTGTTCGGCCCGACGACGAGGCTGAGCGTGAGCGCGCTGCACTTCGAGAACGCGCGCATGAACGTGGCCTTCGACTGGGGGTTGATGGGGTTCAATCAGGCGAACCAGTGCATTGACACGTATCGCAACATCTACAAGAGCCTCGATGTGGTGGACGCCTGCAACACGACGTACGGTTCGGACCGCCTGACGCCGACCGGCCGCCCGACGGGCGCCGCCCGCAACACCCTCATCGCCCCGGCGACGGTCAGCGAGGCACGCGACCTCGTATCCGCGCGCTTCGAGCAGACCATTGGCCGACTGAACTACAAGATCGTCGTCGGGCAGCTGAGCGGAAAACGCGAGACGTGCGCGACGTTCTTCTCCGGCGTCTGTCTCGGCGAGCGCGTGGCGGACACCAACTTCGACGGCCGCTTCGCGGTGGCCGGTGTGACCTCGGTGGACATCACCCCGACGGAGGGAACGGACGAGATCGCGGGCCACGACCGCAACACCACGCGGCTCGCGCGCTTCGACGTGCAGTACCAGGCCACGGACCACCACAACCTCGCGATGGGCCTGTTCTATCAGGGCCACGACATCCTGTTCCGCGAAGTGCGCGACGTCGGCCTCAACAACATCCAGCTCCAGCCGAGCGACTACCAGGCGAAGCCGTGGGACGCGGCCGCGTACCTCCAGGACCGCATCGAGTACGACTTCCTCACCGTGCGCCTCGGTGCGCGCTTCGACTACGGCAAGGCCACGGGCAGTTCGTTCAACAACCCACTCGATCCGACCAACGGCACCACGCAGTACACGGTCTGCACCGACCCCGCCTCGTTCGGCCTGCCGGCGAATTGGGCAAGCGGCGTGGATCCGGTGACCAAGCTGCCAGTGACCGGCATCGCTGCGTGCGGCCTGATTGCGAGCAAGGGCGACTCGGCGCGTGACATCGCGTTCAAGAACGACATGGGCCAGGCGTCAGTCCGGCGCTCCTTCAGCCCGCGCCTCGGCCTGTCGTTCCCCGTGACCGACCGTTCGAACGCCTTCTTCAACTTCGGCGTCTACTACCAGAACCCGCTCTACAACAACGTCTATCAGGGTACGGGTATTGGGTCGGCCCAGGAAGGAACGCCCCAGGCGGCGCAGTTCAATGCGCAGACTTTCGTGGGCAACCCGCGCCTGCGCGCGGAGCAGGCCGTTTCGTACGAAATGGGCTACGTCGCCGAGTTCGGCAAAGGCAATCGGTATGCCATGCAGTTCGTGGCCTTCTCCAAGGACCAGTCGGGGCTCACCGGCGTCCGTAACGGCGGCTACCTGAAGGGGACGACCACCCGCGTGTTTGACCCGGGCGTGACGTACGGCACGAACTCGCCGCTCTACTCCGTGCTCGTGAACCAGGACTTCCAGACCGTACGCGGCTTCGAGATCGAGTTCAGGCGCCGCCTCGCGAACTTCTGGACGGGGCGCATCAACTACGCCTTCTCGCAGGCGACGACGAACGCCTCGCCGCCGGACCTCGAGACGCAACGCACCAACGAGGAAGGCGATGTCGTGGCACGCACCGAGATTCGGAGCGACATCGATCAGACGCATCAGTTGGGCGGCTCGATCAGCTTCATCGTCGCAAGCAAGACACCGAACATCTGGGGCGGCGAGTATCTCAAGAACTCGTCCATCTCGTTCACGACGCGGCTGGCGAGCGGCTTCCCCTACACGCCGTCGTTGACCTTCACCGGCAATTCGGCGGACCGCCTGCAGCGCAACAGCGGCACGGCGCCGCTGACGTTCACCATCAATATGCAGGCGCACAAGGACTGGACGGTGGCGAACGTGCGCTACGGTGCCTTCATACGCATCAGCAATCTGCTCGACCGCAGGAATTGCTCGCAGGTCTTCGCCACGACGGGCAACTGCGACGGCGGCGCCTCGCCGCAGGCCCGCCTCCAGTCGGGCAACTTCACGGGTGAAGGTGAATCTTCGACGTTTTTCGATCGCCCGCAGTACCTCGCCGGTCGCCGTTCAATCAACGGCGGCATCTCGATCAGCTTCTAATCCGACGGTGCTGGCGGGACATTCCCGCCGGCTCCACCTGAATCAGGAGTGCCCCAGATGGATCGGTTTGGAATACTCTCCCTTCGACGCCTGATGGCCGGACTTGGCGCCGCGCTCGTGCTGAGCGTGGGCGCGCTGCGCGCCCAGACGCTCGACCCAAATGTTGACCGCGAGCCTGACCCAAAGACGGCTAGGAAGCCCGCGGGGTTCGCGTTGTTCGGCCTCGGCGATTTCGCCCTCACCGGCATGCGTTCCGGCGGCGATTCGCGGTGGAAGGTCACATCGAACGGGCCGTCGGACGACAACCTCCTTTACAGCGCGGCGCTGCCGGGCCGCTTGGCCAGCATGGGCGGCAACGGCGGCTTCTTCGAGCTGCAGTTGTACATGGCGGCAGCCAAGGGGGACTGGTCGCGCTTCCGCGACATCGTCCCCTCGCTCGAGAGCGTGAAGGGCGGCGGCTATGACCACCGCACCCAATTCTCACGCTGGACGTCCGACACGCGCGAACTTGCCTTTACGGGGCGTGACGGCTCGGTCGGGTCGCTGTTCAGCGGCGTGACGACTACCAACGACGGGTCGTGCCGAGACAACAGCGCGATCCCGAACTCGTCGATCGGCACGGGCCTTCCGCTATTGCCGGGTTCTGACTGTCCCGATACGTGGGTGGGAAGCACCTTCGACGGTGAGCGCCCGGTGCCCGACTCGGTCTGGCTGAACAACTTCAAGGCCGACCCGGCCGGCTTCACGTGGGATGATTGGAAGATCCCCGCGTCGCGCCGGGCGCAGGACAAGCTCTACGGTGCGTTCCAGGCGTTCGGCTCGACGGTGGATTATGGCAAGGAGCAGCGCGCGTACTTCGGTTCGGTGATACCGGGCGGGAGCGGGGCGCCGATCAAGGAAGGCTACCCGATGGGCATCGAGTGGCGTTTCGAGGCCTGGACGTACGGCGTGCCGACGGTGGCGGACGCGATGTTCTACAAGGCGAACATCATCAACCGCAGCGCCGAGGTCTACGGCGTGGGGCTGAACTACGATTCGCTCTCCCTCGGCTTCATCCTCCGCTGGTTCCCCAACGCGAACCAGACGCCGGCGATGTACATGGACTTGAAGCGAGGCGCGGTCATCTCGACCGGCGTCAACCAGAACGGCACGAACTGCTACGGCGCAAATCACGGCGCCAACGTGACGGGCGGCTGGCTAGCGGGCGGTCTGCTCGTCAGCCGCACCTGCGTCTCGAACACGAGTTCCTACGCGCGCGGCGCCAACGCCGGACCCGAGGCGATCGTCATATTCAAGTCGCCGATCGGCGATCTGCGCAACAAGAAGTTTACCGACCCATCGTCGCCGTTCTACAACCCGACGCATCCGCTGCGCGGCGACACGCTGGTCTTTAACCATGCGATGGCGTGCGGCTTCACGTGCATTACCTCGAACGGCATGGGTGTGAGCGCCCGTGCGACGTACGGGATGTTGACGAACAACGAGGCCGACATCTTCGCGGCCACGCGTCCCCCGTCGGAGTGGACCAACCAGGCCTACTTCGACATGTTCCACAACTACGACTTCCCAACGCGGTGGTCGCCGCAGACAGGACGCGCCGGTGGCTTTCCGCGCTACATTCCGCCGGGCAATTGGGACTACAACCACGACGGCAAGCCCGACACGCTGAAGATCATGCACTGCACCGATCCGGTGCCTTCGCTGAACCTCGGCGGGTGCGCAAGGCCGTTTGCCGACACGACGCTCGGCGGGTTCCCGGCGACGGTGCACAACAACGGATACACCGGCGTGGGGCCGATCAAATTGAAGGCCGGCGACACCACCAGTTTCTGGGTCGCGTTCTTGTCAACGCGCGACTCCACGAACCTGGAGAAGCTGATTGACAACGTCACGTCCCTCTATCAGAACTTCTGGCTCAGTCCAGAGCCGCCCTGCCCGGTGAACATCGTGTCGGCGGTGCCGACCGGCGGCAACCGGCAGTTCGACACCTTCCTGCGACTGTACTTCGACCAGGCGCACAACGAATGCCAGGACAAGTTCCTGATCGAGCAGGCGAAGAACCTGAAGGCGAGCCGCTCGTCGGCGGATGTCCAGCTCAAGGTCTTTAATCCGCGGATCGTGAACAACATCCGCAAGATCTCACTGCCACGCGGCACGATCCTGCGCGACACGGTGGCCATTGACACGCTGGCCGCCACACAGACGGCCTGTTCGTCAGCGGCCACCTACAACGCCGCCTTGTGCCGCATCGTGGTGGACACGTCGCTCGGCGTCATTGACTCAATGCTCGTGTACAAGTCATGCACCGGCGGCTCGACCTTCACGTCGTCGTCCGGCGTGGCGTGCTACCCAACCGTCTCGCGCGACGCCGCGGGCGGCACGACGCGCTATGCGTGGCAGCGCTATTCCACGCTGGTGCGCGGCAGCAATGGCCTGTGGCCGGCCGTCTACAGCGACGGCAGCATCACCGGCGGCCTGACCTACACCTATGTCGTCGTCGGCCAGTCGTTCCCGGCGTCGTGGGACATTGTTTCCCTCGACCCGGCGACCAAGACGTTCGTCAACTCGATGTACACGATCCGACCGGCGACGCTGAACGGCCTCTCGGCCAACACCGCCAACCGGAACGTGGCACAGGTATACATCCCGATCAGCCGGCAGGCGGGGGCAACAGCGTCGAGCATCGTTCTGACTCCGCTCGCCAATGACACCATCGCGTCGTACTCCATCACGACCCGCGTGGAGAAGACGGTGCGCGGCAAGGACCCCATCGTCGGCCGCATGGTGCTGTCGGACTCGGCCGAAGTTGAAGCGTTCTACCAGACCGCGACCTCCACGACGCCGACCCGCACGACCCTGCGCCTGTTCCAGCTGGGCGACACGGGCACGGTGGGCGCGACGAAGCGGTTCTCGGTGCGCAAGGAGGAGTACACGGTCAACGGGAAGGTGGACGTCGCCGGCCTACCGACCGTCACCGAAGTGCCGAGCGGGACCAGCAAGACGGTCTTCTATCGGTATCGCACACCGGCGACGCGGCGCCTGCAGCTGGCGTTCATCCAGAATGGCGTGCCGATGTATGTCTCCGACACCATCTCGGCGTCGGACGACAACACGCCGGCCGCAACGCTCGCCAACCCGAACTACGTCGGCATGTTCTTCGTGCTCGACACGACTCGACAGCGCAGCCTGCGCAGTACGTTCTGGCAGGTCGAGGGGATCCCGGTGGAACTGTCGGGCACCTCGCCGACACTTGGCTGGGTCCTGGGAACGCAGCGTGATACGATTGCATACAACCGGTATCAGATCGCGTTCAGCGGCAAGGAGTTCGGCCCGGGCTATCCGTTCACGCTCGACCGCTTGAATCCCACGAAGGTGGCGGCCGACTACACGGCGTCACTGGCCGCGCGGACAAACGTCGGCAAGACCGACATAACTGCCAATGCCGCGACCGCGCTGAACCTGGCGCTCAGCCGCACGAACATCACCACGGATTCGCTGGCGTCGCTGAACATCCCGTTCACGGTCAAGAACGTCTTCTTGAACGCGAACGCCAGCGTGGCGGTGTTGAAGAGCGAACGGCCGCTCACGGCCCTACTCGGCAACAACGCCGATACGGCGCGCGTGACGGTGCCGACCGATCAGTGGATTCCGGGCGACCGGCTCTATTTCATTGAAACGTTCAAGGTGGTGCGCTACGACACGGTGACGGCCTCGCCGCTCGTGCGGCGCATTCGCCTGGCGAGCGGCATCCCCGATTCGGTGAGCGTGACGCGCGTCACGTGGGGGCCAACGCAGCTCGCCTGCGGCACGGTGAGCACCTGCAACCCGCTCATCGGCATTGGCGGGACAGGCTACACGGCGACGAACAACAACCAGACGATGAACGTGTTGTACTATCGCCCCATCCGCCTGATGCCGGCGTTCACGTACAGCATCACGCCGGATGTCGGCGGCGAGAACATCGCGGCGGTGAGCGAGAGTGACCTGTCGCTCGTCAAGGCGGTGCCGAACCCGTACATCATGTTCTCGCAGTACGAACAGACGGCGGGCCTGGCGCGCTTGGCCTTCACGCACCTGCCGCCCAGTGGCACCCTGCGCATCTACACCGCATCGGGCCAGCTGGTGCAGCAGATCAAGTGGGTGCCGTCGGACCTGCAGCGCAACTGTCGGGCGACGGTCAACACCACGCAGTGCAACGACGCGGGTGACTTGCAGTGGAACATGCGCACCCGCGAAGATCTCGAAGTCGGACCCGGCTTCTACATCTTCGTGGTGAGCACCGAGGTCGGCGGCAAGAAGGTCGACAAGCTCGGCAAGTTCGTGATCATCCGCTAACCGGGGCGACGAACCATGAGACTCAACATCATTCGCCTGGCCTTCGCGGCGGTCGCCCTCCTCTGGGGAGCGTCGTTGGCGGCACAAGGCACGATCATCGTCCCGGAAGCGACCGACCGGACATCACGAGTCGGCACGCGCGGGGCCAACTTCCTCCACATCGGCGTGGGAGCGCGCAGCACGGCGCTCGGGGCGTCGGTGGCCTCCACGGCCGAGGGGCCGGAGGCCATGTTCTGGAACCCGGCAGGCATCATCACCCGCGGGGAGCTCTCCGCGATCGTGAGCTACATGCAGCTGTACGGCAGCAGCAGCGGCATCACCAACACCGCCGCAGCGCTCACGACGCCGATCGGCCAAGGGGCGCTGGGGCTGTCGTTCACGCAGTTCACCTCGGGCTCGATCGATCGCACGACCGAGGTGGCGCCCGACGGCGATGACCCGGCGTTCCCGGGCCAGTTCCAGTACACGGGATCCGCGCTCGCCCTGCAGTACGCGCGCAACATCACCGACCGCCTCTCGGCGTCGGCGGGCATTCGCGTGGTGCAGGAGGGAGTGGACTTCGCGCAGGCGACGTACTTCGGCTTCGACCTCGCGACCCGCTTCCGCACGGGCCTCTACGGGCTGAGCGTGGCGGCGGCCATCACGAACATCGGGCCGAGCAATCGCTTTTCGGGCTCAGGCGTGGACCGCAAGGTCACGGCGCCGCGCGAAAACGGATTTGCCACCGGCGGCACGATCCCGGTGCAGTTCGACACGCGCGAGGTGCAGCTCCCCACCGGATTCCGGGTGGGGCTGCAGTCGGGCCTCGTGGGCGACGCGGAGGCGATGTTCGGCGCGAGCAAGAAACACACGCTCATCGGCGAACTCGACTTCTTCGACGCCATTGACACCGACGTGCAGCCGTCGCTCGGCTTCGAGTACGGCTACAAAGGGAATTACTTCCTGCGCGCCGGCAAGCGCTGGTTCAATGAGCAGCATGCGCCGTGGAAGTTCGCCGATGGTCTGTCGTTCGGCGGCGGGGTGAAGATCCCGGTGCTCGGGCGCAAACTGACGCTGGATTATGCCTACACTACGATGGGCGAGCTGCAGAACACTCAGGTTCTCAGCTTCGAAATCGGCCGCTAGCCTCCGGAGACCAACACTCATGCGCAGACTCATCGCGCTCGTCGGTGCCGTGCTCCTGGGCGCGTCGTCGCTGGGAGCGCAGACTCAGGCCAAGATGTTCGACCTGGGCGTGCACCTCGGACAGCAGATCTTTGACAAGGGGACGGCGCTCGAGGACACCCCGTTCGTGGGCCTCGACGCGTCCTATGAATTGCCGTGGAACCCACTCAGTCTCGCCTTCAAGGGCTCGACGTTTGGGGTGGGCCTGCTCGTGGACGTGTCGCGTCCGGTGACGAAGGGCGATCAGTTCCCGCTCGTCGCCTTCGACTTCGGCGACACCACGTTCCTGTACGCCGTGGCCCAGCGCATCACGCTGGTTCAGGCCGGGCTGCAGGCGGTACTTGGCGTCCCAATCGGTAAGGCGCGCCTGTACGGGTTTGCCGGCAGCGGCATGTATTCGATGTTCATGGATGCGCGCGCCGTCGGGCATAACCACAAGGTCACGCATCCGATGGCAACCTTTGGCGGTGGGCTCAACTACGCGCTGACGTCATCTATCGGCGTCCGCGCCCAAGCCCGGGCGGTCACGTTCACGCAGTTCGACCGGCAGGATCTCGACGCTACGGTCGGGTACATCCAGGATCGGCGCATCAAGGATGCGCTGCCGCCACCTCTGGCCACTTCGAAGACTCCGACCAACATGCAGTACTCGCTCGTCTTCCAGTACATTCCGGGAGGGAAGTGAGATGCGCTCCTCTCATCTGACCCTTGTGGCGGCCGCCGGGGCTGCCCTCGTGATGGCCGCGTGCCAGACCGACCCTATCTCCGGCCCGTCGAAGATCGTCGGTGCGCCCCTGCTCGACATGGTCTTCGGGCCCGCCGGCAACTCGGCCTTCCCCGTCGTGGCCGGCCAGCGTATCACAGCGGCCACGGCGCGTGACACCCTTGAGTTCACGGTGAACTTCCTGCCGCCAACCGGCACGGGCAATTCGTACCAGATCGCGCTGGTGGACTCGGCGACGGGCAACACGTCGGCGGCCACGTCGCGCATCATTCGCACAGTCCGCGGTCGCCGCCCGGTGAACCGCGACTCCTCGGTGGCGACCACGAAGGTGGACACCGCGACCGCTGCGCAGTTCACCGTCGCCGACACCGCAACGTCGGTGGCTATTGGCATCGCCAACACCAACATCCCGAGCTACACGCACGTCCTGTTGCGCACGGCGGGAGAGGGAGCAGTGCCCGCCACGATCAGCTCGACGGCGCGCACGGGGTTCCTGTCGTTCCGTTACAAGACCGGCACGACCTACGCGGTGCAGACGGGTGTGTTCGGGTCGTGGGCGACGGCAACGGCGAACCGCCTGCCGTTCATCGTCTCGGCGTTCGTAGTGAACGCCAATTTCTGGGGCGACTGGGTGCGTGTCGATGTTCGCCAGCTCATTCGCCCGCCGGCGGGCTTCCGCTACGCCGCCTGGCTCATGGATGAGCGCACAGGAACCGCGACGCGGCTCGGCGGCCTTCTGTCGCCGGTGCCCGAGAACCAGCCGCTCGATGATGCCGATTTGGGCACGGGCAAGTGGTACACGAGCGCCGGCATCCTCGAAGCACAAGTGCGCGGCGACATGAAGACCCTCGGTGTCGTGCCGCAGGACTACACCTTCATCACGCTCGCGCTCGAGCCGTACGGCGGCACGGCAATTCCATCCCGTCCGGGCCTCAGCTATGTGCTGTCGGCCTCGATCCCGAATTCCGTCGCCAGCCGCTCGGCGACGGCGGGCAAGGTGTTTGGCACCGTCGCGAGCACTTCGGGCAAGAGTCTGGTTAACACGACCGTCTACTTGCAGGGCATCAACATGACGGTGCCGGGTCAGGTGGCCACGGCGTCGACGACTGGCACGTGGCAGTTCCGCGCGGTGCCGACGGGCGTGTACAAGGCGTACGCGATTCCGTTCGGTGACGCGGTCATTCGCGACTCGGCGACGGTCACCATCGGCGCGAAGCTGGTGAGCGGCACGCTGACCGGAGACTCGGTGTTCGTGACACTACGAATCCCCTGAGCTGATTTCGTGATGCGACAACGGCCGCCGGGCGATGCCCGGCGGCCGTTGTTGCAGATGGGAGAGGACCGTAACTTCTCCCCGGCGCCCCCCGATGCGCGAAACGCGGCACTCGAGAGGGATTGAACATGGCAGTCATCGGGCTTGACCTCGGGGGCACGAAGCTCGCCGGGGCCGTCTTCGACGCATCGGGCGCGGTGCTTGCCGAGGACCACGCGTTGATCGAACGCCGTGGGGGAAGCGAAGTCGGCACGCTGCTGATCGCCGTCCTCAACCGGCTGATGGCCAAGGCACCCAGCGTTGACGCCATCGGGATCTCAGTGCCGGGCATCAGCCACACCAAGACGGGGCGCGTCTGGGCGCCCAACATCATGGGATGGGACGACTACCCGCTGCACGACGAAGTGCGCGCGTCGCTCTCGTACGAAGATCTTCCCGTGGTCATCGAGGCCGACCGGTCGTGCTGCATCATGGGCGAAGCGTGGCACGGCGCGGCGCGCGGTTGCCGCAACGCGATCTTCCTCACGGTCGGCACCGGCATCGGCGCCGGGATTATGGCGGACGGGCGCGTGCTGCACGGCGCCCACGACGTGGCGGGGGCCATCGGCTGGCTCGCGCTGGAGCAGCCGTGGGACGACAAGTACCGCGCGTGCGGCAACTTCGAGTACTACGCGTCGGGGGACGGCATTGCCCGCAGCGCACGCGAACTGCTGGCGGAACGGCCGATGTATCGAGGCACGCTGCGCAGCATCGAGGGCGCGGCGCTGACCGCGCACGACGTGTTCGCCGCGTTTGAAGAGAACGACGAGATTGCGGTCGCTGCGCTCACACACGCGATCGAACTGTGGGGCAAGGCGACGGCGAACCTCGTGAGCCTGTTCAACCCCGAACGCATTGTCTTTGGCGGCGGTGTGTTTGGTCCGGCGGCGCGTTTCCTCGGCCAGATTGCCCGCGAGGCGAAGCACTGGGCGCAGCCGATCAGCATCACGCAGGTCGAGCTGGCGGCGTCGGTGCTTGGCGGCGCGGCCGCCCTGCACGGGGCTGGACATCTCGCCCTGCGCGCGCGCACCGCGGACGCCTCATGACGTATTGCAAGAACCTCGTCTTCGCGGCGGCGTGCATCGGCATGCTGCTGTTCGGCATCTCGCTGCTCTCACTCGGTTCCCTGCTCCCTTCCATCGCGGCGCGCTTCCAGCTCGACGGCATCGCGACCGGCGCGCTCGTGTCGGCTCTGCCGTTCGGGTTGCTCGGCGGCTCGATGGTCTTCGGGCCGCTCGTGGACCGGTTCGGCTACAAGCTGCTTCTCCTGCTGAGCGCGCTCGCCGTAATCGGCGGACTCGAGGCCATTGCGTTCGCGCCCTCGGTAGCCGTGCTGCGGTTCGCCATTGTCGTCATCGGCTTCGCCGGCGGCATCCTCAACGGCGGCACCAACGCACTCGTCGCGGACATCTCGGCGGGTGATCGCGGCGCGAAACTCAGCCTGCTCGGCGTCTTCTTCGGCGTAGGCGCGCTCGGCATGCCGGTGCTGCTCGGGACGCTGCGCGGCGTCGAGCACGCGACGGTGCTGAGCGGCATCGGCGCCGCGCTGCTCCTCCCCGTGCTGTACATCGGCCTCATCCGCTTCCCGCTGCCGAAGCAAGCGCAGGGCTTCCCGCTCGCGCAGGGACTTGGACTTGTGCGGGACGGCGCGCTGCTCGCGATCGCGTTGACACTCGCGCTGCAGAGCGGCATTGAGGGCGTGGTCAACAACTGGTCCACGACGTACCTCGAGGGGGCGCGCGGCATCGCGCCTTCCGCGGCGCTGCTTGCGCTCTCCGCGTACGTAGCCGGGATGACGGTGACGCGGCTCGTGCTCGCCGCCGTGCTACGCTCCGTATCGAGTGGCCGCGTGATCTTTATGGGCATCGGGTGCACGGCTCTCGGCATTGCCGTAGTGGCGAACGCGCCGAGCGCGATGGCGGCAGGCGCGGGACTCGCGCTCATGGGGGCCGGACTCGCCGCGGCCTTCCCCCTGCTGATGGGCTACGTGGCCGACTTGTATCCGGCGATCTCAGGGACGGCTTTCAGCGTCGTCTTGGCCATCGCGCTGCCCGGGAACATGCTGCTCAACTACCTGATGGGCGTGCTCAAGGACTGGGCCGGCGCGCGCTACCTGCCGCCGTACCTCGGCGCGTGCCTCGCATTGCAGGTTGTCATCGCCACGGTGGCCGTGCGCGCGTACCAGCGACGAACGAGCGACGCTGGACGCTAGATCAGCGCGACCCGCCGCTTATACTCGGCGAGCGCCGCGTCGAGCCGTTCGCGCGCGGTCGTGTCGCCAGGGACGTTGTGTGAAGGGTGGATGTGCAGGTGCACGCCGCGATCGGCGAGTATCTCGGCCACGGTGGCGATGGTCATCCACACGCTGGTAACGAACGCCATCGTGGAGAGTGGCGCGATCTTGTCCACGTGGTCCTTCAGGCTGACGGACGCGTCCACGGCCGGCACGCAGGTGTCAATGACGATATCGGCAAGGTCGAAAATCGTCTTGCCGCACGAGTGGCGCGTCTTCTTGCCCTTGGCCGCGGCCGCGGAACCGCAGACGACGACCGTCATGCCGCGCTTCTTCGACTCGAGCGCGATGTCGATGTTGACCGCGTTGATCCCCGTGTGCGAGAAGATCCACATCGTGTCTTTCGGATCGAAGTCGTACCCCTTCATGATCTCCACGCCGTAGCCCTCGGCGCGCTCGAGGAAGAGGAACTGGTGCACGCCCATCTCACCCGTGATGCGAGTGAAAAAGGTGAGCGGCAGCTCGACCATCGGGTGGAAGCCGACGAAGCCGCCGATGCGCGGATACATCTCCTCGACGGGGATGGTGGCATGGCCACAGCCGAAGGTGTGCACCCAGCGGCCGGCTTGTATCGAATTGGCCATGACGGCGGCGGCCGTGCGGATGTTGTCCTGCTGCGTCTTCTCGATGGCGCTCATCACGGAGCGCGTGTTGTCGAGCCATTGCGTGGCGAGGGTCATTGCAAATTCGGAAGCCGGACCGTCACCGCAGTCCGTTAGTTGGTGCGACGAGTTGGCACTACCAGAAGATACGCGTAGCTAGCGCCGAGCAACGCATAGATCAGCACGTTTGACCAGCCGATCGCGTTCATGGCGCCGCCGACCTGTACCGCCAACGAAGCCGCGGCACCGACGAGGTCTTGAATGAGAAGCGCCGCGGCGATCGCGCGCTGCACCTCCACCGACGGGGTGCGAGCGCCGAACCACATCAGCGAAGCGAAGCCGAGCAGCGAGCCGCCAAGGAGGCGGCTGGTCCAGACGGCGCCGGTATCGGCGGTGAGGCCGTAGAGTGCACACAGCGCGCGCGGCGCCAGCACGCACGTCGCCCCGAAACAGACGGCGAGCACAAAGTTGAGGGCGAACACGCGTCGCAGGGTCATGCGCGGTGATGAAACGTGAATTGGGATCGGACCATGCCGCTCCGGCGGTATGAAATACGACGCGGTACGGAGCAACGTGCAAGCCCTCCTTTACGCGTGTGCATCGTCTCGCACGCCTTCCTACGTCACGTCATCTCGCCGAAAGCCAATTGCGGCCGGCGAAATGGAGCCGTACGTTCGACGTGCCCCTCTCCGCGGATGGCGTCCCCTAACGGGTTTATGGTGCCGGAGGATCAGGTATGAGATCAGACACGCTCGCATCACTGCTCGGGATGTTCATTAGTCTCGCATTCTGGGCCGGAGTCATCTACGTCGTCTGGCGCATTGCCCGTCGGAGGTTCTCGGCGCAGGGCGCCGGCCCCCGGGCCGCCCTTTCACTGCAGAATGACGAACTGCGCTCGCTCGTCACGCCGCGCACCCCGAAGAACACGTTCAGCGCCGCCACGGCTTTGCGCGACAAGCTCGCTGAACGCTTCCTGGCGGTGTGCAAGCAAGTGCCGGCCGAAGTCATCGCCTACACGTCACCGGCGCTGAGCCCGCCTGCCTGGGTCCATTTCGAATTCGTCCTGCCGGCGGAGCACCGGAACCTGAGCCTGCGCGCATCGTGCAAGATCACCGTCGAGTCGCTCGATTTTCACCGGTTTGAGCATCTGCTGACGGTAGAGCTCACCGAAGCCAAGCGCCGGCGTGTCTACTCCGGCGTCATCGGCCTCGACGAGGGCCAGATGCGCTCGATCATCGAGTACCTAACGGCTCCGATTCTGCCCGAAGTCCCGAAGTTGCCCATGGTGCGCCAGCATCCACTCCAGTTCTGGCGCCCGAGGAACAAGATTGACCGCCTGCATCCGGACTGGACGGAGGTTGGTCTCGGGCTGCTCGCCTTCGCGCTCTTCTTCTTCACGTTCGGGTTCGCGCCGTTTGTGGGCCAAGTCGTGGCGCTGGGCGTCGTCTACTTTCTCGTGGTCCGGAGCCGCGCCCGCAAGACGTATGTGCTGACGCCGGGCAAGCCGCTGCACGATCCGCGGCTGCTGCGGCGCTTCGATTCGTGGCAGGCCAACATCTACGGCCTCGGCATGCGCGCCGATGAAGTGCGCGCCGACCTGCTCCAGCGTCTCAACACGCGGACGGGGACCGAGACGCAGTTCTCCGTCGCCCCCGAGCGCATTTGGTACGCGGGTGTGGACGGCAAGGTCGAACGCGAGCAGATCGTGGTCAGCTACCGACGCGCCATGGCCTTCGTGCACGTGGAGGCGCATGGCGACGACCTGTACGTCGGCTGGGACAGCCACGTCAACACGGGCACTTGGATCGAGGAGACGCTCGCGGCTGGCATTGATCGCGAAACCGGCGAGAGCGTCGTGGCCAAGAAGGTCGTTCTCGGCATGCAGACGCCGAACGAGTATGACATCACCGACACGAGCTTCCTGACGGAGTGGCTGCATACGGTGGTGACGAAGCTCGTGCGACTGAAGATGGAGGAGCACCGAATTGACCAGCAGATTGACTTCGTGATCCAGCGCGGGTCGCGCGAAGCCGTGCTGCACGGCGAGGGCGTCGCGGCAGGACCGGCGCGCGGACGTGGCTTTCTCGCCGACCGCCTACAGCGGGTCGGGTAGGCCGGGGAGCTCACCATGAATTCCCTCGCATCCTTCATCGGCCCCCTCTTCAACTATCTGTTCCTGCTGAATTTCGTCGCCGCGTACTTCCTGTGGCGCATCACCGCGCTGAATCGGCTCATTGCCATCGGCGCCATACTGGACGGCCTGAACGGCACCGTGCGCGTGCTGGTCTTCGACATCATCATGCGTTCGTCATACGGCTCAAACGTGTGGCTCGGGACTACTTCGTCATTCATTTATCTGGCGTCGTTGACGTGCCTGGTGGTCGGCGCGTATTTGTCGGCCCAGGGCCGAGTGACGACGCTGGCGGGCAACAACCGGTGGGACGTGCTGTCCGACGATCATCTGCGGTCACTCGTGACGCCGCGCCGGGCGCTGAACGGCCTGAGCGTGGCCACCGACCTGCGCGATACGCTGCTCGATCGGTTTCTCGCGAGCTGTGCGCGGCTCAAGGTGGAGGTCGTCGCCTACAAGTCACCTGCACTGAGCCAGCCCGTCTGGGCCCACTTTGAGTTCGTCCTACCGTCCGCGCACAAGAACCTGAGCCTGCGGGCGTCATGCCGGATTACGGTCGAGACGCTGGACTTCCATCGCTTTGAGCGCCTGCTGACGATCGAGCTGACAGAGGCCAAGCGCCGTCGCGTTTACTACGGCGTCACCGGACTCAATGACGAACAGATTCGTTCGGTCATCGAGTTCGTCACGGCGCCGGATGTGCGAAAGGCCCCGAAGTTGCCCACGGTCCGCCAGCATCCGCTGCAACTCTGGCGTCCGGGCAACAGGATTGATCGGCTGCATCCGGACTGGCCAGCGCTCGGGCTTGGCGCGCTCGCCGCGGTCTTCTTCCTCGGTGCGCGGGCCATTCCGATCCCGTTCGTCGGCCTGCTCGTTTCCGTCGGCCTCATCGTCTACCTGTTCATTCGAGGCAGTCGCCGCAAGACTTATGTGCTGACGCCGGGCAAGCCGCTGCACGATCCGCGGCTCCTGCGGCGCTTCGACTCGTGGCAGGCCAACATCTACGGCCTCGGCGTGCGCGCCGATGAAGTGCGCGCTGACCTTCTGCAGCGCCTCCGCACGCGGACGGGAACCGAGACGCAGTTCTCCGTTGCGCCTGAGCGCATCTGGTACGCGGGTGTGGACGGCAAGGTCGAACGCGAGCAGATCGTCGTCGGCTACCGGCGCGCCATGGCCTTCGTGCACGTGGAGGCGCATGGCGACGACCTGTATGTGGGTTGGGACAGCCACGTCAACACCGGCACCTGGGTGGAACAGACGCTCGCCTCTGGGATTGACCGTGAGTCGGGCAAGCACGTGGTGGCGAAACATGTCGTCATCGGCACGCAGGCGCCGAACGAGTACGACATCACCGACACGAACTTCCTGACGGAGTGGCTGCACACGGTGGTCACTCGGAACGTGCGGCTCAAGATGGAGGAGCATCGGATTGATCAGGAGATTGACTTCGTGATCCAGCGCGGGTCGCGCGAGGCCGTGCTGCGCGGTGATGAAGGCGGAGCCGTTCCGACGCGCGGACACAGCCTGCTCGGCGGCGCGAAGCGGGTCGCGTAGCGCGTAGGTTCATGTACTTCGCGAGGTTTGAACTCGGCAACACCAGTGTGGGAGTCGCGGCGCTGACAGTCGGGCGGGCGACTCCCACGCTGTTGCCGCCGCCGTGGGTTGACCGCCTGCTGGCGGCGCGTGACTGCGCGTTTGCCGTTCGCCTCGTCGCGAACGGTCCAGCGCCGGCCACCACGCTCCTGGTGAGCTCGGAGCACGACGACGAACTCGAAGCGCTGTGCCGCGAGTTGTTGGGCACCGTGCCTCCCGCGGAGGGGGCGACCGCGGCCGGCGATGTGGCGACGTTCGACCGCCTCGTGAGCCCGCCGCCTTGCCAGCTCTGGCTGAACCACGGCGGGTATCAGGCAAATGGAAGGCCGCTGGCCACCGACTTCCGGCTCTTTCCCCAGATCGAGCCGCTCGCCCGGCGCACGGGTGGGCTGGTGTATCAGTGCTGCTTTGCCGCGCATCGTCCCGAGCGCGAGTTCGAGCGAGTCGCGCGGAAGTTCCTGGCCGCGCTCCGCGTGGAGTCGCCCTTCCCACCGGCCGTCACGGAGCTGCAGTCCACGCTGGCGTCGCGGCTGCTGCAGGGTGGCTTCCTGAGCGACGAGCTTATGGGATTCGAGTCGGCTGCAGGCCTGGCGATAGCGGCGAGCGCCATCGAGGAGAGCTTCCAGGGCACGATGGGGCACTTCGGCTTCGTGGGATCACCCGTCGAGAGCGGAGACTTTCAGGAACTGTTCGTGACGGGGCTGCATTCCACGCGCTTTGCCCCGGATTCGCATTTCATCACGCGAGCCGCCTCGATCATGTCGGCAGACGAGACGCGGCAGTTCCTGCAACTTCGCACGAGCGGCGACGGTGGTAAGGCGACAGTCTCAGACGGCGTCGCCGGCGTGCCGTCCATCTTTCTCAGCTACTCCTCTTCCGACTTCACGCAGGCGTGGGCGACCTGCCAGTTCCTTGAACGCCACGGCCTGTACTGCTGGATCGCGCCACGCAACATCCTGCCGGGCGAGCCGTATCCCGAGGCCATCATGCGCGGCTTGAACGACGCCCGGGCCCTTGTCGTGCTCGTCTCCGGCGCGTCGAATCTCTCGCCGCATGTCCATCGCGAAATCGAGCGGGCGCTGCATAACCACGCCGTGATCATCCCGATGCGCGTGCAAGACGTCATCCCGACCGGCACCATGGAGTACTTGCTCAGCACCTGCCAGTGGCTCGACGCCTTCGCCGCGTTCGAGCAGTCGCTGGACGAGCTGCGCGGCCGACTGCGGGGCCTGCTTGGACTCTGAGAACACACCGCTGCGCGAGCGCGCCGCGTCGTCGCCGCCGCGCGCTCCTCTCGCGTTCCGCGTGGGCGTCGTGGGGCATCGGCCGCACAAGCTGAGGGACGCCAACCTCCCAGCACTGGCGTCGCTGTTCCGCGACGTGTTGACGACCGTGAGGGACGCCGTGCGCACGTACGCCCTCGACCAACCAAGCGTCTACGACGGCGCGAGCCCGATGCTGCGGGTCATCTCGCCGCTCGCCGAGGGTGCCGACCGGTTGTTCGCCGAAGAGGCGTTGACAGTTGGGTACGCCATCTGTTGTCCGATGCCGTTCTTCGAGGAGGATTTTGAGAGGGACTTCGTGGCCAGCGCAGCCGAGGAGCCCGACTCACTCGAGCGATTCCACCGCTTGCTCGACCGCGCGCGGCAGGGCCCTGGGCTGATGAAGTTCGAGATGGACGGCGATCGCGCGGATCCGGCGCGGGCGTACGCGGCTGCCGGCAGCGTCGTCGTGAACCAGTCGGATCTTCTCGTCGTCGTCTGGGACGGACGGCCGCCCGATGGACCCGGCGGAACGTACGGCACTCTTCGCGAAGCGCTAGCCTGCGGCGTCCCCGTGGTCTGGGTTGATGCCGCGGGACCGCATGCCTGCCAGATACTGCGACACGGCACGGACCCCCCGCAGCCGACGGACGCGTCCCCGAGCCGGCCGACGGATCAACGCGCAAGTCTCACGGCGCAGTTGGTCGCGATCGTGCGCGAGACGCTGGCGCCGCCGAGCACAACAGCAGGTTCACACCGCGACGACAACGCGTCGTCGCCGCGGGACCTGCGAACAGAGTACTTCCGGGAACGCAGGCCCGTCTGGCATCCGTGGTTCCTCTGGAAGTTCTTGCGGGACCTGCTCGGCGATGGTCGCCTCAGTTTTCAGAGTCTCCGGCTTGAGAACTTCGAGCAAGCGGCCACGCACGATTGGCCGATCGCCCCCGAAGAAGTTGAGGGACGAACGCCATCGCCGATTGAGTTGTGGGTGAACCAACGCTTGCGCGCTCACTACGCCTGGGCGGACCGGCTCGCCGACCTGTACGCGGACAAGTACCGCAGCGCGTTCACGCTCGTGTACTCGCTCGCCGCGCTCGCGGTGCTCCTCGCGCTCCTCCCGGTATTCGTGCGGGAGGTCGGCTTCCCCACCCTGACGCGGATCGAGGTCTTTGCGTGGCTCGAAGGCGCGACCATGATCGTCCTGCTCGCGGTGCTCGCAACCGGACGAATCCGCCGCTGGCATGATCGGTGGCTGGACTATCGGCTGGTGGCGGAGCTCGTGCGAGAACTTCGCATTCTCCTGCCGCTCGGCGGCGGGAGACCGACACCGAGACCGCCGGCGCACTTGTCGGCGTACGGAGATCCCGCGCGATCGTGGATGTTCTGGCACTTGAACGGCATCGCGCGCGCGACGGGATTGCCCGATGCGAAGCTGTCGCGGGAGCATCTGCAGGAGAGCGTGACCTACCTGCGCAACGTCATCTCGGGAGCAGCCAACTCGGCCGGTCAGGTTCGCTTTCACCAAGGCGCGGCTCGCTCGTCCGCGCGGATTCACCATCGTCTGCACGTCGTCACGGTGTTCGCCTTCGCTCTGACGGTCGCCTGCGTCGCGGGCCATCTGATCTTCGAGGTGTTTCCCGGTGCGCTCGATGCAGCGAGAGGAACGCTGCTGGGCGACCAGTGGTTGGAGTGGATCAGGCCGGCGCTTTGGGTCGGCACGGCCTTTCTGCCCGCGTTCGGCGCGGCTGCGGCCGGACTGATCAACCAAGGGGAGTTTGCCCGTATGGCGAAGCGGTCGGAGGCGATGAGCGAGCGCTTCTTGCAGATTGACGGCGAGCTTCAAGCGCTCGAGCGGCGCATGGTTTTGGGTCAGCCCGTCACGTCAGCGGAGATCGCGGCGCAGGCCAGTCGCACGGCGCAACTGATGGTGGATGAAGTGCTCGACTGGCGCGTTGTCTTCGTGCACCGGCCGCTCGCGCAGCCGTAGGCGCGCGAGGCCGCTGTGAGATACCGGGGCCGGGAATCGAACCCGGATGGGGTTGCCCCCAAGGGATTTTAAGTCCCTCGCGTCTAGCCAGTTTCGCCACCCCGGCAGGCACTACGATCGAAGGATCTGGAATCCGGATTGCGATACTGGACCGCGATTTCGGATTTCGACTAGCAATAAAGCTACGGAAGTGACTCAAAGCGGGAAGGCTCGTGTAGGGGTTTCGCCCGACTACGTTTCTTGCGTCCCGCCAGACAGCTTGAGTGGCGCATGACAATGCCCCCGCCCCTCATTGCAGCGATCGCGCTGACCGCAACGATCGTCGTGCTGCGCCGCGCTGCCCGCACATCGCTGGGCGCGCGGCGCGTTCTTGCTCGGGGTGTGTTGCTGGCGTCGCTGGTTGGTCTTGTGCTGACTAGCTGCGGACGCGAAGTCACCGCACCAGGCGGTGAGAGCCTGCGTCTGGCGCGCGGTGTGTCGTTCCTCGCGCAATTTCCACCGGCATTCGCCAACCTCCAGTCCGTGTCGAGTCTGGTGCCGTTCGCGCGCGTGCGCGTCGTCTTCCGGCACGCTGACGGCTCGGTGGCGCTGGACACCGTCGTTGATTTCAGCTCGTCGGGCCCCGACCAGGTGAGTGTGTCGTTCATGCTCCACCTGTCGCCGACCGCGCCTCCGTCGGGTGAGCCGATGGCGCTCACGCTCGATTACCAGAATGCGGCGGGCGAAACGGTTTTCCACGGCGGCCCGACGCCCTTGGTGGTGGTGCCGAGCCTTCCGGGATCTCCGGCACCGACGCCGGTACAGGTACCGGTGAGCTACAGCGGGACCGGGTCGAATGCGGCTGGAGTGCGCATCGCGCCACGGTCACTCACCGTGGCGGCAGGGGACAACTTCACGTTCACCGCGAGCGCCGTTGATGCGTCGGGTGCGGTTCTGTCGAACACGCCGATGGTCTGGAGTTCGCTCGACCCCACCGTGGCGACCATTGCCAACGTCAGCGCGGGAGCTGGCAGCGCACTC
Organism: Gemmatimonadota bacterium; assembly: GCA_023249305.1. Classification (GTDB taxonomy): domain Bacteria; phylum Gemmatimonadota; class Gemmatimonadetes; order Gemmatimonadales; family Gemmatimonadaceae; genus PNKL01. The sequence goes on from JAHFCU010000009.1 coordinate 48,172, forward strand.
CTCGCGAGGGGACCGGCGCGCATCGTCGTGCAGCTTCTCACCGGTCAGGCGGACACCGTCACGCTGACGGTTCAGCCAAAGCTAGCGGCGATCGCTTCGATTTCGGGGAGCGGCCAGGCCGGAGCGGGAGGGGCGACTCTACCTCAGCCCGTCGTCGTGAAGACGACGGCCACCGACGGACTGCCCCTCGCTGGGGTTAGCGTGACCTTTGCGGCCTCGGCGGGCGGCAGCGTTGGCGCCGCGACCGTGGTCACGAATGCATCGGGGCTTGCGCAGACGACGTGGCAGCTCGCGCCGGCGCTCGGCGCGCAATCGCTCACCGCAACAGCCACGGGACTGAGCGCGCCAGTCACGTTCACGGCGACGTCCACGTCGGGCCCGCCCGCGAAGCTGGCCATCAGTACGCAACCCCTTGACGGCACCGCGGGCGCGCTGCTCCCGCCGGTCGAAGTGAAGGTCGTGGATGCCGCTGGCAACCCGACCACTTACAGTGGCGCCGTGACGATGGCGCTCGGCGCAGCACCGAGTGGCGCGGCCGTGATTGGGACGACAACGGTGAACGCGGCGGGCGGCATTGCCACGTTCAGCGCGCTGCGCATCCGCAAGGCCGGGATCGGATACACGTTCGTGGCGAGCGCGCCGTCGTTGACCGGCGTGAACACGGCCGCGTTCAATGTGGCTGCGGCGCCTGGCTTCGCGCTCGCGGTGGGCGGCGGCTCCGGACAAGGTGGCCAGGTCGGCAGCCTCCTCCCCGCGCCGATCTCCGTGCTCGTCACGGACAGCTGCGGCAACCCTGCTCCCGGCGCGACCATCAACTTCTCGGTGCCCGCTGGGGACGGCTCGGTCTCGCCCGCTTCGGCGGTGACTGGCGCCGACGGCACCGCTGCGACGCGATGGACGCTGGGCCAGACGACGGGCTTCCGGATCATGACGGCTGCCGGCGCTGGGCTGACACCGAGCGCGATCAACGTGGGCGCCAGCGTGGCGCCGCTCGTTCAGCTGCAGTTCGTACAGCAGCCCGTGAGCGCGACCGCGGGCTTGCTGATCTCACCGGCAATCACGGTGCGTGCGCTGAACGCAGCGGGCGCCACCGATACCTTGTTCACCGGCAGCGTGACGGTGGCGTTTCAGAGCAACGTTGCGGGTGCCACGCTGGCGGGCACGCTCACGAAGGCCGCCGTGCGCGGTGTCGCGACGTTCAATGATCTCCGCGTGCGCAAGGCGGGCACGGGCTACACGGTGGGCGCGTCAGCGAGCGGCTATGGTTCCGCGACCTCGGCAGCCTTCAACATCACCGCAGGGCCTGCCGCCACCATCACGGTCGCGAGCGGCAACGCGCAATCCGGCCCAACCTCGACGGCGCTCACCAATCCGATCGTTGCGCTGGTCAGTGACTCGACGGGCAATCCGCTAAGCGGCGTGACCGTGACTTGGGCGACATCCGGCGGCACCGTGAGTCCCGGCTCCGGCTTGACGAATGCGAGTGGCCTCGCGAGCGCCACGTGGACGCTCGGCCCCTCTGGCGGCGCGCAATCTGCGACCGCGACGGTGAGCCCGCTTCCTTCAGCGACTTTCACGGTGACCGCCTCTGCACCACCATCGACGTACAGCAAGACATGGACGGGGGCAACGAGCACTGACTGGAGCACGGCCACGAACTGGAGTCCGGCGGGCGTGCCCACTTCAAGTGATTCGACGCTGATCCCGGTGGTGACCAACCAACCTGTCCTCAGCGCGCTCACGAGCATCGGCAAGCTGACGGTCAACGGCGGCGCCACGGTCAACCTGAACGGCTTTGTACTCGACATCTATGGCAACGTGGACAGCCAAGGTTCGATTACCGGTTCGACGGGTAGCTTCATCTTGGTGCAGTCGCCGGTCACTGTCAGCGGCAACTTCACGGCGCCCTCGATGTTCCTCCCGGGCGGTGCCTCGCTGAGCGGCAACACGACGATCACGTCGAACAGCTTGCAGATGACCGGTTACCTGACGACGCTGGCATTCAACTCGCACACGCTCACCGTGGTGGGCAATGCGACGATGGCCCTGCACATGGTGAACGCAAATGACTCACTTGTGGTGACGGGGACCTTCACCGCGAACTCGGGCCTTTCGCCGTCGGCGACCGACCTGACCGCCGGGACGATCGTTGTGGGTGGCGACTTCGTACAGCAGGGGATGTACCAGACCTTCCCTGCCCGCGGGACGCACAAAGTCGTGATGAAGGGCAGCACCGCGCAGCACATCAAGTTCTTCGTGTCAACCAACCGGTTCTCGCACTTCAACGATCTCGTTATTGACAACGCCGCCGGCGTTTCGATGGACAGCGTGAACTACGACAACGGTGGCGGCTCGATGTATGGCGGCATCAATGAGGTGGGGCGCCACCTCACGATTCTCAACGGCACGCTGACGGGGACGAGGGGCAGCTACGTGCGCATCGGCGGCACGCTCACCGATGCCGTGGGCGGCCGAGTGACGGTGCCTCGGGTGTACTTCGATTCGTCGGCCACGCCGCTGAGCAGCACGACGACGACGCTCAGCGCGCCCAAGGTGTACTTCAATGCGCCGGTGACGGCCGTGCTTGGCGCTAACCTTACGGTCAACGGCGATGTCACACTGACCGGCAACGACACCCTCAAGCTCAACAGTCACACGGTCAACGTGACCGGCGCGTTCAGCGCCGCACTCTGCTGCACGTACGGCCAGGTGATCATGAACAACGCCGCCGACGTGCTGAACGTGACGGGGCCCATCTCGCTGGCGCAGTATGGCAGCGCCGGGACGTTCACGGCCGGCGTGATTAGCGCGGGTGCCGGCTTCGATGGCAGCTTCATGCAGGCGTCCGGAACTCACAAGCTGGTGCTGAAGGGACTAGGTCGCAACTCGCTGTCGATGAGTTCCACGGACTCGACGACCGGCTCGTACCTCAATGACCTCGAGATCGCGAACACGGCGCTGGATACGGTCGCCATCGGCGCGAGCATCTACGTGAAGGGGATGTTCACGAAGACGACGAGCGGTGCGACGGTCGTGTACCAGCCCACGGGCCAGGGTCGGCTGCACGTGAACGGCATCAACGTCACGCAACCGGTGTCGTTCATTCGGGTGCCGCTCTACATCGTGGGCGGTGGACCGGTGACGGCGTTCGGCAACGCCACCTTCAAGGATGACTGGTACTATACCTCGGATGACCCCGGCGCTGGCGGGACGCAGATGTGGCACTTGGCCATCATCCGCGGCGGCACGGGGAGCTACACGTTCGATGGACTCACGTTCGACAACGTCACGCCGGCGCCATCGCCGCCGAACCCGCGCGGCAATCCGTGGGGTTTCGTCAACGTGCAGGGTCCCTCCGGGCTGAACGTGAATCTCACGACGGCGACGCCGTCGTCCACGCTCGGCCTCGCGAAGAGCATCGCGTCGGGCGGTGCGGCACTCAGCTGGCTGCCGTAGCGCAGCGCGCGCGTGCAGCGCGGCAAAGGGCGGAGGCCTCATCGGCCTCCGCCCTTCTGTTGTCTTCTGCCACTCTCTGTCGCTTTCTGCTGCCCTCTTCTCGCTAGAGCGGGAAACGGGACTCGAACCCGCGACCCCAACCTTGGCAAGGTTGTGCTCTACCAACTGAGCTATTCCCGCGTGCCTCGCATTCTAGTGCGACCGATGGACCGCTGCAACGGGCTCATGTCTCCAGCCTCGCCCCGTCATCCGCGCTCACGATCCACGTTCGCGGCCGATGTCCGATGGCCTGTGCGTAGGCTGGTGGCAACGCCTCCTCAACCGCATGAAGCGCCGCTTCTTCGCCAAACACAATGGCGCAGCCACCCCACCCGGCGCCGGTGAGCCTCGCCCCCGCAACGCCCGGCATGCGCATCGCATACTCGACTACCCAGTCGAGCTCCCGCGACGAACACCCGTAGTCGTCCCGCAGCGATGTGTGCGACGCGAGCGCGAGTTCCCCGGGAAAACGCGACCCGGCAGCCAGCACCTCTTCCACCAGTCGCACGCGTTCGCACTCGGCCACGACGTGCCGCGCTCGGCGCCGAGACACCTCCGGCATGTCGGCGCGCTCGACCTCATCCATCGTGGCCGCGGCGAGGGCCGGCACGCCCGGCGCGATGCGCTGAATCGCCGCCAGCGCGGCGCCGCACTCCTTCACACGCTCGGCGTACGCGGAGCCGCGGAGGCTGCGCGGCACGGCCGTGTCCACCACGAGCACCGACTCCGTGAACGAGACGGCGCGAACATGCACTGGCTCGAATCGCATGTGAAGCGCATGTCCAGCGCGCCCGCAGGCCGCCGAGAGTTGGTCCATCGCGCCGCACGGCACGCCCACGAACTGCCGCTCCGCGCGCTGGCACTCGAGCGCCAGCGCGATCGGCTCCGCGTCGAGCCCCAGCAGCGAGCGCACGGCAAAGTCAAACGACACCTCAAGCGCGGCGGAGGAGCTCAATCCGCTCCCTGATGGCACGTCGCTCGCGATGGCGACATCGAGTCCGGGCACATCCACACCGGCGCCGATGAGTTGATCGAGTACGCCCGACAAGTAGTCAGTCCACTTGCGACGCCGGGCGAGCCGCGCGTGGTCAATGCGCAGTACGCCGCCGGTGCCGCCCGAGTTCACGTGCGTGACCTTCGCGCCGTCGTGAAGCCGAATTGCCACGGCGGTGCGGCGCTGGATGGCGATCGGCAGCGCCTCGCCGCCGTTGTAGTCCACGTGCTCGCCGATCAGGTTCACGCGCCCGGCCGCCGACGCCACGAGCGTCGGCTTGCCGCCGAACGACATCGCAAAATGGCGCCGTGCCTCGTCCGCGATCACGACCGCCTGCTCGCCGCTCACGCGCGCACCCCGAACGCGTGCACGGCGTACCAGGTCGCGTAGGCCAACAGGCCAGAGAGCGCCGCATCGCCGCCGCCTGCCGTGCCGTTGCCTTCGGCGTCAATGCGCTCTGAAGCGAGGCCCAGCGAAAGCGGCGCCCGGCGCAGCCATTCGAGCACGTCGCCGGCATCGGGCCCCATCAGCCGCGCGAGCTGCTGCGCAAGGTGCGACGGTGCAGCAATCTTCTTCGCGGTGCGGCGGTAGGTGGAATCGCCGCGCTCCACGGTCTCGTACAGCGGCAGCCACAGCGCCGACCCGATGGGATCGTCTTCCTCGCTGACCTTGCCGGCGAGATCGCTCGCCGCGACAAAGGCCGACTTGGCGCCGCCGGGCGCGAAGTGCCGCCGCAGGGCGGCGCGGACGCCTTCGGGATCTTGAAGTCCCTTCACCGCCTCCTCGTCGAGCGTGCGCTTGAGGCAGTCGAGCGCGTAGGCCACCACCGCGTTGCCATGCAACGTGAACGGTAGCGTGGCGCGGTCGCCGCCAAGCGTGACCTCGGTGTGGTAGAGCGGATGATCCTTGTCGCGTCGTGCGGCCAGGTCATCGCTCGACACGTAGAGCGTGTCGGCCAGCACCGGCTCCTCGACGATCTGATCGTCGTTGGTGTCGCGTATGTAGCGGTCCACCGCGACGGCATACGCGGCACAGCCCTCGAGTGTGTAGCCGGGCTCAAACAGGGTGCCGTCAAAATAATGAGTGCCCTGCCCCGGCGCGTAACCGTGCACCTCGCACGCACGCAGAATGAGCTCGCGCGCAAACGGCGGATCGGCCAACTGCACGGCCGGGATGGTCCAGCACAGCGCCTCCCAGTCGCGAATGGTGACGCCCGCGGGATGCCAAGGCACGCGACTGCGCACGAGGTAGTACTGCGCGTCGTCAAGCGCGCGTGCGACACCGTAGAAGTACGCGAACAGCAGGTTGCGATTGACCAGCAGGTCAAGCGAGTCGTTGCCCGTGGATTGTTCGAGCGCCCCCAGCGCCTCGCGAGTGGCCGCGAGCAACGCGCGCCACCCGCGCCGACGCAGCACTCCGAGGATGGCCTGCGCACCGTCGCGCTCGGGGCCGGCGGCGATGTAGAACGCGCACTCGATGCGCGCGTCGGCCGGCAGCGTGAAGGTCCGCTCCAACGCGTAGCTCGGCGCTCCGCCGTCGCGCATGATCGTGATGGCCTCTTCGTCGCTCGCAATGGCCAGCGCACCCAACCCCGGCGCGCTCGTGCCGTCGAGCACGACCGTGCCAGCATCCCCTGCACTGATCCGTGGCGCATCCTCGAGTGTGCGCGGCGTGCGCACGCGCACCTGCCGGTGTCCGAGCATCCCCTCGAGGGAAATCGCGATGCCCCGCTCGCTGGCGCCTCGATTCTCCACCGCGATGGCGTAGACGGCGCCGGCGATGTCGGAGTCGAGGCCGAATGGAGCGAAGAGCGTGCCGCGGATTATCAGGTCGCCCACCGTCGCCGTAAACGTCGGCAGCCACTGATACGCCCGTTCCCACGCGATGCCACCCTTCGCCAGCTCTACGCGTTCGCCATCCACCTCGAGCACCGGACGCGCGAGTGGCGGCCCATCACCCGAGAGGAACCCTTCGTCGCCGGCAAACTCCACGGCCGAGCGCGCGCCACGATGCAGAATCCCGAGGGCGTGAACCGAGCCGTCCACCGGGTGTACGCATGGGAGCGACACCCAGTGGTTGCCGGTGACCTGCCAAGGGATGCTCGGAAGTGACGGGTCTCGCATTAGGTTTCGTGGTCGCGTAAGTCATGCCAAACTTAGCGAGTTCCCATTCCCCACGCCTTTTGATGATGGTGCGTCGTTCCATCGTCTTGTTTGCGTTGCCAGCCCTGCTGGCGTTCATGATCACCGCCCGCAAGGCGGTGGCGCAACGCGCGTTGGGCTTCGGCGACGATGCGGCCGCGCTTCCCGTAGGCCGCATGCGCGTCAGCCTCGGGGCGCTTTGGGACCGGGCGAACGAGCGTTATGATGCCAACGGCAATCTGCGCACGCTCGGGGCGAGCGCGAGCGCCTCGTCGTGGAATGGACTTTTCGATGCGCGCCTCGCCGCCGCGTCCCCGCTTGCATCGGTGTTGTCGGGGCTTGGAAGCGTCGACGCATCACTTGGCACGCTCGCCATCGGCCGCCGAGACGCGTCGGCTGATGCCTTGCTCGGCGTCGAGCTTGGCGTGCTGCCGCGCCTTACGGTCGGCGCGCGCGTGCACGTGGCGAGCCATGCGATCGAGCCGGGCGTCGCGCTCAACACGGCGCGTGTCGAGGGGACGATGGGCCTCAACCCCGCGTGGACGAACACGGCGGCCCGCGACCGCAACGCGCTGCTGCTCACCCAATTCGACAGCGCCATCGCGCAGACGGCGCGCCGCATCACGACGTGTCAGGCGAGCCCCAGCACGGCAGGGTGTGCGCCCATCACCGCAAACGTCGCGGCGGCGCAGGCGGTCGTGGCGAACGCAACGGCCTTTGCGAACGCGCTCAACTCGCTCTACGGCGGCCGGAAGAACGCCGTTGGCCTGCCCTTCGTTCCCGTCGGCACCGGCGCCGCGCAGATGGCAATCAACCAGCGCGTGCTCGGTTACCGCGACCAGTTCGCCGCACTAGGCAACAGCACCATTGGCACGCAGGGGCCCGCCGCCGCCGCGCTGTTTTCGCCGGCCGATCTCACATCACTGCTTACCGACTCGCTCTACGGGTATCGCCTGCGGCCGCTGCGCGCCGTACACGCGTACGGCGTCGGCGACGTGAACGTGCATCTCAAGTTTCGCATCTACCAGACGGTGGGCGATGACACGGCGAGCATTCGCGGGTTCGCGTTTCGGCAGGCGGTCGGTGCGTCCGTTCGCGTGAGCGGCGGCTCGTTGCCTGACGCCAGCGAGCCGTTCGCACCAGTGACCGGCAGCGGAGGCAGCGGGGTCAGCGCGCAGTCGTTCACCGATCTGTTCTACGGTCAGCGTTTTTCGATGACCGTCGTGGTGGGTGTCGCTCAGTCGCAAGCGCAGAACTACGCGATGCGCGTGCCCTCGGCGAGCGCTCCCACTGTAGGCGGTGTTCCCTTCCCGCTCGTGACGGCCGATCGCGAGATGCAACTCGCGCGCACGCCGGGATCGCAGCTCGACATCGCCGTGACGCCGCGGTTCGCCCTGACCGGCAACATGTGGCTGGGCGCGAGCTGGTCCTTCTCGCATCAAGCGGCGGACACGTGGACGACGTCGGTACTCGACGTTACTGGGTCCGGTACGTCGAGCAGCGCCACGGCGGATGCGCAGACGTGGGCGGCGGCGACCGATTGGTCCGAGCAGCGTCTCGCCCTGGGCGGCACGTACTCCACGGTGGAGGCCACGCGTGAGGGCCGCGCCCGTCTCGCGTTCGATGTGACGTACGAACACCAGCAGACGCTCACGGGAACAGGGTGGCGCGTGTCGCACCTCAATCGCGACGTCGTGACGGTGCGCTGGTACCCGCAAGTCTGGGGGCGCCGCTAGGCGCTTCGACCGCGCGCGTTGCGGCGCGTCGTGTTCTTCGGCCCGGACGTCGCACCTCCGGCTCTCCCGGCTCCCCCGGCACTCCCGGCACCCGATGCTAACTGCTCGCGGGCGTGCGCACGGCTCGTGGCGCTGTCGGCGTCGCCACCCAGCATGCGCGCGACTTCCTCGACCCGGGCGTCGCCGTCGAGCACCTCGATGTCGGCCGTGGTCACCCCGTCTTTCGCGCCCTTGTGCACGCGAATGTGGTGATGCGCGCGCGACGCAATCTGCGGCAGGTGCGTGATGGCGAACACTTGATGGTGCGCGGCGACGCGGCGCATCGCATCGCCAACCTGCTGCCCCACCTTGCCGCCGATGCCCGCGTCCACTTCGTCGAAGATGAGCGTGGGCACGCGGTCCACGCCCGCGAGAATCGTCTTGAGGGCCAGCATCACGCGCGCGAGTTCGCCGCCTGACGCCACGCGGGAGAGCGGACGCGCGTCGTGGCCGACGTTCAGCGCCACGCGAAACTCCACATCCTCCGCGCCCACGGCGCCTGGTTCGGTGCGCGCGGCGAGGGTCACGTGGAACCGGCCGTCTTCGAGGCCGAGCCCCGGGAACTGCGCGTCGACCTCCCGCGCGAGGCGCGTCGCCGCCTTGTGTCGCAGCTTGCTCAGCGCCGTCGCCGCCTCGACGAGCGCTGCCTCCGCCGTCGTTTCGCCCTCTGCAAGCTCGCGCAGGTCGAGCGTCGCACTGTCGAGCAGCGACAACTCAGCGCGCGCCTCACGCCCTGTTGCAAGGACCGCGGCGATCGTGCCACCGTACTTCTTCACTAGGCGGAAGACCAGGTCGCGCCGCCGCTCCACATCCGCGAGCCGCGCCGGATCGCGCTCCACTGTCTCGGCGTACGCTGAAACCTCTCGCGCCAGTTCTTCGAGGGCGTAGTACGCCGCATCGTACAGCTCCTGCAGGCGCGCGGTCGACGGATCAATGCGCTGAAGCGTCGCGAGCGGCTTTTGCAGGGCACCGAGCCGGGGGAGGACCGCGGCGTTGTCGCCTTCCAGCGCGTCGGACAGTTCGCTGGCGAGGGCGCGCAGTTCTTCCGCGTGCGACAGCCGGCGCGCTTCGTCATCGAGCTTCTGTTCCTCACCTTCGATGAGCTTGGCCTCCGCGATCTCGCGCGCCACGTGCTGCAGGTAGTCGGCGCGCTTCTGGGCGGCGTCGCGCCGCGCGATCAGGTCAGCCACGGCGTGCCGTGCGGCCATCAGCGCGGCGTGAGCCTTGGCGACCGCGGCCGCCTGCGCCTGCGCGCCCGCGAACGCGTCGAGTATGCGACGCTGGGCTTCCGGGTCCAGCAGCGACTGTGCCTCATGCTGGCCATGCACGTTCACGAGCGCGCGCCCAACGTCAGAGAGCACGCCCGCTGTCACGCCGGTGCCGTTGATCCACGCCCGGGCCCGCCCGCCAGCCGAGGCGACCTCGCGCTTGAGCACGAGCACGCCGTCGTCGCAGTCAATGCCGCGCTCGTCGAGCTGCGCGCGCAGCTCGGGGGCGTCGCCGAGTTCGAACGTGCCTTCCACGACAGCGCGATCGGCTCCCGGACGCACCAGATCGGCTGTCGCCCGCTCGCCGATGAGCAGGCCCAGCGCGCCGACGATGATCGACTTCCCCGCCCCCGTCTCGCCCGACAGCACGTTCAGCCCCGGAGCAAGCGGCAGCACCACGGCGTCAATGATGGCGAAGTTGCGGATGCGGAGTTCGGCGAGCATGAGAACGACAGACGGTGGACGGTAGACGGTAGACGGAATCCGCGGACAACAAGCAACTGATTCACGCGGCGCGCAAGGCAGTCGTCAGGCGAACGAGTCAATCCATATCGGAATCCGCAATCAGGATCACTGATCGCAATCCTGAGTCACCGTCCGCCATCGCCCTTACCTGTCTCGCTCCGCAATCCCGCCCCAGCCCATTTTTGCCCTGAGCCGGCCAAAGAACGTCGAGTCGTCCATGCGCACGATGCGCACCGGCTGCGGCGACCGCCGCACGAGGAGCCGCTGGTTGGGGCCAAGCTTCGTGCCCACCTGCCCGTCCACCGTCACCAAAACCTCCGCGGGGGCATCGTCCGGTTGCACTTCGATGACCGCGTGCGACGGCACGACGAACGGCCGCATGGCGAGCGTGTGGGCCGCCACGGGAGTCACGACGATCGACTCCAAAGCCGGATCCACGATCGGGCCCCCCGCGGACAGCGAGTACGCCGTCGAGCCGGTGGGGGTGGAGATCACGATGCCGTCGGCGGCCAGCGACCCAATGCGCTCGCCGCTCACCGTGATGGCGAGGTGCAGCACGCGCGCAAAGCCTCCCTTGTGCAGCACCACATCGTTGAGCGCACGCATTCGCGCGCCCGCCGTAGCTCCGCTAGTACGCCACTGCGCCTCGAGCGCCATGCGCTGCTCGGCGGTGAAGTCGCCGCGCGCGAAGCGTGGCAGCAGCGCGGCGAACTCCTCGGCCCGGCACGTGGTCAGGAAGCCCAGCTTGCCGAGGTTGACACCGAAGATCGGCGCCGACGACGCGCCCAGCAGCCGGGCGGCGCGCAAGAGCGTGCCGTCACCGCCAAACGCGAGCATCGCGTCGAGCGTGGTTGCGTCGCCGATCGGCGCCGCGTCACTCCCGGCTACGGCAAGCATCTCGCGCTCGAATTCGAGCTCCAGCCCCAGCGCCGGCGCTTGCGAGACCAAGTGACGCACGAGCTCATCGAGCCCGCCGTACTCAATGTGCCCGACGACGCCGATGCGCATCAGCCCGCCAGCGCCTCGGCGTCGTGCAGCGCGCGCACCTTCGCCGCGATCCCGGCCGCGTCAAGTCCGCACTGCGCCAGCTGGCGCGCGCGCGCGGCGGCGTAGACCACCCGGTCAGGCACGCCGTGCGCCACGACGCGCACCTGCGGCTCCATCTGCTCGACAATCGTGGAGAGGTACGCGCCGAATCCGTTGACCACGGTCCCCTCTTCCACCACGAGCAGCGTCTTGTGCTCGTGGGCAAGCGCGGCGAGCGACAGCCGGTCGATGGGCTTGAGGAAGCGGCAGTTCACAACCGTTACGTCGAGTCCGTCAGCCGACAGCGCGTCGGCGGCCTGCATGGCCTGTGCGACCATCGTGCCGACCGCGAGCACCGCGACCCCGTCTCGCCCCCGGCGCAGCACATCCCAGGTGCCGTACGGCACCGCCGGGATGTCGCGTGCCGGTCCCACCACATCGGGGGCGGCGTCACGCGGGTAGCGAATGCTGAACGGATCGTCGCGGTGCGCCATCGCCGAGCGCAGCAACGCGATCAATTCTGTGCCGCTCGACGGCGCCGTCACCGTCATGCCCGGCACCGCGAGCATGTACGCGATGTCGTACAGCCCGGCGTGCGTCTCGCCATCTTCGCCGACGAGTCCCGCGCGATCCAGGCAGAAGATCACGGGGAGATGCTGAATCGCGACGTCGTGCACGATGTTGTCGAATCCACGCTGCAGGAACGTCGAGTAGATGGCGGTGACGGGGCGCAGCCCCTGCGTCGCCAAGCCGGCCGCGAAGGTCACGGCGTGCCCCTCGGCGATGCCGACGTCGAAGAAGCGCGTCGGGTGCGCCCTCTGCACGAGATTCGCGCCGGTGCCGCTCGGCATGGCGGCGGTGATCGCCACCAGCGTTGGATCCTCCTCCATCAACTCCGTGAGTCCGCGGCCGAAGACGGTTGTCCAGTTCGGGTTCGCCTTCGACGACGTGAGCTGCTTGCCCGTGGCCGGATCGTGGCCGGGCGGCAAGGCATGCCACTTCTCGCCGTGTTCGCCTGCCGGGAAGCCCTTCCCTTTCTGCGTGATCACGTGCACGAGCCGCGGTCCGTCGAACGCACGCACTGCCTTGAATGTCTCGATCATCCCGTCAATGTCGTGCCCGTCAATCGGCCCGAAGTAGCGAAAGCCAAGCTCCTCGAAGAGCACGCCGGGAGTGAGGAAGGCCTTCACGCTTTCCTCCCACCGCTTCACGATCGCGCCGATGTCGTGAATGGCGCCCCTTCCCTTGTCGTGCGTCACGAAGATGTGGGCTAGGCTGCTGCGCAGGCGGTTGTAGAGCGGATTGCGCTGCACCGACGTGAGATACCGGTGCATCGCGCCAACGTTGGGCGCGATGGACATCTCGTTGTCGTTGAGGACGACGACGATGTTGCGGTCCGACGCGCCCGCGTTGTTGAGCCCCTCGTAGGCGAGGCCGCTGCCCATCGAGCCATCGCCGATGATCGCCACCACCTTGAAATTTTCGTGATTCAAGTCGCGACCGACGGCGATGCCGAGGGCCGCCGAGATCGACGTCGCCGCATGCCCGGCGCCGAAGGCGTCATACTCGCTCTCGCTTCGTTTGAGAAAGCCCGAGAGCCCGCCTTCCTGTCGCAGCGTTTCCATGCGATCGCGCCGTCCGGTGAGCACCTTGTGCGGGTAGCCCTGGTGCCCGACGTCCCACACGAGCTGGTCACGCGGCGCATCGAACGCGTAGTGCAACGCGATGGTCAGCTCGACGACACCAAGCCCCGCGCCGATGTGCCCGCCCGTGGCCGAGCACGTCTCGATGAGGAACTCCCGCAGTTCGGCGGCGAGCTGCTTCAGCTCGGGCGACGAGAGGCCCTTGAGATCGGCCGGGGAGTTGATCCGCGAGAGAACGGTCATGAAGGCGTCGTGGGTCACTTGGGGAATCTATACGTAGGAATGGCAGCGGGCGTGTCAGGACCGCCGGGCGACGATGTACCGGGCCGTGGCCATGAGCGAAGGGGTCAGCACTCCGGCATCGGCGAGCGCGGCACACCCTTCCTGCACGAGCGCCTCGGCGCGCGCGATCGCCCCGTCTATTCCGAGGAGCGCGGGGTACGTGCTCTTCTGGAAGGCCAGGTCCTTGCCGGCCGTCTTACCGAGTTCGTCGCTGGTCGCGGTGACGTCGAGCACGTCATCGGCGATCTGAAACGCGAGCCCGATGCACCGGCCATATCGCTTGAGCGCCTCCAGGTCCGCGTCGTTCGCGCGCGCTGCCCGTGCCCCGATCTCCACCGACGCCTCAATGAGCGCACCCGTCTTGCACCGATGCACTCGCTCGAGCTGGTCGTAGGAGAGGTTCTGGCCCTCGCCCTCGAGGTCGAGCAGCTGGCCGCCGATCATGCCGCCCGCCCCCGACGAGCGCATCAGCACGCGCACGATCTCGCTGCTCGTATCGGCGTCGAGCCCGAGCGAGCGCGTCGCTTCCCACGCCGCCTGGGCCGCCAACGGCACCATCGCCATGCCGGCCGCGGTCGCCACGGGCACGCCGAACGCCTTATGCACGGTGGGGCGTCCGCGGCGCAGGTCGTCATCGTCCATGCACGGCAGGTCGTCGTGCACAAGTGAGTAGGCGTGCACCACTTCCACCGCGGCGGCGAGCGGCGACACGTCGCCGCTGCCGCCGCACGCCTCGTAGGTGAGCATCACGAGCACCGCGCGCAGGCGCTTTCCTTCGCCCGTGATCGAGTAGCGCATCGCGTCACCCACCGGCGCGCCGATCGCCGGCAATCTGCGGTCGCAGAGCGCGTCGAGCGCGTGTGCCACGCGCGCGCGCGACGCGGAGAAGTCGGGGGCGGTGCTAATCGCCGGCATCGCGCTCCTCGAGCGCGCCGTTCGCCTGTTCCACTAGCGTCGTGACCCGCCCCTCCGCCTTGGCCAGCGCGTCAGACGCCGCGCGCAGGCGCTTGATCCCCTCCTCGAAAAGCTTCAACGACTCATCGAGCGAGAGATCGGCGCGGTCGAGCGCCGCCGCTATCTGCTCGAGCCGTTCGAGATCCTGTTCGAAGCTCATGTGCTCGCTCCTCCCGCTGAGGGTGGCGCCCCAGGACGCACTGCGGTGACCGTTGCATCAACCTCGCCGTCGCGCAGGATGAGCGCGAACGCCTGCCCCGCCTTGAAGGCGGTGGCGGATCCAAGCGCCCGCCCGTGCGCGTCACGCGCCACCGCGTAACCGCGTGCCAGCGTGTTGAGCGGGCTGAGCGCGTCAATGCGCGCCGCCACGTGCTGTACCCGCGCGCGACGACGTTCCACGCTGCGCGTCGCACGCAGCGATAGGTCGCGCGCAAGCCGGGTTAACTCGCGCCGGGCGAGCACCACGCGGCGCTGCACGCCCGTGGTCATGCTGTGGCGCAGCGTGGCCAGCCAGTCTACGAGCTCATCCAATACCGGCACGGCCGCTTCCGCTGCCGCCGACGGCGTCGCCGCGCGCAGGTCCGCGACTAGATCGGCGATCGTCACGTCCACTTCATGTCCAACCGCGCTGATCGTCGGAATCGGGCAGGCCGCGATGGCGCGCGCAACCGCTTCGTCATTGAACGCCCAGAGATCTTCACGCGATCCACCGCCCCGCCCGACGATCACCACGTCCGCGGCACGCCATCGCGCCACGCGCTCGAGCGCGGCCACGAGTGAGGCCGGTGCCGTTTCACCCTGCACCGCCGCGGGCACCACGATGACGTCCACCGACGGATTGCGCCGCGCGATGACGGAGCGGATGTCGTGCAAGGCCGCACCGTCGGGGCTCGTCACGACTGCTACGCGCTGCGGAAAGCGCGGGATGGGCCGCTTGCGTGCCGGGTCGAGCAGGCCGTCCTTCTCGAGTCGCGCACGGGTCGCCTCGAACGCCTTCCGCCACAGCCCCTCGCCCTCGGCCTCCATTGCGCGCACCATGAACTGCATCTGCCCGCGCGCCGGATAGATGGACAACTGGCCCTGGGCCATCACCTGCATGCCGTCGTCCGGCGGGGCCGGAATGCGTGCCGTGTCGCGCGACCAGACCACGCACGACACCGCCGCCGTCGCGTCCTTGAGCGTGAAGTACCAGTGGCCGTTGCGATGCGGCGTGAAGTTGCTCACCTCGCCGCGGATCCATAGCGGCGGAAAGGCGCCCTCAAGCACCTCCTTGGCCATCTGCATGAGGGCCGCAACCGAGAACGCCGTCTCGGGCGAATCTCCTGGCGCCGCATCGCGTACCGACAGCGCAGCTGCACCTTCCACCGCGGCGCCGTCAAAGAGCGACGGCGCCGTCCCACGCCGCGGCGCGTTGCCGCGGCGTGCCGTCACGCAAGCCCCTGGGCGGCGGCGCGCACGGTGTTCTTGAGCAGCATCGCGATCGTCATCGGTCCCACGCCGCCCGGCACCGGCGAGATCTTCGACGCCACGGCGCGCACGGCGTCGAACTGCACGTCGCCCACGAGCCGATAGCCCTTCGCATTCGTCGCATCGTCCACACGGTTGATTCCCACGTCAATCACCACCGCGCCCGGCTTCACCATGTCCGCCGTGACAAATTCCGCCTTGCCGATGGCGGCAATCAGGATGTCGGCCTGCCGTGTCACCGATGGCAGGTCGCGCGTCTTCGAATGACACACGGTCACCGTCGCACTCTCGGCGACGAGCAGCGACACCATTGGCTTGCCGACGATCGTCGAACGCCCAAGGACCACGGCGTTCGCCCCCTGCACTTTCACGCCGGCCTGGGCGAGCATCACCATCACGCCGGCCGGAGTGCACGGCGCGAAGCCGCTCTTCTCCCCGATCCAGACGCGTCCCACGTTCACCGGATGGAACCCGTCTACGTCCTTCTCGGCCGCGATGCGCAGGATCACCGCCTGCGCGTTGATGTGCTTGGGCAACGGCAGCTGCACGAGAATGCCGTGCACCGTCGGGTCGGCGTTGAGCTTGTCAATAAGCGCTAGCAGGTCGGCCTGCGGCGTGTCGGCTGGCAGGCGTATGGCCTCGCCCTTCATGCCGGCTTCGATGCACGCTTTCTCCTTTGACCGCACGTACACCGCGCTCGCCGGATCGTCGCCGACCAGCACCGCGGTGAGTCCGGGGGTGACGCCGCGCGCGATGAGCGCGGCGGCTTCGCGCGCCACCTCGGCGCGCACTTGCTTGGCGATGGCAACGCCATCAATCAGCTCAGCGGGCAATGTCTACGGTCCTCTTTTCACGGATGGCGACGACCTTGATCTGGCCCGGGTACTGCAGTTCCGCCTCAACGCGACGAGCAATCTCATCGGTGAGCGACTGCATCCGCAGGTCGTCCACGTCCTCTGGGTTAACGATCACGCGCACTTCGCGCCCCGCCTGAATGGCGAAGACACGATCCACGCCGCGGTAACTCGCGGCGATCTTCTCCAGCCCCTCGAGCCGCTTCACGTACGTCTCAAACGCTTCGCGCCGCGCGCCGGGGCGCGAGCCGCTGATCGCGTCCGCGGCCTGCACCAATACCGACTCCTCGCTCTCGTGCGGCACGTCGTCGTGGTGCGCCGCGATGCAGTTCACCACGAACGGATTCTCGCCGTATTTCGTCGCCATCTCGACGCCGAGCTGCACGTGCGTCCCTTCGTGCTCGTGCGTCATCACCTTGCCGAGGTCGTGCAGCAGCGCGCCGCGCTTGGCCAGCTGCACGTCGAGCCCCAGTTCACTCGCCATGATGCCGGCGAGGTAGGCGACCTCCTTGGAGTGCTCGAGAATGTTCTGTCCGTATGACGTGCGCCACTTCATGCGCCCCACGAGCTTGATCAGTTCTGGGTGCAGCCCATGGATCCCCACATCGTACGCCGCGCGCTCGCCGGTCTCGATAATCCCGGCCTCGACTTCCTTGCGCGACTTCTCCACCACTTCCTCGATGCGCCCTGGGTGGATGCGTCCGTCCTCGATGAGCCGCGCCAGCGCCAGGCGCGCCGTTTCGCGGCGCACCGGGTCGAAGCACGAGATCACGACCGTGTCGGGCGTGTCGTCAATGATCACGTCCACGCCGGTGGCGAGCTCGAACGCGCGAATGTTGCGCCCCTCACGACCGATGATGCGTCCCTTGATCTCGTCCTTGGGAAGCGCCACCGCCGTTTGCGTGATCTCGCTCGTGTGCTCGGCCGCGATGCGCTGCACCGCGAGCGCGACGATCTTCTTGGCTTCGCGCTCAGCGTTGCGCTTGGCTGATTCGCGGATCTCACGGATGCGGCTCGCGGCGTCCGCCTGTGCCTCTTCTTCCATGCGCCGAATCAGCTCAGCCTTGGCTTCCTGCGCCGATAGCCCCGCCACCTGCTCGAGACGGCGGCGCTCGTCGGCCACCAGTTTGTCGAGTTCGGCCTGGCGCTCCTCGACGCCCTTCTCCTTGCGTCCAAGGTCGCTGGCACGTCGCCCAAGATCGCGGTCGCGCACCTCGAGCAGCTCGACCTTCTTGTCGAGCTGGACCTCGCGGTCCATGAGGCGCTTCTCCTCGATCTCGATTTCCCCGCGGCGGTGGCGCGCCTCAGCTTCCCACTCTTCGCGGGCGCGCATCACGTCTTCCTTTCCGGCCAGCACCGCCTGCTTCTTCAGCGCGTCGGCATCGCGCTCGGCCTCGGAGACGATCCGCTTGGCCATTTGTTCGGCCGACTCGCGCGCGGCATTCCGCGCCTCCCGCTCGGCCGTGACGCCCTGCTTCTTGCCGACCACCCACATGATCGCGCTGGCAAAAAGCCCGCCCGCGATCAGGGCAATAGTCGTGAGAGTCATTTGTTATGCCCCAGGGGCGGCGCTGCGTGCACGCCGCTATATGTGAACCGTCCGGAGCATCGTGCGCGACCGGCGCAAGGACATGGGCGAATTGACCGACCGACCGGGCCCCGTCGAAAGGGGCGCAGCGGGGCGAGCTAACTGCCGAGGCCGCTTGAACCTACGCGCTCGTACTCCGAGACGCGTCTTCAAGGTACAGGGGCGGGAGAAGGACCGCAATGCGGACGCATCGTCCCTCGTCCCTTCGTCGCTACCTCCTCCCCGTTCCGCTCCTACGCCTGCCGTCTGCCGGGCGGAAGCCAGCGTCTCAGTTCCCCCGATAGCGTCTTCATCGCATCCGCGACCTCGCCCTGCCCCGACCGCGCCTCGAAGAGTTCATCCGTGATCTGCAGAGCGGCGAGAATCGCCGCCTTGTGCGACTCCACGACCGCAGCGCTCTCGAGCACTTCGCGAATCTTGGCGTCGACGTACGCCGCCACGGCCCGCGTGTGCTCGGGAGTCGAGTCCGACCGGATGTTGTAGTCTTCGCCGCAGATCGTCACGCGCGTGCTGTGCTTGATGGAACTCATGACTCACCCTCCAGCACGTGTTGCTGTCGCAGGAAGCGCACCTGGTCGAGCATCTTCGCGGACTGCGCCTCGGCCGTCGCGAGGCGCTGGCGCAGTCGCGCGTTCTCCGCCTCGAGTTGCGCGACACGCTCTTCCGCGGCGAGCGGTGACGCGCCCGGCTTGCCGGACGCGATGGTCTTCAGGCGCTGTTCCGCCTGCTGTGCGCGCTTGCGGAAGCCGCTCAGTTCCTCGCCTACCTGGTAGATGAGGTACTGCAGCTCCTCAAATGCGGCGATGTCAGGCCGTACGGGGTTTGACACCGAGCTGGTTCTCCAGGGACTTGAGAAGTTGCGTGCGGCGACCCTCGATCTCCTTGTCGCGTAGAGTGCGCTCCGGATGACGGAAGGTCAATCGCCACGCGAGCGACCGCACGCCCTCGGGCACGCCCGCACCGCGGAACTCATCGAACAACTCGAGCGCTTCCAAGGTGTCGCCGCCGCTGGCGCGGAGCACGCGCTCGACTTCCGCGGCGCTCAGGCCGTCGGGCACGAGCAGCGCGAGGTCGAACGCCGCCGCGGGTGTCGTGGGCAGCGGCGCGAAGCGCACGGGCGTTGGCGGCGGGGCGATTGCCGGTCGTACACCTGCGTGCGCCGATTCGCCGGGTTTGGCGACGTACGCCAGCGGCATCTCATCGAGCGTGAGCTCGATGCCAAAAGCCGACGATGCCCACAAGGGCGCGTCGAGCGTGACGCGGCGTACCACGCCAAGGGCGCGCCCATCCAC
>JAHFCU010000010.1 GCA_023249305.1 Gemmatimonadota bacterium
ATCCCGAACTGCTCAAGACGTACGAGAAGCTCGGCATCTCGCTCAACGAGCAGAAGCGGCTCTCGGGCGTGGCGGTGGACGCCATCTTCGACTCCGTCTCGGTCGGCACGACGATGAAGGAGGAGCTCAAGAAGCACGGCGTCATCTTCTGTTCGTTCGGCGAGGCGGTGCTGGAGCACCCCGAGCTGGTAAAGCAGTACCTCGGCTCGGTCGTGCCGTACTCGGACAACTTCTTCGCGGCGCTCAATTCGGCGGTCTTCAGCGACGGCTCCTTCGTGTACATCCCGAAGGGCGTGCGCTGCCCGCTGGAGCTGTCGACGTACTTCCGCATCAACGCGGCCGACACCGGCCAGTTCGAGCGAACGCTCATCGTCGCCGCTGAAGGGGCGTACGTGAGCTACCTCGAGGGGTGCACCGCGCCGCGGCGCAGCACCAACCAGCTGCACGCCGCCGTGGTGGAGATCGTCGCCCTCGACAATGCGCAGGTGAAGTACAGCACCGTGCAGAACTGGTACGCCGGCGACAAGGACGGTGTGGGCGGCATCTACAATTTCGTGACCAAGCGCGGCAAGGCGCTCACCAACAGCAAGATCTCGTGGACGCAGGTTGAGACCGGTTCGGCGATCACGTGGAAGTACCCGAGCGTGATCCTGCAGGGCGACAACGCCACCGGCGAGTTCTACTCGGTGGCGGTAGTGAACAACCACCAGCAGGCCGACACCGGGACGAAGATGATCCACATCGGTAAGAACACGAAGTCCACGATCATCTCCAAAGGCATCTCGGCGGGGCACGGGCAGAACTCGTACCGCGGCCAGGTGAAGATGCTGCCGAAGGCGTCCGGGGCGCGCAACTACACGCAGTGCGACTCAATGCTGATCGGCAATCAGTGCGGGGCGCATACGTTCCCGTACATCGAGATTGGCAACAACACGGCGACGCTCGAGCATGAGGCGAGCACGTCGAAGATCGGCGAGGACCAGATCTTCTACTGCAAGCAGCGTGGACTCAACACTGAGCACGCCATCTCTCTCATCGTCGCTGGGTTCTGCAAGGAAGTCTTCAAGGAGCTGCCGATGGAGTTCGCGTTGGAGGCGCAGCAGTTGCTGGGGATTTCACTCGAAGGATCGGTGGGGTAGAGGCCGATGCGGGATGGGAGATGGGAGATGGGAGATGGGAGAACCGTGCAGTGAATCGCTAATCGCAATCATCAGTCGCAACCCTGAATCGCAATCCTGAGTCCATATCCTCAATCATGCTTAAGATCGAGAACCTCACCGCCAGCGCCGGCGGCAAGCAGATCCTGAAGGGCATTTCGCTTGCGGTGAACGCCGGTGAGGTGCACGCGATCATGGGCCCGAACGGCTCGGGCAAGTCCACGCTCGCGCAGGTCATCGCCGGCCATCCGGGCTACGAAGTCACCGGCGGCACCGTGACCTACGAAGGCCAAGATCTCTTGGAGATGGACGCCGAGGTGCGCGCCCAGAAGGGAATCTTCCTTGCGTTCCAGTACCCGGTGGAGATCCCCGGTGTGTCCAACGCCTACTTCCTGCGCGCCGCGTACAATGAGATCCGCAAGGCGCGTGGCGAGGAAGAAGTGGACCCGATGGAGTTCCTCGATGTCATGACGGAGAAGCTCAAGATCGTCGAGATGACCGAAGACATGCTCCAGCGCTCGGTGAACGCGGGTTTCTCGGGCGGCGAGAAGAAGCGCAACGAGATCCTGCAAATGGCGGTGCTCTCACCCAAGCTTGCGGTGCTCGACGAGACGGACTCGGGACTCGACATTGACGCACTGCGCATCGTCGCCGAGGGCGTGAACAAGCTGAAGCGGCCCGACAACGCCACGGTCGTCGTGACCCACTACCAGCGGCTGCTGAACTACATCGTGCCGGACTACGTGCACGTGCTGGCGCAGGGCCGCATTGTCCGGTCGGGCGGCAAGGAACTAGCGCTCGAGCTCGAGGAGCGCGGCTACGACTGGCTGCTCGAGGCGGCGGGGGCGACGGCGTGACCGCGCATTCGAAGTACCGCGAACTGTTCGAGGCCGCGGTGCACGGCGCGGCCGCCAAGGACTGGCTGCCGAAGCTCAAGATCGCGGCCATCGAGCAGTTCGAGGCTGTGGGCTTCCCGACCACGCGCGACGAGGACTGGCACTTCACGTCGGTCACGCCGATCGCCGAGCGCACCTTCCGCCCGGTGAAGTTGTCGGCGACGACGCTTACCAGCAACGACATCGCGCGCTTCACCTACGGGCAGGACGACTGGCACTTGCTGGTCTTCGTGAACGGGCGCTACGAGCCCGCGCTGTCGAACTTCGCGGAGCTCGACGCCGAGGCGCAGGTCATGACGTTCAGCGAGGCGCTCAAGGAAGCCCCTGAGCTGCTCGCCGAGCGACTTGGCACACTGGCCCCAGCGAAGCAGGCGTTCACGGCGCTCAACACGGCCTTCATGGCCGACGGAGTTGTCATCCGGGTGCCGAAAGACATTGCGCTCGAGACGCCGATTCACATCCTGTACGTCACCGACGCGCACGCGAACAACGCCTCGCTGCACCCGCGCACGCTGGTCATCGCTGAGCACGGCGCGCAGGCGACCCTCATCGAGACATTCGCATCAATCGGCAGCGGTACGTATCTCACGAACCACGTTGCCGAGGTGGTCGTGGGCGACAACGCTCGCGTGGACCACTACAAGGTGCAGCGCGAGGACGGCAACGCGTTCCATGTGGGGACTACGCAGGCGACACAGGGGCGTGACTCGATCTACCACGCCTTCTCGTTCGCCACGGGCGCGCAGCTGTCGCGCACCAATGTCTACTCGAGGCTTCTTGGCTCCAATGCCGAAGTGCGCCTGAATGGACTGTATGCGCTTGAAGAGGCGCAGCACGCCGACCATCAGACGTTCGTGGAGCACATCGCGCCCGCCTGCTCAAGCCGCGAAGTGTACAAGGGGATCCTCGACGGCACATCGCACGGTGTGTTCAACGGCAAGGTCTACGTCGACCCGCAAGCCCAGCAGACTGACGGCAAGCAGACGAACCACACTCTGCTCATCGGCGACGGCGCGCGGGTGGATACCAAGCCGCAGTTGGAGATCTTCGCGGACGACGTGAAGTGCACGCACGGCGCGACCGTTGGCCGGCTTGACGACATGGCGCAGTTCTACATGAAGAGCCGCGGCATCGGCGCCGAGCGCACGCGTGCACTGCTCACCTACGCGTTCGCAGCCGAGGTGCTGGAGTTGATCGAGCTTGAGCCGCTGAAGGTGGCACTCGAGGGGCTGCTGTTCGAGCGCTTCATTCCGCCCGATTCGGTTTGAGGAACGCCGCGTGTCCGCCGAACTCGACGAGCTGTATCAGAGCATCATCCTCGATCACAACCGCCGGCCGCGCAATTTCCGCGTGATGGACGACGCCAGCGCGCACGCGGAGGGGAAGAATCCGTTGTGCGGGGACCAGTTGACGATCTGGCTCAAGCTCGACGGCGAGTTGATCAGCGACGTGTCGTTCCAGGGGAGCGGCTGCGCCATCTCGAAGGCGAGCGCGTCGCTGATGACGGCCGCGATCAAGGGCAAGTCGCGCGGCGAAGCCGAACAACTTTTCACGAAGTTCCACGGTGTGGTCACGGGCACGCATCCAGAGGACGCCGAGGCGCTCGGGTCGCTCAAGGCGCTGGGCGGCGTGTCGCGCTTCCCGCTGCGTGTGAAGTGCGCCTCGCTCGCCTGGCACGCCATGCACGCGGCGCTCGTCCAGAACGACGTGGCCGGTTCGACCGCGCCCGTCACGACCGAGTGATGGCCGCATGAGCGCCGCTCCGCGCGCCGACTTCCCGCTGCTCGCGGCGAACCCCGGGCTTGTCTACCTGGATTCGGCGGCCACGTCGCAGAAGCCACGCGTCGTACTCGACGCCATGCGCAGCTACTACGAGAACGCCAACGCCAACCCGCACCGCGGCGCGTACAAGTTAAGCGGCATCTCGACCGAGGTCTATCACGACGCGCGGCGCGAGGTGGCGCGGTTCCTCGGCGCGGCTGACGCCGATACGCTGATCTTCACGCGCGGCACGACGGAGTCGGTGAACTTGCTTGCCACGGCGTGGGGGCATCAGCACGTGCACCGCGGCGACCGCATCGTCGTCACGCGACTCGAGCACCATGCCAACTTCGTGCCGTGGCAGCAGCTGGCACGCGACGTGGGCGCCGAGTTCCGCATCTGCGAGCTGACGCACGACGGGCACGTGGACCTCGACCAGCTGCGGGCGCTGGTGACGGCCAACACCAAGGTGGTTGCGTTTGGCCATGTGTCGAACGCACTGGGCACCATCAATGACGTGCCGGAAATCGTGAAGATCGCGCACGCGATCGGCGCGGTGGCCTTCTGCGACGGCGCGCAGGGCGCACCGCACCTGCGGGTGGCATTTGACGACCTCGAGGTGGACGCGTATGCGTTCAGCGGCCACAAGATGCTCGGCCCGATGGGGATTGGCGGCGTGATCGTGCGCCGCAAGCTGCTCGAAGCGATGCATCCGTACCAGTTCGGCGGCGACATGATCGAGTTCGTCTTCGACGGCGACACCACGTGGAATGTGCTCCCGCACAAGTTCGAAGCCGGCACGCCGAACGTGGCGGACGCGGTGGGCTTGGCCGCGGCTGTGCGCTACCTCGACGCGCTGGGCATGGGTGTCGTGCGCGCGCATGAGGTGGCGCTCTCGCGCTACGCGCTGGAGCGGCTCGCCGCGATTGACGGACTCCACCTCTATGGCCCGGCGTCGGCTGAGGCGCGCAGCGGCGTGGTGAGCTTCACGCTCGGCGACATCCATCCTCACGATGTCAGCACGATGCTTGACGTGGACGGCGTCTGCGTGCGGGCCGGGCATCATTGCGCCCAGCCGCTGATGCGCGCGCTGCACACCAACGCGACCGTGCGCGCGAGCTTCTACGTGTACAACACGGCAGCCGACGTGGACGCGCTCGCAACGTCGTTGGCCAAGGCGAAGGCGCGATTCCATGCCCACGTCGGCTGATCACGGGGCGGGTTCGGCCGGCTTGGCCGCGCTCTATCAGGAGCGTATTCTCGAGCACTACCGTCGCCCGCGACACAAGGGAACGCTTGAGCGCGCCACCGGCGTGCACGCCGAGAAGAATCCGTTATGCGGCGATGACGTGACGGTGGCTGTGCGCACGTCGGGTGGCACCGTGGCTGACGCGCGGTTCACGGGCGTCGGGTGTTCGATCATGCAAGCGGCGGCGTCCATGCTGATGGAGTTGGTGGCGGGGCGAACGCGCGAGGAAATCGAGGTACTCGCGCGCCGGTTTGATGCGATGCTGGCGAGCGGCGAAGCCGACGCGTCGCTGGGCGAACTCGGCGCGCTGGCAGGCGTGGCATCGTTCCCGACGCGCCACAAGTGCGCGCGCTTGCCGTGGATGGCGCTCCGCGGAGCGATGGAGCAGTCCAAGGGCGAGTGACGTCGGTCGCCGTGCGGCGGGAAACGTCGGCCTCGTTGATTGGCCTGCTACGATGAGCCGACCCAACTTTCGGGATTCGCCTCTCCCCGCAGCGCGAACCGTGCGGCAACTTTAGGTATGCGCCGTTTTGCTCTCGTTGCCGCCGTTGCGTTCGCCGCCGCCTGCTCGGGCGACGGGCCGACGAGTACGGTCACACCGCCAGTAACGCCGCCGGTGACGCCGCCGGTCACCCCGCCGGTGACGCCGCCGAGCGCGGATCCGCCGGTGCTCTCGCGCGAGTTCCGCGGGTTGTGGGTGGCGACAGTCGCCAACATTGACTGGCCGACCGTCAAGGGACTGACCCAGGCACAGCAGTTGGCTGAGATGCGCGTGATCTTGGATCGCGCCCAGTCGCTGCGGATGAGTGCGGTTATCGTGCAAGTGCGCTCGGCGGGTGATGCCCTCTACCGTTCGAACATCGAGCCGTGGGCGCGCGTGCTCACGGGCACGCAGGGCGGCGACCCAGGATGGGATCCGCTCGACGCGTGGGTGACCGAAGCTCACCAGCGTGGACTCGAGCTGCATGCATGGTTCAATCCGTATCGCGCAGGCAACGTCAGCGACACGGCGATTCTCGCCGCGAATCACCTGGCCAAGGCGCGCCCCGACCTTGCGCGCATTTGGGAGGGCCAGCTCTGGTTTGACCCGGGCGAGCCCGAGGTCCAGCAACGAACGCTCGACGTCGTCACCGACGTGATCACGCGGTACGACGTGGATGCCGTGCACCTTGACGACTACTTCTACCCGTATCCGCTGGGCAGCACGTCGGTGTTCTCCGACGACGTGTCGTACAACAAGTACATCGCCGCGGGCGGCGCGCCAATGGCGCGCGCCGACTGGCGGCGCAACAACGTGGACACGTTCATCCAGCGGCTTTACAGCGAAGTGCACCGGGTGAAGCCGGCGGTGAAAGTCGGGATCTCGCCCTTCGGCATTTGGCGGCCGGGCTATCCCGCCGGAATCACAGGACTCGACGCGTACAACGCGATCTACGCCGACTCGAAGAAGTGGCTGGAGAACGGGTGGGTGGACTACTTCGCGCCGCAGTTGTATTGGTCGCTCGCCAGCACCGGGCAGAATTTCACCTCACTGATCGACTGGTGGATCTCGGTGAACACGCAGAAGCGGCATGTGTGGCCGGGTCTGGCGGCGTATCGGGTGGCGGACGGTGGTTTCCCTTCGGCATCAGAGATCACGAACCAGATCGCCGTGGTTCGCTACCGCGCAGGGCCGAACGCCGGCGGAGGTAGTGGAACACTGCTATACAACACGACGGCTGTTCGCACGAATGCGCATGGGCTCGCTGATTCGCTCTCGTCGACGGGGTTTCCCGGCACCACGCTTGTCCCGGCATACATGTGGCTCGACAATGCACCGCCGGCAGTGCCGTCGCTCACGGTGACCGCGCAGACAAATGCGATGCGCGCGAGTTGGACGCCGAACGGCGCCGAGCCGGTGCGCTGGTGGCTGGTGCAGTGGCGCAATGCCACCAAGTGGAACGCCACCTTGGTGTGGGGCACGAATCGTTCGCTGGACATCGGATTCAGCGGCACGTCGGATCGCGCGGATGTGATCGTGCTGACCGCGCTCGACGCGGCGTGGAACGCCTCAACCAGCGCCGTGTGGCGCGCCTCGAGTCAGTAACCTGTGACCGACACCGATCCCACGCGTCCGACCGGCGGCCATCTCGCGGCTGAAGTGCTGCGTCGTCACGGAGTGCGCGCGCTGTTCACGCTCACGGGCGGCCACATCTCGCCCATCCTCGTCGAGTCAAAGCGAGTCGGTATCCGCGTTGTGGACACGCGCCAGGAACAGACGGCGGCGTTCGCCGCCGACGCCACGGCGCGGCTGACGGGCGTGGGCGTCGCGGTGGTGACCGCCGGTCCCGGCGTGACGAACACGCTTACCGCGCTCACCAACGCTCGCATGGCGCGCTCGCCGATGCTGCTCATCGGCGGAGCGACGGCCACCGTGCTGCGTGGGCGCGGCTCGCTGCAGGACATTGACCAGATGTCGGTGATCCGCCCCCACGTGAAGCACGCCGAGCGCGTGAGCCGCGTGGCGGACATCGTGCACATCCTCGAGCGTGCGTTCCGCGTCGCACGCGAGGGCGTGCCCGGGCCGGTGTTCGTCGAGCTACCGCTCGACGTGCTGTACCCTGAGGCGCTCGTGCGTGAGACGATGGGCGTGGCCACGCCCCTGCCCGCCGGCGCACCGCTACGCCGGCGGCTCGAGCACTGGTATCTCACGCGTCATGCCAACGGCGTCTTCGCCGCCGGTGGCTCGACACCACAGGAGCCGGTGCATGTGCTGCGCACGCATCCCAGCGCGCGCTCGGTGCAACGTGCAGCGGCGCTGCTTGCGCACGCCGAACGGCCCGTGATAGCAGTTGGCAGCCAAGGATGCGAGCGCGCGGCTGAAAGCGCGGCGCTCGTCGAGGCGCTGCGCGCGCTCAATGTTCCCGTGTTCCTCGCGGGGATGGCGCGGGGACTCCTCGGAGCGGGCGACACGCGGCAGGTCCGCCATCAACGCAAGGAAGCACTGCGTGAGGCCGACCTCGTGCTGCTTTGCGGCGTGCCCATGGATTTCCGGCTTGACTACGGGCGTCACATCAACGCTCGCGCGACCATTGTCGCGGTGAACCGCGACCCACGCGAACTGCACAAGAACCGGCGCACGTCGATGGCGGTGTGCGCAGATGCGGACCTGTTCGTGCGCGCACTGGCCGGCGCGGGGCCGAAGGCGCGGTGTGCGCCGTGGACCGCGCGTCTCGCCGAGCGCGACGCGGCGCGCGATGCCGCGATCATTGCGGACGCTGGCATGCCGCTCGCACCGACGAATCCGCTCGCCGTGTGCCGTGGCGTGGATGCCTTGCTTACAGACCGGTCAACGATCGTTGCCGATGGCGGCGATTTCGTGGGAACGGCATCGTATGTCGTGCGCCCGCGTTCGCCCATGCGCTGGCTGGACCCCGGGGTCTTCGGCACGCTCGGCGTGGGCGCCGGCTTTGCGATCGCAGCAAAGCTCGTGCGTCCCGAGGATGATGTCTGGCTCCTGTGGGGTGACGGCGCCGCCGGATATGGGATCGTCGAACTTGACACCTTCGTGCGGCACGGACTGCCCGTCATTTGCGTCGTCGGCAATGACGGGGCGTGGACGCAGATCGCGCGCGGACAGGTGCCAATGCTCGGCGACGACGTAGGAACGCAACTCGGGCGCACAGCCTTTCACGCGGTCGCGGAATCGTTGGGCGCGCGGGGCTTCGTGCTCGACGAGCCCGCGCGCGTGGAGTCCACGTTGCGCGAGGCGCGTGACACGGCTCGCAGAGGAACCCCCGTGCTCGTCAATGCGTTGATTGGCACGAGCGAGTTCCGGAAGGGCTCGCTCTCGATGTAGCTAGAGCGGTTCGAACCGCGCCTGGAAGAAGCGCAGGTACTTGGGCTCGTACACCATCTTGAGCCCTTTCACAGACTCGCGTTGTTCGTACACGGACTTCACCGATTCCGCCACCACATCCATATGCGCCTGCGTGTAGACGCGGCGCGGAATGGTCAGGCGCGTGAGTTCGAGCTTCGGTCGGTAGTGGTCGCCGGTCTTTGCGTTACGACCTGCGCTCACGATGCCGCGTTCCATCGCGCGGATACCGCTGTCGAGGTAGAGTTGCGCGGCCAGCGTCTGCGCCGGGAACTCGTCCTGCTTGAGCTGCGGATAGAATCGCCTGGCGTCGAGGAAGATGGCGTGACCGCCGATCGGCTCCATCATCGGCACGCCCCATTTCTCGAGAAGCTCGCCGAGGTAGCGCACCTGGCCGATGCGCGCACGAATGTGGTCGTCTTTCACCGACTCGGCCGTGCCGATCGCCATCGCTTCCATGTCGCGTCCGGCGAGACCGCCGTAGGTGTGCAAGCCCTCGAAGACGACGACTAGGTTGCGCAGCTCCTCGAAGACGTTCCAGTCGTTCACCGCCGCCCAACCACCGATGTTGACGAGCGAGTCCTTCTTGGCGCTCATCCACGCGCCGTCGGTGTAGCCGCAGAACTCCTTGAGAATCTCGGCAACGGTCTTGTTGGCGTACCCAGTCTCGCGTTCTTGGATGAAAAACGCGTTTTCCACAGCGCGCGTCGCGTCGAGGTAGATCTTGATGCCGTGCTTGTCACCCCAAGCGCGCAACGCCTTGGCGTTGGCCATCGAAACCGGCTGGCCGCCCGCCATGTTCACCGTCGCGGCAAGCGAGACGTAGGCGATCTTGTCGGCGCCGTGGTCCTTGATGAGGGCATTGAGCTTGCCGATGTCCACGTTGCCCTTGAAGGCATTGCGATTGAGCGGGTCGTGCGCTTCGTCGCAGATGACGTCCACGAAGATGCCGCCCGCCATTTCCTGATGGAGGCGCGTCGTCGTGAAGTACATGTTGCCGGGGACGTACTGTCCCGCCTTGATCTCCGTGCGGCTGATCAGGTTCTCGGCGCCGCGTCCTTGGTGCGTGGGGACGAGGTACTTGTAGCCGTAGTACGTCTGAATGGCCGATTCGAGATGGTAGAAGTTCTCGGATCCGGCGTACGCCTCATCGCCCATCATCATCCCCGCCCATTGGCGGTCGCTCATCGCGCTCGTACCGCTGTCGGTGAGCAGGTCGATGTACACGTCGGCCGAGCGGAGGAGGAACGTGTTGTACCCTGCCTCGGCCATCGCGCGGTCGCGTTTGGGACGGTCCGTCATGTGCAGCGGCTCGACCATCTTGATCTTCCACGGCTCAGCCCAGGAGCGGCGGCCGAACTGCTGGCCCATTGTGCGGGGGACTTCGTACTTGTCGGACATGGCGTGTGCGGGCGTGGCGGCGCGTGTTGAAGGAGATCCCGAATAGGGCGCTGGCAAATTCGCCATTGGGGACTACCGCTTTGGATCAGAGTTTTCACGACACGGCGTCAGGAAACACCTTTCTCCCGCCGGTCAGCTACCTCTTGCCCAGCCACGAGAGCAAGTACAGCACATTCGCCGCGCCGTCCATGATGGGTTCGTTGGTCGAGTAGTCTCCCCAATCGTCATGGTAGACGATGAAGCCCGTGTTCCACTTGGCGTACGCGTCGGGTTTGGTGAGCGAGATGCCGAGCAGATTCTTGAAGATCGACGCGTATACCGGCCCGTCGAGCAGCGCACCGTCGAGTTGGTAGCTGAGTTTGTGCGAGATGACGGAATGCGGATCGTGTGCAAAGCGCCCGTCGGCAGGGACGCCGATCACCATGGAGATGCCCCATGGGTTGGTCCCGAAGAGCCAGTCTATTGCGGACTGTTCGAGTTCACGAAACTGATCGTCGCCGGTCATCCGTCGGTAGAGGATTCCCTGCACGGCCAGCGACGTCATGAGGTCGTTCGAGCACCAGATGAACGGAATGCCGATGTTGAATCCGTTCTTTGCCTTCTTCGCAACGGCCTTGAGTCCGTCGCGGTAGTAGCCGCTCAGCGTCATGCGCTCGTTGAGGGTGCCGCGCCGCGCCGCCTCGTAGTGACCGAGGTTGTGCCATGGATACCACTGGTAGTGGTTGGCTGTATCGGCGCCCATCCATGGTTTCACCTTCGCATTCAACGCATACGAAAGCGCCTTGGCCTGATACCGCGAGTCGGCGGTCAACGCGTACAGCGCCGCCGCGCCCAGCTCCATGTCGTCGGCCCAGTCATCTTCCTCGTAGAAGTACATCCCGCGTCCGGGAGCGGTCTGGCAGGCGCCCGGATACAGTTCGCCGAGCGCGAACGCCCCACGTGCCTTGCGCGTCAGCGTGTCGGCGAGCGCGGGCTCGCGATCACGGAGCATCTGCGCGCCAAGCGCAAAGGCCGCCGCGAACTTGCCGGCCGTGGAGGCGTATCCACTCGCCCGGTTCTGATAGCGCAGAAGACCCTGCGGGATGCCCGTGCACGGATACAGCGGGCGCGACCCACCCTTGCCCCAGCCGTAGTCGCTCGAGTCGTTCGCGGGCAGGTCGAAGTACATGTGATCGCGATCATCGCCGAGTTGGTTCAGCATCAGCGAATCGTCGGGAAACATCTTGAGTAGCCATGCGAGGCCGTGGCGCGCTTCATCAAGCACATCCGGCACGTCGTTGGCGCCTGGGCGGCCGTCGGCCTCATACTCGTCGCCGAATGCCTTCGGGTTGTCACGCCACGCTTGCAGCAACTGGAAAGTCGCGGTTGCTGACGTGGTGACGTACTGCAGGTAATCCGAGGCATCCGCCCAGCCACCGCTCGCGGGGATGAACTGCCCCGCGCGAGTGGGATGGTCCACGATAATTCCATCCTTCGTGTGGACGGCGCTGTTGTACACGGGATTCCAGCCGGAGCGTTGCTGCCGCAGGTAACGCAGTGGCATCTCGGCGAGTCCGTTCCAGACGTCGGGGCCAATTTTCACTGGCGGCGAAATGAGATCACCGGCACGGATGCGATAGGTCCCGGGCTTTCGGACAGGTGAGAAGTCGAGGCGGTACGTCGCGGCACAGGGCCCGTATGCGCCCGCAGCGGATGCTTTCTTCGGCCCGTACACGCGCGTGTCCGTGCCGTCCACGACCTCGAAGGTCTCCACCGTGCGGGGCGCGAGCGCGCATGCGACCGCGATCTTCAGCCCATCGGGGAGATAGCCCACCTGATTGATGCGGATGGCGTCGTCAGGCGTGCCCAAGCCTTGGGCCAAGGCTTGTGGCGCCACGAGAGCGAATAGGAGGGGGGCGACGAGGAGAAGCGTCACGCGTGTCATGAGGTCGAAGGTATCGTGGCCGACGGGCGCCCGCGAGCGAGAGCCCTAGCCAACGATCGCGCGTTTCATAGAGTATTCGTGGTGGCTCGCGCCGGGTGCGGGCCTTCGAATTTGCCCGCGTCGCGCGGGCACCACTGACTGAGGATTCAACGGATGCGCAGACGCTTCGTGATCTCTTTCTTCCTGATCGTTGCCGCAGTGAGCGCGATCGTCAGCCCGCTGTCAGCCCAGCGCACCGCCAAGCCGCCGCTGCACGGCCGCCACTGGATGGCCGTCACCGGCAAGCCGCTCGCGGCAACCGCGGGCGCCATGATGTTCACCAAGGGCGGCAACGCCATTGATGCGGCGTGCGCGATGCTTGGCGCGGTCACCACGATGTGGGACGTGCTGAGTTGGGGCGGCGAGACCCAAGCTCTCATCTACCATCCGGGCCTTAAGAAGGTCATCGGCATCAACGCACTCGGCGTGGCGCCGACCGGCGCGACAGCGGAGTTCTACCGAGGGAAGGGCTATCGGTATCCTCCGGAGTTCGGGCCGCTGGCGGCGGTGACGCCTGGCACGCCCGGTGGACTGCTGACGATGCTCGCCGAGTACGGCAAGCTGTCGCTCAAGGATGTGCTCGCGCCGGCCATTGAGATGGCCGACGGCTACGCCATCGAGGCGCAGACGGCCAACCTGATCGAAACGAACAAGGCGCGCATCAAGCAGTGGAAGTACTCCAAGGCCGTTTATCTCCCGCATCTCGGGGAGAAGCGCGAAGCGCCGGAAGCTGGCGAAGTGTTCGTGCAGAAGGACCTGGCCGTGACGCTGCGCAAGCTGGTGGAGGCCGAGCAGTCCGCCTTGAAGGCCGGCAAGAGCCGCAAGGAAGCCATCTACGCGGCGTACGATCGCTTCTACAAGGGCGACATTGCGCAGGAGCTCGTCCGCGGCATGCAGGAGGAAGGCGGTCTCTTCACCCTGCAGGATCTCGCGAACTGGAAGGTGAAGATCGAGGAGCCGCTCTCGACGAACTACAAGGGCGTGGAGGTCTACAAGTTGCAGCAGTGGCAGCAGGGCCCGGCGATGCTCGAGGCGCTCAACATCCTTGAGAACGCCGATCTTAAGGCGATGGGCTACAACAGCGCGCGCTATCTGCACACGGTCTATCAGGCGATGTCCATGGCCTTCGCCGATCGCGACTTCTACTATGGCGATCCGGCATTCGCGAAGGACCAGCCGATGAAGGGGCTGCTAAGCAAGGAGTATGGGAAGGCGCGCTACGCGCAGATTGACTGGACACGCAGCGACACCGGCATCAAGCCGGGTGATCCGTACCCGTTCGAGGGACGCGCGAATCCGCTGAAGGCGCAGCTTGACGCGTGGACGGTGCTGCCGGCGTCGACGAACCTGCCGAGGAGTGGACAGCAAGATCGACTGCCACCAATGGAGACGGTAGACGGTAGACGGCAGACGGTAGACTCGGCATTCAAAGAGGCGTTCTACGCGGGAACGACATCAATCCAGGCCGCGGATGAAGAGGGGTGGGTGATCTCAGTGACGCCATCGGGCGGATGGCCGCCGGCCGTGATCGCCGGCCGCACGGGCGTGGGGCTGTCTCAGCGCATGCAGGCGTTCAATACGGCACCCGAAGACGGTCCATTCAACGTGGTCGAACCTGGCAAGCGGCCGCGCGTGACGCTGACGCCGACGCTCGCGTTCAGGGACGGCACGCCGTACATCGCGTTCTCCGTGCAGGGCGGCGATTCGCAGGACCAGAACCTGCTGCAGTTCCTGCTCAACGTGACGGAGTTCGGAATGACGCCGCAGGAAGCGGTGGAGGCGCCGAACATCAACTCGTTCCAGATGCGCTCGTCGTTCGGGCAGCACGAAAGCCGGCCTGGGCGAATGCTCGCCGCGGAGTCGCTGCCGTTTTACGTGCGACGCGACTTGTTGCGCATGGGCTACGTGCTCGAGTTCGAGGAGCGCACGTCGGGACCGATCACGGCCATCCTGTTCGACCGCAAGCACAAGACGATGTGGGGTGCGGCCTCGAACCACGGCGAAGACTACGGCATCGGGTGGTAGCCGGTGTACGCCCTAGTGCTGATTCGCTACCGCGTGCCGCTCGAGGTAATCGAGGCGAACACCGAGTTGCACCGCGCGTGGCTGCGCGAGTTGAAGGCGAAGGGCACGCTGCTCGCATCGGGGCCGTTCGTCCCCCGCACGGGTGGCGCCTTGCTGCTGCGCGTGGCCGACGACAATCCGGCGGCTGCGTTGGACGCGGTGCGCGATGGCGACCCGTTCTTCAAGCTCGGTTTTGCGAACTACGAACTAGTTCAGTGGAATCCGGTCATCGGACGCGAGAGGCTGGACCAGCTCTAGGCAAAGGGACCTTCCTGCGCGGGGCGGCGGCACCGCCGCCCGTGCCGGTCGCGGCGTATACTGCATCATGACGGATCGTGCACACTTCGGAGCGGGGACAGTGACGAGAACGGACCCTTGCACCCTCGACATCGTCGTACCCTGCTTCAATGAAGAAGCAGTCATCGAGCAGACGCACCAGCGTCTGACCGCAGTGGCTCAGGGCATGGCGGCCGTGCAAGCGACGCTGATCTATGTTGACGACGGCAGCCGCGATGGGACGTTCCTCAAGCTACGGGCCATCGCGGCGCGGGATTCGCGTGTTCGCATCGTCGCGTTGTCGCGGAACTTCGGCCATCAGTACGCCCTAACGGCCGGGCTTGACGCTTCGACGGGAGACGCGGTCGCGGTCATCGATGCCGACTTGCAGGATCCTCCCGAGGTCATCGCGCACATGGTGGCGCGGTGGCGCGAGGGAGCAGACGTCGTGTACGGCGTGCGGGCTACCCGGCGCGGCGAGTCCGCGTTCAAGCGCGGCACAGCGCATCTCTTCTACCGGCTCCTGCAGACACTGGGCAACCGGGAGATTCCGGCCGACGTCGGCGACTTCCGCCTGCTTGACCGGCGTGTCGTGGACGCGATGCGCACGCTGCCGGAGCGAGACCGCTTCTTGCGCGGCCTCGTCGTGTGGGTCGGCTTCCGGCACGAGGGAGTCGCCTACGAGCGACAGCCGCGCGCCGCGGGACAGACGAAGTTCCCGTTTGGCCGCATGCTGAGCTTCGCACTCGACGGCATCTTCTCATTCTCGACCGTGCCGCTGCGGCTTGTCTCATACTTCGGGTTCTTCGTCTCGGCGCTCTCGATGGCTGGTATCGTGTATGCGTTCTACATCAAGCTGTTCACCGTCGGGGTCGTACCGGGATGGGCGGCACAGTGGATCGGCACGCTGTTCCTGGGCGGCGTGCAGCTCCTGTCGCTGGGCGTGATCGGCGAGTACGTGGGCCGCATCTACGGCGAAGTGAAGTCGCGGCCGCTCTACGTCGTGAAGGAACGTATCGGCTTCGAACGCCAAGCCTAATGTTCTCCCTGCGCACCAAGCTGCGGCTGGCGCGTGGCCTGCTGGCCCGGGGACGGCACCCGCTGTACGTGCAGTTCTACGTGACGGCGCGCTGCAACCTCAGTTGCAAGCAGTGCAACATCATCTACGCGAACGCCGATGTCGGCGAGGTGTCGCTGCCGCAGGTCGAGGCGATGGCCGACAACTTGGCGGCGATCGGCACCGGCATCGTGCTGCTCACCGGCGGCGAACCGTTCGTGCGGCGCGATCTTCCCGGCATCATCCACGCGTTCACAAGCCGCGGCCTGCACGTGCGCACGCAGACCAACGGACTCGCGACGCTTGACCAGCTCCAGCAGGCGGCGGCGTCCGGCGCGCGAGACATCTCCATCTCCCTCGACTCACTGCTCCCGGAAAAGCAGGACTTCCTGAATGGCTCGCACGACCGGAGTTGGATGCGTGCCATTGATGCCATCAGTCGGGTGACGCACGCGTACCCGCCGCGAGACTCGTTTGCCGCGTTCGGCACCGTGCTGTCACCGCAGAACCTCCTCGAGATCCCGAACATCATCCGGTTCGCCACGCGCGTGGGCTGGTACGTGTCTCTGGTGCCGGCGCACGTCGCCGACCCCGCGGATCCGCACAATTTCCGCAGCTACGATCGCGAGATGATTTTCCCGCAGGCGATGTACCCGTTCGTTGACGAGATCCTCGCCGAATGCCTAGCGCTGAAGCGGCGCGGCTACCTGCTGTACGACTCGCCGGAGTTTATCGAAAACGTGAAACACTTCATCCGCCGCGAGCCCGTGACGTGGCGGCGGCGCAACAACGACGTATGCGACTCACCGGGGCTGTACTTCGCGGTGCGCCCCAACGGCGACCTGCAGCCTTGTTGCGACCACGTGCTGCGGGAGAGCTATCCCGTGTGGCACCCGGAGTTTCCCCGCTGGTACCGGAGGCGTGAACTGCGCAGCGCGGTGCACGACATCGTGAGGCGGTGTGGCGGCTGCATGTATGGCAGTTTTCCCGAGATGACGATTACCGCGCGTTGGCCGCTCACGACGCTTCGGCGCTCGGCGATCTTTCTCGCGAGTACGCGCGTTCGCAAGCCGTGGCCACTGACGTCAGCCCAGTTGCTCGAGATCATCGGCGAGATCAACGCCGCGCATCCAGTGGATCACACGCTCGCTGGCGCCCTGCTCGAAGTCGTGCCGCGGCATGCGGACGTCACGCGAGCATTGCCGGTGATCTCGTGACCGGCGGTCATCACGCGCTCGACCGTGAGGAGGCGTTCCACGATGAGTGGGCGCACTCCGTGGATCCGGCGTCCGTGCCGGTCCACGAGGCATTCACGCTACCGACTTGCCCGGAGAATCGGTGGATCCATGCCTCGCTCGGCGACGTGCGCGGCAAGACCGTGCTCGAACTAGGCGCCGGACTCGGAGAGGCCTCGACGTGGTTCGCCCTGCACGGAGCGCGCGTGATTTCCACCGACCTCAGCGGCGGCATGCTGGCCGTTGCGAGGCGCGTTGCCGCGCTCCATGACACAACCATCACGCCCGTACAGATGGATGGCGCGGTGCTCGCGCTGGCGGACACCTCCGTCGATGTCGTCTATGGCGCCAACGTGCTGCATCACGTGGATCAAGCAAAGTGCCTGCGTGAGGTGCATCGCATCCTCCGGCCGGGTGGCATGGCGGTCTTCTGGGACCCGCTGCGCTACAACCCCGTGATCAACGTGTACCGACGAATAGCCACGGCAGTGCGCACGGCCGACGAGCATCCGCTTGGCGTCGACGACTTGCGCCTGCTCCAGCAAACGTTTCAGCGCGTTGACGTGCGGTACTTCTGGCTGGCTACGCTCGGCGTGTTCATCTGGTTCTTCCTTGGCCAGCGCGTTCATCCGAACGCTGAGCGATACTGGAAGAAGATCATCACGGACTACGTGTCCATTGCACCGCTGTATCGGTTACTGGCGGCGATTGACCGCGTGCTCCTGCGTGTCCCAGGCCTGAGATGGTGGGCCTGGAACATGGCCGTCGTCTGCCGAAAGTAGGCGCCTGATGCTCTACGAACCCCGGGAGTCCATCAACCCGCGCATCTTTGCGCTGCGACACGTACTGCTGGAAGAATTGAAGCTCCGGCAGCGGCGTGTCACCGGTGACGCCGGACGGAATCAGCTCGCGGCGCTTGCCCGGGCCTTGGATGTTTCATACGATGTCGCGATGCGACAGTTCATCGTGCGAGGCAGCGGTGGAGTCTCGTGCGAAGTGCCGTTGACGGAAGTTCGACTGTTCGAGCCGCGTTCCGACGCGACAGCCGACGCGACACCCGACGCATGGCAGCGCGAAGACGAGATCCTTCGTGCCAATCGTGCGCTGGCGGCCAGAGTGATTGAATCGCTGTCCTTCCTGCCGTTGCGAGACGAAACGCCCTGACCCGATTCCCGTCATTCGCCACGTCGTTGGCGACCGCGTGCGGCGCCACCGCCTATGTGCTCGCATACCGAGGCGCTCCCGCGGCATTCGATGAGTGGCTGGCTCTTCCGATTGCGATCGAGACGGCCAGTCCCGGCACGTATCCCAGCAGTGACCTGCTGGTGACAGGAAGCGTCCACGGACCTTTTCACCTCTATAAGGCAGCGAGTGTTCTCTGGACGCTCGGCATCAATGCCGACATCGCCTGGTACGTCCTGCTTGTCCTGTCATTTCTGGCGTTCTTTCTTGCGGTTTGGCGACTCGCGGGCGCGATGGCACTCAATGACCGTGAGCGCGTCGTGCTCGTGCTGGCGATCGCCGCGACGCCGATCTACCGCGGCACGCTGAACTGGTCTGCCCAGCCGATGTTGTCGTTCATCACCGCGTCTGCCGCGGTGCCGCTGGGTCTGCTGGCGATCGCCGCGGCACTCGAGGGCCGTTTGCGCCCTGCGCTCTTATATGCTGCGCTGGCGTTCGACGTCCACCCATCGTTGGGACTGTGCGCTGGCATCGCTGTCGTCAGCATCGCGGCATGGCGTCCGTCGGCGAAGCTCTTCTGGTCGGCGTGGGCTCCCGCGATGCTGGTGGCGGCTCCGAACCTGATCTACCTCCTCCAGCATCGGGCCGTATCAGGCGCCGGTTCCGACGATCAACTGTGGGCGGTGTTCCGGATCTTCGGATACCACACCTTCGTGCGCGACCATTGGAGGGATGGGTATCCGTGGTACATCCTTGCATTCGTCTTGGCAATCATGGGTGCGATGCAACTTGGCACTGATACGGCGCGGCGAGCGCAGCGAGCGGTCATCATCTTAGTGGGAATCGCCGTCTCGTGGATCGTTGTGATGAACCTCGCACCAATTCCGGCGTTGATGCCGCTGTACCTCATTCGCGCGTCACTGCTGGCCAAGCCGCTCATCATGGGACTTGCGCTGACGACGCTGACTCGCCGCTCGTACCCGGGCAAGTACGCGTTTGTGGCGCCGTGGGCCGGTGCCGTGGCTGTGGTGCATCCGGATCGCCTCGTTGCCGAGGCCGCCTTGGCCATCGCTCTTGGCATCGTGTTGCGTCCGTCCACGGACCGGCGATTGGCCCTGGCCGGTGTCGCGGCATGGACGTGCGGCATTGTCTCGCTGCTGGCAGTGTTCGCACGGCAGGCGCCGTTGCTGGACGGTGTGATGGAACCCACGACATCGCTCCGGTGGATGATCTTCGCCGTCGGCCTGATCAGCCTGGCGATGCTCCTCGCCGCTCCCAACGTCACAGCAGGGACGGAGAAAGCGCAGCGCGGCTGGCCAACGCTGTCAGTGGTCTTCGCACTACCTGTCCTCGCCGTCGTCCTCGCGAAGCCGTTCGGGAGACCATGGCTGCCGGAGTCGCCAGCGAGCATCAGTGCGCGCCTTCACCTGTCCCGCCCTCTGCCCAAGGAGGCTGGAGTGATGCGCTGGGCGTTGAACAACTCCCCGCCGGGGAGCTTGTTCGCGATACCGCCGGTGGATGCCAGCTGGCTGCGCTTTCGGCTTGTCGCACGTCGAGGTGTTTACGTCACGGTGCACGACATCAATCAACTGATGTACGTGCGCGATTTCGTCTTCCCGGCGGTGGACCGGCTGAAGACGCTGGGCGTCGTCGTCAAGGCGCCGCACAATTTCGACCCAAGGCCGTACCTCCGTCCGAAATGCGCCAGGCTGCAGCGGATGGCAACTGAAGGCGTGAACTACTACGTGCTGCCCGCCGAATCTATCATGCCGGCTGGGAGCGTGCTGACGTATCAAGACGCCGACTATTCCATTCTTGACGTGAAGCGAACGGCGCAGGCCTGCGGAGTGTAGTGCTTGCTTCTTGCCACGCCGCAGCATCGCGAGGCCGCCGGCGAGCGGTCACCTTGCCATTCCTCGTGGCCAACGAGATACTGCTCGTCACCGTGGACATTCCCAGAGCGTCACTGAAACGCGTGCCCGCGACCGCAGCTGAGGACGCCTGATCGTGGGCGCGCGGCCGGAGGTTCGCTCGCTGACGATCGTGTCGCCGTCGACAACCGTGTCGCTTCCCGAGGCCTGGCGCGAGGGAACGGCGAAGATGACGGCGGATGCCGTGCTGCTCTGCACGGGGCCTGCGGACCTCGGCGACGTGGACCGCCACGCTCTACTCGCCGCCAGCGCCGATGCCGACGCGGTCCTCGGAATCAGTGCCACAGACGGCATCGGCCTGCTGGTGCGATCAGGCGACATTGCTGACCTGATGCTCCTTCGCAATCGTGGCACAGGCGCCGAGGCAGTGCGCGACGCCCTCTCGCGATTGCGCCAAACGGGCCGGAGCGTGGCTCGTGTCACGATGTCGTCATCGCGCGTCACGCGGGCCGCGGCGCCAGCCAACTGGATCGGCACCGCAGGGCGCCGTCTTGTGGAACAGGCCGGCCGTGTCGGGTTCGCCGCCGGATTCTTCTCTCGCACACACCGCAATCTCGAAGTCTGGAGAACGCACCGCGCATCACCAGGCATCGCGCAGGATTCTCGCTGTCCCTCGTGCGGCGCCGGCTCCGATTCGCAGATGGGACTGCACTTGCAGACGAGCGCTGACCTGCGAGACTTCGGCGCGTTCGGCGCCGTGCTCTGTACGCGGTGCGAGGTGGCGCGCACCGACCCCGCACCGCACGAGCTGGCGCGCGTCATCACGCCCGACGTTCAAGGCACCACACGAAGCGTCGCGCAACGCGCGTTGATGCGCCGCTTCGTTCGCACACGGGTGGAACGCGTGCGTCCACATCTTCCGGCAGACCATCGGCCGCGTGTTGCGGACATCGGAGGCGGCGCCTGTGCCTTCGCCAACGCGCTCGGTGCGACCGGCTGTGATGTGATTGTCTTCGAACCGAATGCCGCGAATGGCCGCTTTGCTGACCCAGCGGTCGGCGTTCAGTTTGTCCCCGCCCCGTTTGACGAGCGCGCAGTCGCCACGGCTGGCATCGCCGATGACTCGCTGGACGGCATCACGATGTGGCACGCACTCGAGCACGTGCCCAACCCCGCCGCGACGCTCGCGCTCGCACGACGGTTGCTGCGTCCGGGCGGCGTATTGTATGTCTGCGTGCCCAACCTCGACTCGCTGCAAGCCGACGTCGGCGGCACTCACTGGTGCTATGCCGACATTCCCCATCACGTCACGCACTTCAGTCTCGAAGGACTCGCGACCGTCATGCGCCGGGCGGGATTCAGCCAACTCGCGCCGCACTGGTGGAGCGCCGAGTACGCATTGTTCGGCTGGTACCAGACACTCCTCAACCTGCTGACGGGAAGCCACAACTTCTTCTACAACCGGGCCAAGAAGGGCAGAACAGCCGATGCGGGGCCGCATCCCGCCTGGACCCGCGTGGCCACCGCGCTCGGTCCATTGCTGCTGCCGATCGTCATGATCGCGTCCTTCTGGGAGACGGCGGCGTCGAAGCCTGCCTGCGCCGAACTGCACGGTATCGCATCATGAAGCGGGTCGTGATTACCGGGGCCACCGGATTCATTGGGCAACAGCTCCTGCGTCGCGTGCTGCGCGACGGCGTTGGCGGCGAGAGCGCGCATGTGGTGGCGATTGCACGACACCCTGAAACGCTGCCGCGTGTCCTGCGCGATGCCGTTGAAATTCACGCGCTTGATCTCGCCGAGG
The DNA here is from genome assembly GCA_023249305.1 of Gemmatimonadota bacterium. Classification (GTDB taxonomy): domain Bacteria; phylum Gemmatimonadota; class Gemmatimonadetes; order Gemmatimonadales; family Gemmatimonadaceae; genus PNKL01. The sequence continues at coordinate 21,773 of JAHFCU010000010.1, forward strand.
CGCCAATCGGGGAGATTGTGGTGGCGTGCGGGCAAGGATCGCTCGTCCTTCATCTCGCCGCGAACGCTTCCGTTTCGAGTGGTGAGGCCGGCTATCGCAACAATGTGCGCTCCACGGGTCAGCTGCTGGAGGCGTTGCACCGGTGTGCACCAACTCGCGTCGTCTACGCCAGTTCGATCGGGGCGGTGGATCGCACCCCGGGCGATCGCTGCACGACGCCGTTGGATGAAACCGCGGTTCCGCATCCCCTCACGCGGTACGGTGAAGGCAAGCTGGAGGGCGAGCGGCTCGTCGCTGCCTCGGGGCTGCCCTTCGCAATTGTTCGTCCGACGTGGGTGTATGGCCCCGGCATGCGCGCCGACAGCCACCTGCGAGTGTTTCTTGACATGGTGCGCGCGGGCAAGCTGATCACACGCATTGGCTTCCCGGGACACGTCAGCGTTGTTCACGTGGATGACGTTTGCTCGGCCATGCTCCTTGCCGGCACTCATGAGGCGGCGCAAGGTCAGACGTACTTCGCAACCGACGGCGTGCCTGTTTCGATTGGCGAACTGTTTCACGAACTCGGCGACATCACCGGGCGGAACGCCGGCAACATCGCGTGGCCAAGCATGGTCGCGGCTTCGGTTCGCCTCATCCGGCGCTGGCTGCCCTTGTCCGTGCAGTGCCTCAGCTCCGATGTGCTGATGGCGAGCGGCGCACGTCTGAGCGCGTTAGGCTTCACACCCTCCGTTTCGCGTCGTCGGGGACTCATCGAACTCGCACGGCACACTGCCCCTGGCGGTGGTCGTTGGATCGTGACGGGTGCGGCAAGTGGCATCGGACGCGCGATCACCGTACAGTTGCACACATCGGGGTGTCAGGTCGTGGCTCTCGACCGTGACGCGCCAGGGTTGGCAGCGCTCACTCTGGAATGTCCGGAGACGCTGCCAATAACTGCTGACCTCTCGACGGTTAACGGTCGATCGCTGTTCGACAGGGTCATTGATGACGGTCCGCTAGCCGGTATCGTGAACTGCGCCGGCATCGGTGTGCGCGGCGATGTGTCCGACGTGCCCGATGACGCGCAGGCTCGTCTGCTCGCTGTCAACATCTCGGCGCTCGCCGAGGGCTCCACCCGGGCACTGCGCCGAATGAAGAAGCAGGTCTCGGGCGGCACGATCGTCAATGTGGCGTCTTCGGCGGCGTTCCAACCGCTTCCCGGAATGGCCGCGTATGCCGCGTCCAAGGCATTCGTTCTGAGTTTCAGCGAGGCAATGGCCGAGGAGCTGGCATCGTCGCGGATCCGCGTCATCACGGTCTGTCCCGGTGGCACCGACACCGGATTTCAGGCGGCGAGCGGTGTGAAGCGCGTACAGGGTGAGCGGCTCATGCCGGCGACGGTAGTTGCTGCTCTCACGTTGGCAGCCATTGAGCGCGGTCGCTCGATGACACTCTTGGTTGGAGGGCGCACCAAAGCGATGGCGCTCATGGCGCGTGTGTTGCCGCGCCAATCGCTTGTTCGCATCTGGGGAAGGATGATGCGGTCAATGCGCTGAGTCGGCTCGCGGGCAGCGCCCGCGTGTAATGCTCCGCCGGCCGTTAGCACAGATGCACTGCCATCGCCTTGAACGACGCCGTCACCGTCGTCCCCACCGTTAGCGACAGTTCCTTCGCGGACCGTGTCGTGAGCGAGGCGACCAGCGGTACGCCCTCAACCTCCACTGTCACGCGCGTCAGCGCCCCCAGCGTGGCCAGCTCCGACACGACGCCGCGGAACCGGTTGCGCGCCGAACCCGAGGGCGGTTCGAGCGAAAGCACAATTTCCTCGGCGCGAATCACCGCGTAGCCGTCACCGACTGGAAAATCGCCAATCGTGTAGAGCGTCAGCGGACCCGTCGTGAATTCAATGGCGCGGTTGCCGTGCGCAATTGTTGACGGGTCGCTGTCGATCCAGTCGGGCGCCTTGTCCTCGAGCACGCGCACGGTGCCCGCAAGCACGTTCTCTGCACCCAGAAACTCCGCGATGTACGGCGACGCCGGCCGCCGGAAGACGTCATCCGGCGCACCGGACTGCAGCGCGCGGCCTCCATCGAGTAGGATGGCCACGTCGCCGAGCAGGCCGGCTTCGGTGAAGTCGTGCGTCACCTGCAGGGTCGTCACGCCCCAAGCGCGGTGCAGGGTGCGCACTTCACGCCGCACGATCGTGCGGCGGCGTGGATCGAGTGCGCTGAACGGTTCGTCGAGCAGCACCACCGACGGCCGGCGCGCAAATGCCCGGGCGAGCGCGACCAGCTGCCGCTCGCCGCCGGAGAGCGCGCGCACCGGTCGCCCAGCCAGTGTGTCGGCGCCGAACCGGCGGGCGACCTCTTCGGCCACATCAGCTGACGCGGCGCCATAGCCGATGTTCGCCGCGACGCTCAAGTGCGGGAAGAGAAAGGCGTGCTGGTAGACGAGCCCAAGTCCGCGTGCCTCAGGGGCCAGCGTTGTGCAGTCGTGCCCGTGCAGCAGTAGTACGCCGGACATCGTCGGCACCACACCGGCGATGGTCTCGAGCAGCGTTGTCTTGCCCGAGCCCGCCGGGCCGATCACCACGCCGTACTGTCCGGTCGGGACGGTGAACGACACCTCCGTGAGGTGGAAGCTCCCATGACGGCTGCTGATGGCGCGGCACTCGATCATGGCGAGACCCCATCGTCGGCGCCGCGCAGCGTGCGCAACGCAGTGAGGGGAATCAGCGCAAGCAGGGCGAGCACCGCGGCGACGGGGAGCGCTTCACGCAGACCGAAGCCTGTGAAGCGGTCATAGCTCAGCACGCTGGCGACCTTGGGGTTGTACGTGAGCACGACGATGGCGCCGAATTCACTGACCGCGCGCGCCCACATCACGACCGCCGATGCGATGAGCCCGCGGCGTGACAGCGGCAGCGTGATGCGCCGGAATGCGCCTATCGGTGAATCTCCGAGCGTGCGGGCGACGGCCTCGTACCGCGGGTCTACGCGGGCAAATGCTTCGCGTGCGCCACTGATGAACAGCGGTGCCGCGACAAACAGCATCGCGGCGACAATGCCCAGCGGCGTGCCGACCACGCGCAGGCCCGCGCTGAGCAGCACGCTCCCGACCGCCGACTCCCGTCCCAGCAGCAACAACAACGCAATGCCGGCCACCGGATGCGGAATCAGCAGCGGTAGGTCGAGCAGTGCCGACAGCACGGCGCGTCCACGGAAATCACGGCGGGCAAGCAGGTACGCAAGCGGTGTTCCGCCGGCCATTCCGAGCAGCGTGGCAACCGTGGCCGTCGTTGCCGTCAGCCAGAGTGCCTGTCGCAACTCCGTATCGGTCGCCAGCCGCCGCACGCCCTCCGCGCCGCCCGACGCAATCAGCTTCCCGATGGGCACGGCGAGGAAGAGCAATAGCAGCGAGCTCGCCAGCGCGGCGAGTACCGCCGCTACGCGTTGCGTCCCGCGTGCGGGAGCCGCGCTGGGGCTCGCCAGCGGCGCCGACATCACGGCACAATCCCCGCGGGGGCGCTCGTTCCCACGACGACAGGCCGATCGAGCGCGTCGAGTCCCTGCGCGCGCAGCACGCGGCGGCCGTCAGGCGACAGCGCATACCGCACGAACCGCTCCGCAAGTTCACGGTGCGGCGCGGCGCGTGGCACCGAGAGTGCGTACACGATCGGTCTTCCCCGGAAGGTCACCGAGTCCGTTCCCTTGCCGCGCACTCGAACAGTCGCCTGTGCGTAGGCTGCGGAATCAGTGGGTGACGAGAGGTCTATCGCGTCGGGAAGGTGCACAACGCGCAGTCCTTGATTGCGCGCCATGGACTCGTACGACCAGATGTAGTCGAACTCACCTGCCTGCAGCAGACCGACCAGGTCGGCTTCCTTGGGACGCACGTTGCGCGCGGGCATGGCGCGCAACAGCCGCGCCGCCAAGTCGGGGCGTCCGTAGTGTCGCTCGGCAAGCTGGAGCACCAACAGCGTCCGATAGCCGTTGGGGTCGAGCTGCGGGTCACTGCGACCCGTTTCCACGCCGGCGCGCAGCACGACCTGCCACCAGTTGTCACCCGTGATTTCACCGGCCCCGCGCGACCGTGGGGTGTAGGCCAACACCATACGGTTATGCGCGAACTGCGCATACCACGTCACGTGGGCCGGCATCAACAGCTGCGGGAAGACTTCCTCGTCCGCCAGCGCAATGATGTCCGGAACGTTGCCGAGTTCGGTGAGCTTACGCGCTGTCTCGAGCGAGCCGGCACTTTCTTGCAGCACCTCGACTCCCTCGCGTGCCGCGAACGAATCGAGGGCGGCTCGCAACGGCCGCGCGAGTGAACCCGCGTTGAACGCGACGAGCGTGCGCGATGCAGCGTGCTCACCCGACCACCCTCCACAGGCGGTGGCAAGGAGGGTAAAGGCAACAATCCGGCGGAACGGCATGAGCGTAGTGTCACTCAATTGCCGGCTGCACTCAAGGCGCCGTGGCGCGCGTTCCGTGCCCCGCTTCGCCACACCCGCACCCCGCACACCTCGCGCGATGCCGTATATTCGTTCGCACCCTAACCCGTGTTCTCATGACAGATATTGCCCTCGAACTCCGGGGGATCACCAAGCAGTTCGCCGGACACGTGGCCGTCCGCGACTTGTCGCTCGACGTGCCGCGCGGCGCGGTCTACGGGCTCCTCGGCCCCAACGGCGCCGGCAAGACCACGACGATCCGGATGATCCTCAACGTGATCGCTCCCGATTCTGGAACGGTCAACGTACTCGGCGCGCCGAACACGTCGCCCGGACTGCTCGACCGACTCGGCTACCTGCCCGAAGAGCGCGGACTCTACAAGAAGATGCAGGTGCGCCGTCTCCTTCGTTTCCTCGCGGAGCTCAAGGGCGTTGACGGCAAGACGGCGGACCGCCGCATTACCGAATGGCTGGAACGGCTTTCGCTCCGCAGCCCCGAGAAAGATTGGGGCCTTTCCAAGGTGGACGAACTCTCCCGCGGCATGCAGCAGAAGGTACAGTTCATCGGCACGCTGCTGCATGATCCAGATGTCGTTATCCTCGACGAACCGTTCAGCGGACTCGATCCAATCAACGCACAGGCGCTCAAGGACACGGTCGTCGAGCTGAAGCACCGCAACAAAACGGTCGTCTTCTCGACGCACCTTATGGACAACGCCGAGCGCCTCTGCGACTCCGTCTGCATCATCGCCCGCGGCGACAAGGTGCTCGACGGTACCGTTGCCGGCGTGAAGTCGGAGCACCACAAGCGCAACGTGGCGCTCGCACTCGCCGGCGCACCGTCTGATGGCGTGTCGGCGATTCTCGCCGACCATGCGCTGGTGTCGCGCATGGACGACAACAACCGCTATTTCGAGATCGAACTCACCGCTGGCGGTGATGCGCAACTCCTGCTGCAGCGGCTCATCGGGGCCGGGGCACAGGTGCAGCGCTTCGAGTTGATTCAGCCATCGCTCCACCAGATCTTCCTCGACCGGGTCGGGGCGGGCAGCGTAGAGGAGGGGATGACAGGTCATGGCTAAGCTCTGGGCGGTGACCAAGCGCGAGTTCCTCGAGCGCGTACGTACGAAGTGGTTCATCATCGTCACCATCTTCGGTCCGGTCTTCTTTGCGGTCATCATGGTGCTGCCGGCGTACTTGTCGGTGCGCGGCATGAAGGATGTGAAAGTCAGCGACATCCGCATCATTGACGCCACGGGCACAGGGCTTGGCGACCGGGTGGCCACGCGTCTTGGCGGCGGGCCGATGGGCGATGCGAATGTCACGCAGGTGGTGGTCGTCGCGCCCGACAAGATGGCCGCGGCAGAGTCGCTCGCCACGCACGACGTCATGAACAAGCTGCGGCGAGGCTATCTGGTGCTTGATTCGCTGACGATCCAGCAGCAGAAGGCATCGTACGCCGGACGCAACGCGTCGTCTCTGAACGAAATTCAGATCATCGAGCAGGCGCTGCGCTCGGCCATCCTCTGCCAGCGGCTGGAGCGCGAGGGGCTTGACCCCAAACGCGTGGAGAAGCTCACGCAAGTCAGGGTCAACATGAGCGCCGAGCGCATCACCGATAAGGGACGCGGCGGGTCGGGCATCGGCAGCGCGATCTTCGGCTTCGTCATCGCCTTCCTGCTCTACATGATGATCGTGCTCTATGGACAGAACATCCTGCGCGGCGTACTCGAGGAGAAGACGACGCGCGTGGCCGAAGTGATCGTGTCATCGGTTTCGACCGACGTATTGCTCGCCGGCAAGGTGATCGGCGTTGGTGCGGTCGGCCTCCTGCAGCAGGCGGTCTGGTTGTTGAGTGCGACAGCGTTCTACCATTTCCGCGAGCCGATCTTCGTGAAGATGGGCATGCCTGCCGCTCCGGCGATTTCGCTGCCGCAGGTCCCGCCCATGTTGATTGCGGCGCTCGTCCTCTTCTTCATTCTCGGATACGGGCTCTACGCGGCGCTGTTCGCGGCGGTCGGCGCGATGGTGTCAAGCCAGGAAGATGCCAATCAGGCCGCGCAGCCAGTAGTGATGCTGCTCGTCTTCAGCATCATCTTCGCGCAGCCGGTGATGCTGAACCCGACGAGCCGGCTGGCCGAAATCGTGAGCTGGATTCCGTTCTCTGCGCCGGTCATCATGCCGATGCGCATGAGCGCTATTCAGATCCCGTGGTACGAGCTCGCGGCGACGCTGACGGGCGTGGCGGTCACCTGCGCGCTCTGCGTCTGGCTGTCGGCGCGCATCTACCGCGTCGGGTTGCTGATGTATGGCAAGCGGCCGAGCATGCGAGAGCTGGCGCGGTGGATTAGGCAGGCATAGCTCACTGAGTACGACAGAATCCAACAGAATCCGCCAGAATCCGGCAGACTGTTACAGAACGGGACGGAGGGATGCGGCGATGGCTGCCGCACCCCTCCGTCGCATTCTGTGGTACTCCGTTCTACTCTGTTGGATTCTGTTGTAATCTGTTGCACTCCGCGCCCTAGCGTGCCTTAGCGCGCCTTAGCGCGCCTTAGCGCGCGCTAGCGCGCGCTAGCGCGCCCGCGTCGCCTCAATCAGCGCTTCCATGTGCCCGAGGTAACGTTCGAGCGCACGCTTGCCAGCCGCCGTGAGGCGGAACTCGCTCTTCGGCACGCGACCGTCGAATCCCTTCTGGCACGTGAGGTAGCCGCCTTCCTCGAGCTTGCGGGCGTGCACGCTGAGATTGCCGTCGGTGAGCCGCAGCACGTCGCGGAGGTCGGTGAAGCTCAAGCGATCGTTGACGGCGAGCGCGCTGATGATGCCGAGGCGCACACGATCGTGAATGAGTTTGTCGAGCGCGGCCGGCACCGGCTCGCCGCCAAGCACGGGAGCGAGCGCTGGGGCTGGCGACGGCGGTTTGCGATCGCCGCGTCGCGCCGCGGATGAGGTTGCCTTAGCCACCGTGGTACCTCACGATGAAGAGACCGAAGAGCAAGTGCGCCGCGCCAAAGCCGGCGCCCAGTAGCCACGCCTGTGCCGCTATCGGCGCGAAGAGCGTGACTGCACCGAGGAGAACGAGCACCGAGCCAAGGACCGGCACGGCGCGCACCGAGAACGCGCCGCCCGACACCACGGCGGCACCATAGCAGAGCAGCCACGTGCCCGGCATCAACGACCAATGCCCGGCGACTGCCAACGCTGCGGTGAGCAGGGCACCGGCTGCCAGCGGCGGCGCGAAGGCCAGCGCGAAGGTCCGCGCCGGGCCGGCGCGCAGCGACTGTCCTGACCGCCGTGCCTTGCGCGCCACCGCTGTGAGCGAGACGGTGATTGCCGCGGCCGCCGCGCCGAGCCAGAGCAAGAACCACTGCATCGGCGATGACATCCGCGGCGACAGCACAGCGGCGACAACGCCGACGACACCCGTGCCGATCATCCCGCTTCCCGACACCGCCGTAAAGCGCCCGGCGCGCACCATCGTGTCGCGAATGAACGCGAGCTGGTCGGCGGCATGCTCGGCGAGCGCGGCCGGTGGACGGGAATCAGGGCGGTGCATTTCTACTTTGCAATATAAAGAGTACGGCGAAAAGAAACAGGGCAAGCCGGACGTTACATGCGAGGTTATTCATTCGCACTCTGTCGACCGCGGCCCAAAAAACAAGAAGGACCGGCTCCCGGAAGCCGGTCCTCTTGTCCGCAGGCGGCGCAAGCCGCCGCGATAACCAATGCCACGTTCGCATTGGTAATGATCAAGCTACAATCATTCCGTCAATTCGCGCCAGAGTGTTTGCGCAAATTCTTTTTAGCGCGTTGCGCCTGCTACGCAATGACGATCGAATGCATCCACGAGGTCCTGCGCGATGTCGGCAGCTGTGCGACTCTCGATCTGATGACGCTCGAGCATGCGCACGATCTGCCCGTCTTTCAGCAGCGCGATGGCCGGTGATGATGGCGGATATCCCGTGAAGAACGCGCGCGCCGCTTTCGTGGCGTCCTCGTCCTGCCCGGCGAACACGGTGTACAGGTGATCCGGCGTGACCGTATGGCGCAGGGCGGCCGCCACCGCGGGCCGCGCGTTGCGCGCCGAGCAGCCGCAGACGGAATTCACCACCACTAGCGCGCTGCCCTTGGCATTGCCGAGCACCTCGGCGACTTCGGCTGCCGTGCGCAACTCCTGCACACCGAGTCGGGTCAGTTCTTCGCGCATCGGCGCGATCATCGGTTCGGGATACATCATCAGACGTCCATTCCAGGTTGGGGGGTCACGTCATGTATTGCTTCAGCGCGCCAGCGCCAGGATCGCCGCCTGCGGTACCACGAGATAGCGTGCGTCGTCGAACGTGATCTCCACCGCCGCCTTGCGGAAGAACAACGCATAGTCACCCACGCGTGCTTGCATCGGCACGTGCCGTGTTTGCGGCCCTGAGGTGATGCGCCACGGTTCGTCGAGATGCTCCTCGACCGCGGGAAGCGGCTGCCCCGGTCCGGTGGCCACGATCGTGCCGCCTTGCACCTGCTGCCCTTCCACGGCGGTCGCGGGCAGATACAGTCCGACCTTCGTGCGCTCTTCGCCATCCTCCACGCGAATGAGGACGCGGTCACCAACGACGATGAGTTCTTTCTTCATGCGGGCGAGAGAGACGGGGAAGGTAGGATTGTAGACGGACAGCGCCTATTTCACCAGCCAGAGCTTCTTCTGCTGACCGTGCACCCAGCGCGGCGTGCCATCGGTGCCGATCGTGATGTCTTCCTCGAGCGCCATCCGCACCGCCTGGCCCTTCCACTCAGGCACCGGTGTCGTGGCCTGCAGTTCGATGGAATACCACATGTTGGCGATCACCTTCGCGTCGCCGCGACCGGGCACACCGTCCTGGTAGTCCCACAGTCCGATGAGCGGCCCGGCGCCGTGCCCGTGCAGCCCGATCGGGTGCGAGTAGACCGTGCCGTTGATGCCGCGGGCCTTCATCTGCGCGAGCGACGCCGCGAGAATCTCGTTGCCCATGCGGCCGGGGCGGACCTCCGCGAGCACGATGTCCTGGAGCGCATTGCCGTTCGCAAACGCCTGCCGCAGCCCAGCCGGCGCCTCCTTCTCCCCAACCTTGAGGACGTACGCCATGTGCTGCGTGTCGGTGTTGAGGCCGAGCGCGGTGATGCCGACGTCGCAGTGCAACACATCGCCGCGCTGGATCACCGGATCCGCGCCCAGTGAATCCTCGGACACGCCGGCGCGCTGCACCTCGATGCTTGGCTGGAACCACGTCCCGAGTCCGAGGTCGTTCGCCCGTTGACGCCACCACCACACAAGGTCGCTCGTCCGTGTCTTGCCCGGCACGATCGCCTTGGAGGAGTACATCTCGCCCACGAACTCCCAGGCGAGCTGCATCAACTGCCCGTAGAACGCGTCCTCGTCGGCAACGCGCGAGGCGATGAACTTCAGCGGCAGCTCCTCGGCGGGCTTTAGCCGCGCCGTCCAGCGATCGCCGAGCGCCTCGGTCATGCCAAGGTACTCACCGTGCGTCAGTCCATCGGAGAAGGCGAACGTACGCGAGTAGTCAATGCCGATGACGCGCGGATTCCGTTCGTCCACGACGCGCTTGAGCAGCTTCCACTGTTCGTCGCCCCAGAGCTCCGCCTGCTGGCCGCCAACCGGCGCTTGCACGGCCAGCGTGGAGCGCATCGCCTGCCAGACCCCGCCTTGCGACGAACCGCCGAGCGCAACGCGCTCGACACAGGAGCCGTCGCCGGGATCAGTCCGCCCGGAGGCGGCACACTTGTCGAACAGCACGTAGATCGTGCGGCGGCGGGCGGCGAACGTCGTCGGCGACACGAGCGACGAGAAGACCGGGTCTTCGGCATACTCGCGCATCGGCACGATCCACATATCGATGCCATGCGACCGCATGAGCGCGGGGAGCACCGTCTTCATGCGAGTCTCGAGCCAGTGTTGCTCTCGCGCGGCTTGTTCGCGCAGGGTGCCAAAAGGATGACGCTGGTCGGCGAGGCGAGTCGCGGGACGCTGCGCCGCGAGTGGAAGCGCGGCCCCGAGCAGGGCCGACGAGAACAACACACGCACAGTACGTGACATGACTCCTACCCGTGGAATGAGTGTCAGGCCGGCGGCGCCGGCGGCTCCTCGGGGGGCGCGCGCCGGGCCTCCGACACCCGCTGCGCCGTGGACGTGCGATGCTCCCGCTTGAGCAGCAGGCGCCGTACGATGGTAACCACCACGGCCAACAGCACGGTAAACGGGATGATCAGCACCACGCGCCACGCGAGCACCTGGGCCGCGCCTGGCAGCCAGTCGCTGAGTTCGGCCACGCCGCTGCCGATCTTCTCCAGTCCCACGGCCGTGAGCGCGAGCGACATCATGATCTCGGTGCCGGCCTCGAGCGCGGCGAACATCGGTCCGCGCCACCACCAGTGTCGCACCGTGTAGTTGGCCAGATGCGCTGTCAGCATCACCAGGATCAGCACGGCCCCGATTACCAGCGTGGCTCCCACCCACCACCCGCTCTCGGGGGAACCGTGCGACAGCACGTACGCGCGATAGAGCCGCAGCGTGACGCCGGTGATCAGCGCCATTTCCGGCAGTGAGTTGGACAAGCGGCGGATGGCCGTCGGATCTTCGACGACCTCCCAGGCGATGGTCTTGCGCGGGAAGAACTCGGCCACGGCTGAAGACTATGGTGCGGCGATCTGCGTCGCGAGCCAGGTCAGGCTCTCTCGCGCGTGAGTTCGCCAGTAGTTCCAGTCGTGCACTCCAGCATACTCGTCGTACACCAGCGGCACGCGACGGGCGGCCAGCGCGTCGCGGAACGCCCGGTTGCCCGCCAGGAATGGATCGCCTGCCCCACAGTCGACCTTGAGCTTTGGAAGCGGCGCGCCGCGGGCGCGCATGCGGTCGAGTATGTGCACCGGGTCGCGTGCATACCATGCGGTGGTGTCGCGGCCAAAGACCGCCCGCATGCTCAGGCCAACGGCGTTGTTCCAAATGCGGTTCCACGTGGAATCGGCCGACCCCGCCGGGCGCGCATAAACCCCGAGCGGCGCCCACTCGAGCGGCCAGAGAACGCCCGAGTGCGACGCCGCGGCGCTGAAGGTCTCGGGGAACTGCAGCGCCAGCAGCAGCGCGCCGAATCCGCCCATGCTCAGCCCCGCGACGCCTCGGTGCGCGCGGTCGGCACGCGTGCGGTACCTCGCATCCACCCACCGCACCAGATCGAACGCGACGTAGTCATCGTAGTGCGGCCACGGCACGCAGTACGTGCCGGCGTCGCCGGCGTACGCGGGGAGGGTCCGCTGGCAGCCAGGCATGTCGGGGAGCGAGTTCGACGTCATCCACCACGCATCGTCGCCATCAGGCATCACGACGATCATCTCGCGCATGCCACCGGCAATGAGTGTGTCCATCGACGTGTCGAGATGCCCGGCCTTCACCCAGTTGGTCTCGTTGCCGCTCCACCCGTGCAGGTAGTACGCCACCGGATAACGCGCCGATGATCGATCATACGAGGGCGGCAGGTAGACGACGACGTTCTTGTACGTGCCGAGGGCGTACGACCAAGCCGAATCGATGACGACGCGTCCCGCGCGGACGGCCTGGGCGGAACCCGCGACCGGCGCGAGCAGTGCCAGCGTCAAGACGGTGGCATACCTCCGCACCCCGCCCCCCAATCCCGCCCCTCGACTGAATGTCACCGGGCCGCTGCGATGCACTCGATCTCGACGCGCGCGTTCAGCGCGAGACCGTTGGCACCGAGCGCCGAGCGTGCGGGGAAGTTCGGCGCCGTGAAGTAGGTGCGGTACACGGTGTTCATCGCGTCCCACTCCTTCATGTCCGCCATGAAGACGGTGCACTTCACCACGCGATCTAGGGATGAACCGGCTGCGGTGAGCACCTGCTTGATGTTCTCAAGGGTCTGCTTCGTCTCGGCGGCGATACCGCCGCTCACGACTGCACCGCTCGCTGATGCGTCAGTGCCGATTTGACCCGCGAGATAGATCAGGTTGCCCACCCGTACGGCCGGCGAAAACGGCCGTGTGGGCGTACCGAAGGGATGCAGGAAGGCAACATCGCCGGAGGGAGCTGGTGCCGCGGTGGGCTTCGGCGGGACGGTGCACGCCGCAATGATGCCGGCGGAGAGCAGGACGAGATGAGACGTGCGCATGGTTCGCATCGAGAGAGGTTTACCGAAGTTGGGCGTCCTTCACGGTGGGACGCAACCGTTGGTGCGTTACCGCGCGGGGGGTTCGCCTCCGCCTTTCGTGCGCTGCGTGCCGCTACTTGATCATGTGCCCAATCCGGCTCCACCGGATGTCGGTGATGAACGACAGGGCCCGGTCGGATTCGTTCTGCGGCACGTACGTATAGTAGATGAAGAGCGGGCGGCCGCGGATGTTGGCGCGCGGGACGAAGCTCCAGTAGCGCGAGTCCTTCGAGTTGTAGCGGTTGTCACCCATCATGAAGTAGTGGCCCGCCGGCACGACGAATGGTCCCCAGTCGTCATGCGTCGGCTGTTCGGGCGCCGGCCCAAAGCGTGACTGCTTGAGCCCAACCTTCTTCTGCCAGTCGAAAAGTGGGTGCACCTCGGTGGGGTCCCCCTTCGGATTCTGCTCCGCGCCGTAGCCTTGCCGCTGGGGAATCCCGTTGATGTGCAACAGGCCGCCGCGCATGTAGATGGTGTCGCCCGGCATTCCAACGAGCCGCTTCACCAAGGTGGGCGTCGGATCATTGCCGAGCTCCGCTTCGTCCGCCTGATACGGCGATTCGAACACCACCACGTCGCCGCGCTTCGGCACGGCGTAGCCCGGCAGGTTCACCGACGTGAACGGCACGTGCGGGCCATATCTGAGCTTGTTGACGAACAGCCAGTCGCCGATGAGCAGCGCGGGGATCATCGATCCCGACGGAATGCGGTACGCCTCGACAAAGAACGCGCGAAGAAACAGGAAGATGGCGAGCGTGGCCGCCAACGATTTGAAATTCTCCCAGGCGCGGCGGGCAAGCGGCGGCTTGCCGCCTGAGCGGGCGGCGGTCACGGCGTTCTTGGGCTTGTCGGCTTTCTTCTTGGCCACGGAACCTCTCGCGCGAGACTGGCAACCTTTGTACACCGGGAAATCTGGGCGGCGCGAGCGTCCGTTCAAGGGCAGCGCGCAATGACGACTCCGTACAGAAACAAGAGAGGGGCGCTCTCGCGAGCACCCCTCTCCCTGAATTCAGCGTGGCTTACTTGGCGTGCTTGAAGATGTACTTCGTCATCTCAAACATCGTCACGTTCGCCTTGCCGCCAAACAGCGCCTTCAGCGCGCCGTCAGCGTTGATCTGGCGCCGGTTCTTCTTGTCCTGGAGACCGTTCTTCTTGATGTAGGCCCAGGTCTTCTTCATGATCTCGGTGCGCGGCTGCGCCTTGTCACCGACGACGGCGGCGAGGATCGCATCGGGCTGCACTGGCTTCATGAACGCGGCGTTCGGCTTGCGCGCTGACTTCTTCTTCGCCGGCTTCTTCGCCTTCTTCGCCGACTTCTTTGCCTTCTTCTTCGCGGCCATTCGAAATCTCCTGGAAAGGATGTTCTCGGTCGGCGCTCTCCCGGTAGAATACGCGCCCCGACGTCTCGAAAGTAAGTCGTTTCCCTCTGAGCGCAATAGCGTTTCCCTCTGAAAACACGGGAATTTCCGGCGCCCCCGCCCGCTGCCCCAGAGGGAGAACCGCCCCGCCCGCGTGCCGTGCACGCCCCGCAACCAGCGGATGGCGGGCGTCTACGCCGCGCCAGCGCCGGTCCACGCGCGCAGAAGCGCCATCATCCGCAGGTCGGCGGAGTCGGCGCCCGGATCCTCCTCCTCTACCTCGGCGTAGTCGTGCGGCGTCTCCAGAATGCAGGGCACCGCCGCCGTGCGCGGGTCGGCCAGCAGCCATTGGAAGGGCAGGGTGCCGATCGCCCCCTCGCCCAGCAGGGCGTGGCGGTCCTTGTTCGAGCCGAACGGGTGCTGGCTGTCGTTCAGGTGGAAGAACGCGGGCGGCTCACCGATGACCTGCTCGAACCGATCCAGCACCCCCCGGAGCGACGCCTCACTCGAGGCAATGTCGTGGCCAGCGGCGAAGAGATGGCAGGTGTCGAGCCCGTACCCGGTGCGGTGACGGAGTTCCGCCGGCACCTGCGCCAGCATCAGCGCGATCTCCTCGGGGGCCCGCCCCATGGTCTTCCCCGCCCCTGCTGTATTTTCCACGAGCACACGCGTCGTGCCGGGGAGGGTCTGCACGGCATGCCGAATGGTCTCGCCCACTCGGATGGCCGCCGCTTCCGCGTTGCCCGTCCCTGCCGATCCCGGATGGAAGCAGCATCCTCGGGCGCCGATGGCTTGCGTGCGCTCGAGTTCCTTGGCCAGCCCCGTGCGAGCACGCGTCGCCTTTTCCTCCTCGGGCGATGCGGTGTTCAGCACATACGCGGCGTGCACCAGCACGTCCCCGGGCATGATGCCGGCTGTCGCCAGTGCCTCGTGGAAGCGCGCGACCTTCTCGGCCTTCATTCCCGCTTTCTCGCCGTAGTACGTGGGCGGGGCCGTGAAGATCTGCAGGGTAGTCATGCCCGCCGAACCCGCGCGCCGGGCCGCCATGGCGATGCCGCCCGCGTCGCTCGGGTGCGACCCGAGCAGGCGCCTCACCGCACCTTGCCCGGGGCCGTTGGGCCGCCTGCACCCTTCAGGTCAAGCATCCGCGCCTCATTGAGGTACTCCACCGACAGCGCACGCCGCTCGCGCTCGATCTCGCCGAGCCGCTTTACCACATCGGCAATTCGGCGGGCCTGTTCGCCAATCACTGCTATGGAATCCTTCACTTCAGACTCGCCGATGATCCCGCTCTCGATCAGCGACGTGGTGGTCAGGAGTGCTGCCAGTGGGTTGTTGATCTCGTGGTGGAGCGTGAGTGTCGTCTCGCCGATCCCCGCGAGATAGCGCGCGCGTTGCAGCGCTTCCTCTGCACACTTGCGCGCCCGCGACACCTCGATGCGGCGCTCAGCGATGCGCACCCGGGCCTGGAGGTTATCGGGCGTCACCGGTTTCGACATGTAGTCGTCTGCCCCGGCGTCGAGCACCGCCGTCAGGTCCTCCGCACGGTCGCGGGCGGTGACCACCAGCACGAACGTGATGTCCCCCTGTGGGTGAGCGCGGATCCGTCGGCAGACCTCCAATCCGTCGAGTCCTGGCATCTGCCAATCGAGGATGACCATCGGCGGCAGCTCGCGTTCAAACGTGGTCCACGCTTCGGTGCCGTCGCTCGCCGCGATGGGCTCATGTCCGCTAGCTCGCAACACCTGCTCGAGCAGCAGTCGCATGAGGGCATCATCATCGGCGAGAAGAACGCGCAAGGGACCACATCGTGAGGAGTTAGCGGCAATTTGTGCGCCTGCCTCCCGGGATGCGAGGGGTATTGCCCTCCGCGAGGTATCAGTAGGCGGACATCCTCCACATTCCGCGGTTATCTTTGTGCTGTTCCACCACGCACACCCAACCGTTCGAGGCTAGTCCTGTGATGAATTTCCCCGCCGCTCCGGTGAACGGCATTCGCCGCGTCCCGCCCCCGGTCAACGAACCAATCAAGTCATATGCTCCCGGCTCGCCCGAGAAGGCCGAGCTCAAACGCCGCCTCTCTGCCATGTCGGCAGAATGCGCCGATATTCCGGTGGTCGTCGGCGGCAAGGAAATCCGCACGGGCGACCTGATCGAGGTGCGATCGCCCCATGATCACCAGCACATCATCGGCCGATTCCACCGCGCCAAGCCCGAACACGTGCAGGCGGCCATTGCCGCCGCCGCTGAGGCGCAGAAGGAGTGGGGATCATGGCGCTGGGAAGACCGTGCCGCAGTCATGCTCCGCGCCGCCGAACTGCTGGCCACCACCTGGCGCGGCACGCTCAACGCGGCCACGATGCTCGGCCAGTCGAAGACCGTCTACCAGTCGGAGATCGATGCCGCCTGCGAGATGACCGACTTCTTCCGGTACAACGTGCACTTCGCGCAGGAACTCTACTCCGAACAGCCCGTCTCGTCGCCGGGCATGTGGAATCAGACCGACTACCGGCACCTCGAAGGGTTCGTCTACGCGGTGACCCCGTTCAACTTCACGGCCATTGGCGGTAACCTGTCGTCGTCTCCGGCGCTGATGGGCAACACCGTGCTCTGGAAGCCCGCCAGCACGTCCATGCTGTCCTCGTTTTACATGTACCGGCTCTTCGTCGAGGCCGGCCTGCCGCCGGGTGTCATCAACTTCGTTCCGGGCGAGTCATCGGCCGTTTCCGCAGTGGCGCTGTCGCACCCAGACCTCGCCGGCGTGCATTTCACTGGCTCCACCGGCGTCTTCAACTCGATGTGGGAGACGATCGGCAAGAACATGAACCGCTACCGTTCGTATCCGCGCATCGTCGGCGAGACGGGCGGCAAGGACTTCATCGTCGCGCATCCGAGCGCCGACGCGAAGGCCGTGGCGGTGGCCATGGTGCGCGGCGCCTTCGAGTATCAGGGCCAGAAGTGCTCGGCCGCCAGCCGTACGTATATCCCAAAGTCCCTCTGGAAGGACGTGCTACAATACGCGCAGGAGATGATCGCCGACATCAAGATGGGCGACGTCGCCGACTTCAGGAACTTCATGGGCGCCGTGATCGACAAGAAGGCGTTCACGAGCATCAGCGAGTATCTGACCGACGCGAACAAGAACGCGAAGGTGCTGGCCGGCGGCAAGGCGCACGGCGACAAGGGATGGTTCATCGAGCCGACGCTTGTGCAGACCGACAACCCGTCGTACCGCCTCCTCTGCGAGGAGATCTTTGGGCCGGTGCTGACGTGCTTCGTGTACGACAACGCCAAGTGGGCCGAGACGCTTCAGATCGTCGACCAGACATCGCCGTACGCGCTCACCGGCGCCGTTTTCGCGCGCGAGCGCCGCGCAGTGCTTGAGGCACACACGGCGCTTCGGCATGCGGCTGGAAATTTCTACATCAACGACAAGCCCACGGGCGCCGTGGTTGGCCAGCAGCCGTTCGGCGGCGCGCGCGGCAGCGGCACGAACGACAAGGCCGGGTCGAAGATGAACTTGATGCGCTGGGTCAGCGCGCGCACGATCAAGGAGACATTCGTCCCGCCGACTGACTACAAGTATCCGTTCATGGCCGAGGAGTAGACGGCATTGCCGACCATTCGATTCATCACGACCGACGTCTTCACGGGCGTCCGGTTCGGCGGCAATCAGCTCGCCGTCATTCCGGATGCCCAGGGAATTCCGGAGGAACTACTCCTCCCCATCGCCCGCGAGTTCAACTACTCGGAGACGACGTTCGTGTATCCTCCCGAACAGCCCGGGCACACCCGACGCGTGCGTATCTTCACGCCGGGTGGCGAGGTACCGTTCGCCGGACATCCGACGATCGGCACGGCGATCGTGCTCGCGGTTACGGGAGAGATTTCGGCGTGGGACGGCGAGGCGCGTATCATGCTCGAGGAGACCGTCGGCCCTGTTCCGGTGGTGATCCGCGGGGTGCACGCCGGTGGGGGCTGGGCCCAGCTATCCGCCGCGAAGATGCCGGAACTCGGACCGCCGGTACCGTCGCGCAGCATGCTGGCAAAGATGCTCGGGCTTGTCACGGACGACATCATGGCCACCTCCGAACGTCCGCAGGCTGTGTCGTGTGGCCTGCCGTTCCTGATCGTTCCGCTCACCAGCATCAAGGCGGTGAGCCACGCGCGCGTCAATCTCGAGCGGTGGGAAGAGACGCTTGCGAATGCGTGGGCCTCGATGATCTGGGTGTACGCCGCAGATCCCGAGACCGCCGAGCGGCACTATCGTGCGCGGATGTTCGCGCCGGGTATCAGCGTTCCCGAAGATCCGGCCACGGGATCGGCTGGAGTGACCTTCGCGGGCTATCTCGCGGCGCGCGCCCGCACGCGCACCGGCACGCTGGCGTGGACCATTGATCAGGGCGTCGAGATGGGACGCCCGAGTCGCCTCGAGATCGAGGCCGACAAGGCCGACGGCGCCATCACCGCGCTGCGGGTGGGCGGACAGGCGGTGCTGGTGAGCGAAGGGACGATGGGCTTCTGACGAAGCAGAGAACAACAGAAGACACCAGAGCACAACAGAGTGAAACAGAGGGGCGCCCGAGACTGGAGCGCCCCTCGTCTGTTGTGTTCTGTTGTGCTCTGTTTCCCTCTGCCGTTCTCTGCCCCTAGGGTAGCCTCTCGATCTCGCGGGAGAGCCTGCCGACGGTGATGTCCAACTCGCGGGACGCGCGGGTGGCCGCGTCAAAGGCGCGCATGCCGGTCTTCCACAGCACGGCCTGATCGCGGCCGCTGCGCTTGGCCACGTAGAGCGCTTCGTCCGCACGCGCCGTCAGGATGCGGACCACGTCGTCGGTCGACGCTTCGTCGGAGGCCACGCCGATGCTGATCGTGATCGACAGTTTGCCGCGCACGCTCACGAACGACCGCGCGCGGAATGCGTGGAGGATGCGGTCCGCCAGGTGCCTGGCGCCCTCTTCGTCCGTGTCGGGAGCCAGGATACTGAACTCCTCGCCGCCAAGCCGCGCCACCACGTCGCCCGCGCGTGCGGTCTCACGGATCAGCGCGCCAATCTCCTTGATCGCTTCGTCGCCGGTCAGGTGCCCAAAGTCGTCATTGATGCGTTTGAAGTGGTCCACATCGAGCGCGAGCACGGCCACGCGCCACTTGGCGCGAATGCCGCGCGAGATCTCTCGGTCGCCAAGCTGCTTGAACCCTCGGCGATTGAAACAGCCGCTCAGTGGGTCCGTGAGGATGATCGTCTCGAGGTGGCCGCGCAGTTCGTTGTATGCCCGTCCGATCTGCGTGATGTAGTCAGGGAACTTGTCGCGACTCTCATCGTATGGCTGGTCGAATTCGCCTTCGCGCGCCTTGTCGAACAAGTGCGTGAGGCGCTTCATGCGCACGCCTTGATGGCCGAGCATCCACGCGTAGGCCAATGCCCCCAGGCAGAAGAGCGCAAAGGTCCAGAGCTGTTCGGTAGGTGCGCCGAGCATCCGCGCACGTTCGGCCAGCGCAACAATGGTCGCATAACAAACCGCCACGCTGCCGAGCATGAACAACGTGGTGCGCCAGCCGAAGTACAGTTGCGTGAACTGCACCAGGAACATCGAGACGATGAGGGTGCGGTCATACTGCGCCGGTGGGGTGAGCAGGAACGCGCATACGTTGACCACCAGCGCATCTGCGGTCACCTGCGTGCGCACGAGGGCGCGAGGGACCGCTCTCGCAATGCGCGCGTGCCACCGGATGGCCGCGGTTATGACGAGATAGACCGCCGTGGCGGCTACGAACAGGAGCGACGCGTTATCCGTTCCGTACCACCGGGCACCCACCGAGACGGACGACACCAAGTCCAGCTCGCGCAGCAACAGCGAGCCGCCTGCGATGGCGACCGCGATGCCGATCCGGTAACCACCCTGCCAGAGCAGGATCTCGGCGCGGGATGCCGCGTCGCCGGTTTCGTGCGAGGGATCGATCACTGAGGCGGGGAGTAGGGAGGCGACTGAAGTGCCTTCATTTGACGCCAAGGGACTCCTCGGCGCAACCCCAGGTCGGGGTTATCCCCTCAGAATCGCGCCTCGACGCTGAGATCCACCCGCGTCGATTTCTGCGGAAAGATCCCGCGCGCCAGGTCCAGCCGGAGAAGCCCGTCCAGCACGGAGGCGCCGATGCCCGCACCGCTCATGGGGCGTCCAGGCGAGCTGAAGTTCCGCCGGTCACCCGCCCACCCGACGTCAGCGAAGACCACCGGCTTGACCGCCCCGCTGCTCAGGGCGAGCTCACCGCGTCCCATCCAGAACGCATTCCCGCTCATCGTGCCTGGACGGATCCCGCGCACGGTCTGCAAACCGCCGAGTAGGAAACTACGTTGCGTTGGCGCCGTCCCCGCGGTTCCGCCTGCCGATGCCGTGATGGCCATCTCAGTGCCGCCCGGAAGCCCATGCGAGACCGTGAGGTCGAGCAGGCCGCGTCCGTAGTTGTAGTCGCCGGTCGCACCCTCGGCGCGCACTTGGGTGTTCACTCTCAAACGTCGCGGATCGAGCCCCCAGCCGTTCTGCATGCGCAGCGCAACGCCGTACTCGACCGCCCGATCCGCCTGCACGTTGGGCAGCACGCGGTCGTCGTGCGCCCCGCGAAAGAGTGTGTAATGTGTCGTCACGGGTGCGTTCCACTGCTGCTCGGCGAACAGCCGCCACTCGGTGCGGCCAAGGTGTGGCGTCGTGCCCGTCAGTTCCGCGCCCCACGCACGGTAGTAGAACCCCTCGTCCCCCGCGTACAGCAACGCCGCGAGTCCAGAGCCAAATGAGAGCGGCGAACCGAAATCGCTGGCCATGGCGAGCCGCCTGAAGACCGTTCCACGTACCGTAGAGCGTCCGTTGGTGCGCTCGAGCGAGAGGTCGCCGTTGATCTGTCGGTCCGACCACGAGCCCCGCGCGCCGGCGAGTGCGGTGTACCCGCGGCCGAGGGTCAGCGACGATTGGACCCCTGTGCTGAACCCTTCCACGCGGTTGTAGCGCGTGAGCGGCAGGCCCCACGTGATCACGGGTTTCTGCGGCATCCACGCCGCCTGCAGGTTGAAGTTCAACGCCTTCTTGAGGTCTTCGATGTCGTTGGTGCCGAAGACCGACTCGCCGGCATCCATGAGCGATCCGACAAACTCAGGCGAAGACGCGAGCTTGGTGCTGTCGCACGGCAGCTGCAGCGCCATCGTCAGCGCGCCGTTGTACTGCGTCCGCATGCGCGTGTAGGTAGGGCCCGTGGCGCACTCGCGCCCACGCTCTGCCTTGGCGGCTGAGTCGCGCTGGCGGCGGAAGTCGCGCAGCAGCGAGTCGCGCTTCAGGGAATCCACGCCCGCCTTGCGCAGGGAGTCGCGCACCGCGGCGTAGCGCACCGGTGCGCGCGGGAAGGCTGGCATCGAGTCGAGCCCGTTGACCGAGTTGTAGCGAAATCGCTGCTCCACCTGCACCGGCACCCGCATCATGCTCACCTGCGCGCCCGCTTCGAGCACCTGCAGCTTGGGCATCCAGAACCGCCCGTTGTACAGCCCGTACTCAATGCTGATCGCGTCCACGCCGACCTTGAGCGGCGAGATCATCGGCTTCACCCAGAACGGGACGTCCTTCATGTCCGCCTTCGTCTCGTCCATGGACCAGACGTCAATCGGCACGCTCAATCGGTAGACGGCACGCACGAGGTGCGCGGACGATTGGTCGAACCAGAACGAGCCGACGGTCAGGTTCCACTTCGGCGCTCGTGCCTCGACGCGGATTTCACGCAGCGTGATCTTGCTTTGGTCGGGGAGTGTCATGATCACCGAGTCACCGGTGGCGTACGTGTAGTACGCCTCGGACCCTTCGGCGATGGGGTGCACGAGCTCGCGCTCGTCCACTTCGGTCTTGGCCAACCCGCTTCCAATCCACAGCTGCTCGCGGCCCGGGTAGTAGGGAATCGGCGGATCGCTTCCCATATCGACGTTCTCGCTCGCCTGGTCACTCGGGGCGACGGGGAGCGCCGTGCGTGACCCCTTCACATCCACCCACGCCCCGCGGTCACGATGCCACCGGACGTTGCTGATGTCTTCGTGGCGCATCAGCACACGGTCACGCCCGAACGCGCGGAGGCCCATGCCCACCGAGAATCGCTGGTACGTGCGCGCCTCGTAGCTGATGAGCAGTGAATCTTGCCGCAGTCGCGCCGCCCGGGCGCGTAGCAGCAACTCGCGCGCGGTCGTATCCTTGAACGCCGTCCGGCGCATTTCATCGGTCACCGGAATCCGCCGCGGCGCCGCACGGTCTTCGTCATCCGAACCGCCGCTGCCACCAATCTGGACGCCGAAGCTCACGTCGCGCTCGTACTTCTTCGTCGTGTCGGCCGCGGAGCGCGCCTTGGTGCTGTCGGCCGCGGGGCGTTTCTGCACACCGGCCTTCACCTGCACTTGGAAGGCGACGAGGACGATAGGCAGGACATGCAGCAGCATGCGTGAACTCCCCGGGATGGGCCGGTGGGCGGGTTACCCTCAGGTACGCACGAGCCGGCGGCTGGGTTTCGTTCCGCGAGCCGTTCCCGATGGCGTTTCCGATGCCGTTCCCTTCACGCTCGTGGGGGCCGTTACCTCGGAGCAGGCTGCGGCCGACGTGGCGGAGGCTGCCCCCTGCGCGCACGCTCGGTTACAATAGAATCGCGACGCGCCCGATCGCGTGAAGCGGTCGCATGGGCGCGGCTTCGGCGATTGGCCGCATTCTCGCGGTCGAGCACCGCGGCGTCATGCAACATCAGGAAGCCAGCCAGGGCCGGCACGAGCAGCGTGGCCACACCGCCCGGGAACCTCGACGGCTTCGACGGGTCGCCTCCGATGCGTCGAATCACCTCCGGGAACCGCTTCTGCACCCAGACCGTGAGGATGATCATCGCCACGCCGATGAGCGCCAGCAGCAAGGGGAACGCGGTCGTCACCTTGAAGACGTCAAACGCCAGCCACGCGAGGAAACCAAAGACGCCCATGAGCCCGACGATGAGTAGCACTCGGCGACGCAGGATCACCGAAGCCGTGATCACAAGCAGCGACACGGGCGCGAGATACCAGCGAAGCGACCGGTCGAACTGGAAGAGCATCATGCATCCAAACCACGTTGCCACCGCCACCGAGATCCAGAGCCAGAAACCGTAGTCTTCGTCACGCCGGCGGCGATCTACCGTGTACGCCACCGCGGCGAGCGCGCTCGCGATGATCACCCACCGCCATCCCATCACGGTACCGGGTGCGTCCGGTAAGGCCGCCCATTCCCGCAACAATCGCTCTGGCAGTGTCACGCTGACAACCGCAATCGGAGCCATGAACGGCGAGAATGCCATCTGTCGCATCGCGAAGAGCGCAGCCATGACCGCCGCCAGTTCGATGGCGAGCGGCTGGCCCTGACACACCGCGAACGGATGCGACTGCATCGCGCACACCGCGTCGAGCTCAGGCGTCCACACCCCAGTCCACCGCAGCAGCGCCCACGTGGCGATTGGTGCCATGCCCACCGCGAGCAACGTCGAGACGCCGCGCGCCGTCTCGAATCCCTCGCGCCGCAGCACCTGCGCGACGATCAGAAAGATGCAGGCGTACGCCAGCGCGAGCCCAAATACGCCCGCGTCGCCGAGCACCTTCCAGCGATCCACCATGAACCACCCGAACGCGAACAGCACCACGAGCGCGCCAACGCCGTAGGCGATGGTGATGCCGTTGAAGGCGCGCTCCGCTTCGCGCGGCGGCCTCGTGCCCGCGTCCGCCGTGCCAGCGAGCGCGAGAAGCGCAGCGCGCTGGTCCGCAGAGATAAGTCCGCGTTCCACGCCGAGGTCGAGCAGCTCGTGTACGGTCATGGGGCACTCGCTGGGAGAGAACAACAGAGTGCAACAGAATACAACAGAGTACAACAGACATACTGCGCCTTGACGTGTTGTGCCATCCGCAGCGTGCGACCCGGCCGTCTGCTGTTGTATTCTGCTCTATTCTGTTGCTCTCCGTTGTTTTCTGGCAATTTGTCTTCATGGATCTCTCCCCCGACGAATTCGCCCGCGCCGCGCATCGCCTCGCCGACTGGATCGCCACGTACCTGCGAGACGTTGGTGAATACGATGTGCTACCCGACGTGAAACCGGGCGCGATTCGCGCGCAGCTTCCTAAGGCGCCGCCCGCCGCGCCGGAGTCGCTCGACGACATCATCGCCGACCTTGACCGCGTGATCGTACCCGGCGCGACGCACTGGAATCACCCGGGATTTCTCGCCTACTTCGCCAACACGGCGTCGGTCCCTGGCATACTCGGCGAGATGGTCACCGCCGCGCTCAACCTCAACGGCATGCTCTGGCGCACGTCGCCGGTGGCGACAGAGCTCGAACAGGTCGTCACTGACTGGCTGCGCCAGCTCTTCGGCATGGGTGACCGCTGGTTCGGCATGATCACCGACACCGCGTCCGTGAGCACGATGTACGCCCTCGCCGCTGCGCGCGAGCGCGATCCGGCGCTCGGCATTCGCCAGCGAGGCATGGCTGGGCGTGCCGAGCTTCCGCGGTTGCGCATCTATTGCAGCGAGCACGCGCACTCGTCGGTGGACAAGGCGGCGATGACCTTGGGCCTCGGCCTCGAAAACGTTGTGCATGTCGCAAGCGACAGCGACTTCCGTATGCGCCCCGAGATGCTCACCCGGGCCATTCAGGCCGATCGCGCGCAGGGCTTCCGCGCGCTCGCGGTCGTTGCCACGGCCGGCACGACGGGTATGACAAGCGTTGATCCCATCGGCGACATCGCGGCCATCTGCCAGCGGGAAAGCCTTTGGCTGCACGTAGATGGCGCCTATGGCGGCTCGGCGATGGCGGTTCCCGAAATGCGTGCGCTCTTCGACGGCATCGAGCGCGCCGACTCATTCGTGGTGAATCCGCACAAGTGGCTGTTCACGCCGATGGACTGTTCGGTGCTGTTTACTCGCCAGCCGAAGGTGCTGCGGCGCGCATTCTCGCTTGTTCCGGAATACCTGACCACTTCGGAAGGCGAGGACGCACTCAACTATATGGACTATGGCCTCCAGCTCGGCCGTCGCTTCCGCGCCCTCAAGCTCTGGATGGTCATTCGCGCCTTCGGTGCCGATGGCATCGCCGAGCGCATCCGGCACCATTGCCAGCTCGCCCGGACCTTCGCCGACTGGGTCCAGGCCGAGCACAATGGATGGACCGTCCGCGCCCCTGTTCCGTTCTCCACCGTCTGCTTCCGGCATGTGCCCGAGGGTGAGACGGACGAGGGTGAGATCGCCAGCCACAACGCGGCAATCATGGACCGTGTGAACAAGAGCGGCGACATCTTCATCTCGCACACCAAGCTCGGCGACCAGTACGTCCTTCGGGTGGCGATCGGGAACCTGCGTACCTCGCAGGCCACACTCGAGCGCGCCTGGGCCCTGCTCCGCGCGGCCGCCTGCTAGCGGTAACCTTCGCACCCCTCCCGTGTACCCGTCCCCCTCATTCGGCGTATTAACATTTTGGCGTAACGAGCGTCCGAATTGGCGCAGGGGCCCGTGCTTCACCTGCAACCGCCCCCGGGGTCAACCGGGATGACCGGAGTCCAAAGATGAAGATCAGGATTGCTGCCCTCATTGCCGTCGCCGTCTTCGCGGCCGCGTGCGAGAAGTCCACGACCGCTCCGCTATCGGCGGAGAATGCCGTGCTGGTCTTCAACCAGCAGGCCACGCTCGACTCCGTGTCGCTGGTGCCGCGCGGCCCCGCGTTCGACAACGGGCCTGGCATTCCGGACAGCCTCAAGCTCACCGCCGCACAGGAAGCCGCGATCAAGGCGCTGCATGATGCCTACGCCGCGGCGCATAAGGCGCAGTTCGACCGGTTGAAGGCGATCCACGAAGAGGCGATGGCCGCCATCAAGGCCGGTAAGACCCGGGAGGAGGTGCGCGCCATCCTCGAGAAGAGCAAGCCGATCATGGATGCCATGAAGGCCGACTTTGACGCGCTGCGCGCGGCGGTCGCCGCCATCCTCACGCCGGCGCAGAGGGCGTGGGCTGAGTCGCACCAGCGTCGAGGTGGTGGACCGATGGGTGGGCCGCCACTCGGCGCGCCGGGTGGTCCGATGGGCGGACCGCTGAGCGGCTCCAGCCGGCCGTAACCGACAACCGACAACCGAGCGCGAGTACGGCGGAAAGGGCCGGGAGCGAATCCCGGCCCTTCCTCGTTTCCTGCACCGCATTCTGCTCTTTCCCCGGCACCGCACTCTGCTCCTTCCCCTGCACGTCAGCGTTTCCTGAGCTGCTCAGGGATCATGTACTCATCCGTCGGCGGCCGCTTTGGAATGTTGAAGAGACCGACGACCTTGCGCCGCCAGTCGTCGAGGATCTCGTAGACCGTCGGGATCACGATCAGCGTCAGCAGCGTCGAAGTGATCACGCCGCCGATGATTGCACGGCCGAGTGGCGAACGGAAGTCCGCCCCCTCGCCGCGACCCAGCGCCACCGGGATCATGCCGGCAATGAGCGCCATCGTCGTCATCATGATCGGACGCAGGCGCACGCGACCGGCTTCGATGATCGCCGCGCGTCGGTCCATGCCCTGCTCCTGCCCCCACTTGGCGAAGTCAATGAGCAGGATCGCGTTCTTCGCGACAATGCCGAAGAGCAGGATCACGCCGATCATGCTCATGATGTTCAGCGTGTCGCCGGTCAGGATGAGCGCCAGCACCACACCAATGAGCGAGAGCGGTAGCGACATCATGATCGCGATCGGCTCGAGGAACGAGCCGAACTGCATGACGAGGATCAAGTACATCAGCAGCACCGCAAGCCCGAGCGCGGCGAGCACCGGGCCGAACACTTCCTGCTGGTCTTTCACCTCGCCGCCTGTGGAGAAGCGCACGCCCGGCGGTGGCACGTAGCCGGCAAGTGCCTTCGTGATGCTGTTGTTCACTTCGCCTAAGCTCAGCCCCTGCGCGTTGGCCTGAACCACCACCACGTTATCGCGGTTCAAGTGGCTGATCAGCGCCGGGCCGAGACCTTCTTTGATCGTCGCGATCTGGCCCAGCGGCATCGTCACCGATCGCGTCTGGTCGCCAACCGCGAGCGGCAACTGCTCGATGTCGGCGGCGCGACGGCGCGACTCCGGCGAGAGCCGCAGGCGCACCTTGCGGTTCTCACCCGACGGATCCACCCAGTCGCCGGCGTCAATTCCCGCGAACGCCGGACGCATGGACTGCGCCACCTGCCCCACGGTGACACCGAGCGAGCCGGCCAGTCCCCGATTGAGCTGCACCTCAAGCTCAGGCTTCTGTCCCTTCGTGCTGAGGTCCACGTCCACCGCTCCGCGCACCGTCTCCACGAGCTTCATCACCGTGTCAGCCACTACGGCGAGCACCTTGGCGTCGTTGCCGCGGATCTCCAGCTGGATCTGCTTGCGTCCGCCACCCATAGATGAGGTGAACACCGACACCTTCGCACCACCGATTGCCTGCACCTCGCGGCGCATCATCTCGCCAAACAACTCCTGCGAGATGGCGCGGTCCTTCTTCGGAATCATGCGGATGTACACCTGCCCCTTGTCCGCCGCTCCCATCGCCGACGATGCATCCATTGTCATCGCGCCGCCGCCGATGGTGGAAAACGTGTAGCGCACGAGATCTCCGTGGCTGCGCGCCTGCCGCGCCGCTTCCTCGGTCTTCATTTTCGTGTACTCAAGGTTTGACCCCGGCGGTGTTTGCACATGCAGGATCACTTCCGAGCGATCGGAGATCGGTGTGAAACCAAAGCCGCCGAACGTCGCCTGCAGCCAGCCGGCAATGAAGAACGAGGCCGTGGCAATCGCCACCATGGACCAACGATGGTCGAGCGCCCAGCCAATGATCTTCGTGTACTTCCAGCTCATCCGCTCGAACCAGCGATTGAACCGTTCCAGCGCGCGCGCGATAGGGTTCCGCCGCTCATGTGCCTCAGTCTGTGGATCGGGCCAGTACGCGCTGAGCATCGGGTCGAGCGAGAACGACACGAACAGCGATACCAGCACCGCGCAGGCGATGGTCAGCGCGAACGGCTTGAACCACTGCCCGGCCACGCCGTACATGAACGCAATCGGCACGAAGACCGCGACGATTGAGAACGTCGTCGCCGCCACGGCCAGGCCAATCTCGTTCGTCCCCTCGTGCGACGCCCGGAAGTGGTCTTTCCCCATCTCGATATGGCGCACGATGTTCTCGCGCACCACAATCGCATCGTCAATGAGGATACCGATCGCCAGCGACAGGCCCAGCAACGACATGGTGTTCAACGTGAAGCCGAACGCCCAGACCGCGATGAAGCTCGCGAGCACCGAGACCGGCAGCGCGAGGCCCGTGATCACCGTCGACCGCCAGGAGTTCAGGAAGAGAAACACCACGAGCACCGTGAGCGCTGCGCCCTCTATGAGCGCCTCCTCCACGTTCGCGACGCTGCGTTCCACGCGGTCGCCGCTGTTCTGCACGACATCCATCGTCGTTCCCTTCGGCAGCGTCTCCTTGATGTGCTCCACCGCGGCCAGCACCTTCGCGCTCACCTGCGTCGTGCTGTACCCCTTCGCCTTCTTCACCAGGATGCCGACGGCTTCTTTGCCATTGTAGAGCGCCGCCGTCGCGGGCTCCGCCGTGCCGTCCTTCGCCGTGGCCAGTTCACCGAGGCGGATGTTCTTTCCGCCGCGTTGCGCCACCACGAGGTTCATGAAGTCCTCGGGGGCCTCGAGCTTTCCCTTGAGGCGGATGGAGCGGTCCTGCAACGATCCCTTCACCGCGCCAACAGGCACCGCCAGGTTTTGCTGCTGCAGCGCGCCAAGCAGTTGCCCGATGCTCACGTTCGCCTGACGCATCGCGTCGGGCCTGATCTCCACCGTGAGCTCGCGCTCCACGCCGCCAAGCACGCTCGCCTCGGCTACGCCGCCGATCCCGCGCAGTTCGCGCGTGATTCCCGGATCCGCGATCCGCGTCAGCTCGGGCGCCAAGAGCACCGTCGAGTTGAGCGACAACTGAACGATCGGCAGGTCCGACGGATCGAACCGGCTCAGCACCGGCTCTTTCATCTCCACCGGCAGGTCGCTGCGAATGGTCGAGATCTTGTCGCGGATGTCCTGCGATGCCTCTTGAAGGTCCTTCTCGAATACGAAGAAGACCGTGATGTTGGCGAATCCATCTTGCGCGGTACCTTGAATGCGATCCACGCCGCTGATCCCGCTCACCGCCTCTTCCACACGCTCGAGCACTTCACGCTCAACCACGTCGGGCGACGCGCCGGGATAAGGGATCGCCACGTTCACGATCGGCTGGGCGATGTCGGGGAATTCATCGGTCTGCAGCTGCCAGAGGGCAAAGACGCCGAACACCACCAGCGCCACCATCGAGACGACGGTGACCATCGGGCGCTTGATTGCGAAATCGGAGATGAACACGGCTCGGCCCCGGTTAGTGCTTGGCGTTGTCTGAGGTCACGCTCACCCGGAGCGGCGTCCCCGGCGTGATCCCGAGTGCCGCGCCCACCAGCAGCGTGTCGCCGCGTGCGATGCCGGCCGTGATCTCCACGCGCTCGGTCGCTTCGTCCCGCGCCCCGAGCGTCACTTCCACACGCTCCACCTTGCCGCCCTTGAGCCGCGTGACCGCCGGACGAATGCCGCGCTGATCCACCGCCGACAGTGGCACGGTCAGCGCCTCACGCATCGTGCTGCTCACCCGCCCCTCGGCGAACAGCCCGGCGACGAGGCCGCTGCCTGCGTTGGGAATGCGCGCGATGACGCGCACTTGTCGCGTGGCCGCATCGGCGCTCGGCGCGATGTGTGCGATCGCTCCCTTGAAGCGGCGATCCGGATAACCCGTCACCGAAAACGTCACCAGCGCGCCAAGCTTCACCGCGCCCAGGGCGCTCGCCGGGATGTTCGCCTCGAGGCGCATCGTGGACGGATCCACGACGGTGAAGAGCGGCGCACCGGGCGCTACGATGTCGCCCGCATTTACCGTGCGTTCCGCGACGATGCCGGCGTACGGCGCCTTCACGACGGTGGCGTCTTTCTGTTTCTGCGCCTGCGCGAGGCGCGCCTTGGCGTCCTCGAACTGCGCCTGCGCGGCGAGGTTGGCGCGCCGCGTGTTCTCGAGATCGCGGTCAGAGATGGCGCCCGCTCCGCTCAGCCTCGTGGCGCGTTCGAGCTCGCGCTTGGCGATGTCGGCCGCAAGTTCGGCCTGCGTCACACCGCTGCGCGCCGAGAGCCACGCGTCGGCGATCGCGCGGTCGTCAATGCGCGCAAGCACATCACCGGCGGTTACGCGATCTCCCGGCTCGCGCATTATCGCCATCACCTGACCAGCCACTTCAGCCCGGATGGCCGCGGTGCGTTCGGCGACGAGCGTACCGCTCAGCGCCGGTCCGGTGGATAGCATCGAAATGTCGGCGACGACGACCGCTTCCGGGCCGACCAGCACGACGGTCGGCGCCGCTGAGGACGTGTCAGACTTGCGACCGCAGGCCGCGAGCGCGAGCAGCGCGACGAACGTCAGCGTATGGCGAGGCATCTTCTTCAAGGTCAGGGAGAAAGGCAATGCGTGGTCGTGAATGCGGGAGCCTTCAGGTGCGCGGGATGTCATCAGCGGTTCCCTCCCATCGTCGAGGCACCGGAAGGCATGCCGCCCGTCGCATTTGACGCCGCGCTAGTCGACGCGCCGCTGAGCGGCAGGTCGCGCAGCAACGCAAGGCGCAGCCGCGCAAGCTCGAAGTCGCGCGCGGCGATGACGCGATTGATGCGCGCCTGCTGCAGTTGCGTGCGCGACTGGTCGAGCTCGAGCTGCGTGCTGATCCCTTCCTTGTAGCGCACCTCGGCGATCTGGTACGCCTTCGCGGCTTGCTCGTCGGTGCCGACGCTTGCGGCGTAAGCGGCCTGCGATTGTTCGTACTGGCTGATGCTCACGCGTGCGTCCAGTTCGGCCGCCTCGTGCGTCTGCTGCAGGCGCTGCTGCGCCTCGGTGTAATTGGCTTGAGCCACCATTTTGTCGCCGAGCAATCGGCCGCTCGTCCAGATGGGAAAACTGAAGCCCATCGTCGCGGTCCAGTTGGGGTAGAACTGCGCGAATGAGTTCGGCAGGAACGTCCCGTCCTTCGGATAGCCAAAGCGCTGATAGCTGCTCGTGATCTGGATGCTCGGCAGGCGTTCCCACGCGGCGGCTCGCAGCGCATAGCGCTGGGCTTCCACCGCATCCGTCGCTTGCCGCACGGCCGCGCGATGCTCGACCGTGGTGTCTGGAGTGGCACTCGCGTTGGGGCGTGGCAGCTCCATGGGTGCCATCAACACCGAGCCCGCGCTCTGCCGCATCGCTTGCTCGGCGCTGGCGTTGTCGCCAACTGAGGTGGTAAGAGTCATCGCGCCGTTGAGCGGCAGGCCGAGCATCTGCCGCAAGCGCAGCATCGCGATGTCGCCGTTGGAGCGCGCCGCAATCGCCTGCGGCCGCGCGTTATCGCGCGTCACCCGCGCGCGCAACAAATCGAACTCGGCGCTCGTTCCCACCTGCCGTGCAAGCGTCGTCTGCGCCAGCGCTCGCTCGGCTTGGGCGAGAGCGCTGTCGGCGATGGCTGACATCCGCTCGGCAGCCACGGCGTTGTAGTACGCCTGCGCCACGTCAATGATCAACTGGGCGCGCGCGGTCGCCACGCCGGCGATCGCCGCACGCTCGGCGGCGTCGGCTCCCTTGTTGGCCGCCGTCACCTTGCCCGCAGTGAAGATGTTCTGGCTGAACTGAACGCCGAGCGTCACGGTGTTGGGCGCGGCGAAGATCTTGGCAATGGGCGAGTTCGAGAGGTCGCTGCCGCTGTTGTGACTCGTGGTGTCGGAGCCGCTGCCTCCGGAGCTGCTGTTCGAACTCCCCGTGCTCTTGCTGATCGCTTGGAATTGGCTTTCGAGCGTGCGTTGGTAACCGGCGGTCCCGTTGAGCTGCGGCATCAACTGCGCACGCGCCTGATAGCGCTGTCCCTGGGCGCGTTGCAGGCCGGCCTCGGCAACCTTCAGGGAGTGGCTGCGTTTCTCAGCGAGCGCGAGCGCGTCCGCGAGCGAGAGTTGCGCGGGGACAGCGGTTTGTCCACGAGCGGTCAGTGGCAGTGAGAGCACCGCGAGTGTCGCGGCGAATCCGGCGCGCACGACGAGTCGCCGTTTGAAGAATCGGATGGTAGTCATGGTGATGGTCTTCATGTGAACGCCGCTCCCGTCAGGCGCTGCGGCGAATACGCGCCTTTGATGGGCGACGGCGCGGCACGTCCGCGCGTGCCACGTAGCCGATGGCGTGCAGCGTCAGCTCCACGTAGACCGCAGGCACTTGCTTGGCACTAGGGAGCGCATCGGGCATCATGTCGCGTCCCATGGCGTCAGCGAAGATTGCGCCGAGGAGCAGTGCCGCGACGTGCACGGCGTTCACGTCCTTCGCGCAGCGCCCCGTGTCGGCCAGCGCTTTGATGTAGTGCTGCAGGCGCGTGTAGCCGCCACGTGGACCCTGGGCCATACAGCGGCACAGTTCTGGGCGTACCACGAGTTCGCTCATGCCCTGACGGATGGACGAGCGGTGCGTCAGCAGTTGTTCGTACTCGGCGCCAGCCCACGCCGTGAGCTCGGCGCGTGCATCACCCGGTGTGTCAGGCAACTGCACAACGTCGCGCTCGTAGACTCGAGTGCGGATGGCTTCGCCGAGGAGGGCGTCCTTGGAGCCGAAGAGGCGAAAGAGTGTCACCTCGTTGACATCGGCGGCGTCGGCGATGAGCCGAGTGGTCGAACCGCGGAAGCCGTGCTCGGCGAACACTCGCGCCGCGGCGTCGAGGATGTGGTCGCGGGTAGGGATGGTCATAAGTTCTCGCGTAGTGTGCAAGTAAGTACTTGCTTGAAAGCAAGCAATTGCTTGCAACCAGCGCAAGAGGGAGGCAAAACACGTTCTCCAGGGACGGGCCCGCCGGACGCAGCCGCCGCTGGTTCCTGTGTCGTGACGGCGCCGACAGTTCCGGTTTACCTGAGCCAAGGACCCGGCTAGTTTTCGGTGTAGTTCCAGTAGCCTGACGGCTGCCTGCCGCTTCGCACATTGACCCCGGCTTCGCCGTCGATCGCACGGCCCCGCTTCATGCGCGGCTCCGGAGCGCAGAGCGCGCCGCCGGAATCAGGACCTTCGGCACGGGATCCTGTGAGCGGACCACCACTCAACTATTAGAAGGCGTTCTTATGAAGGTCGCGATTCCACGAGAGGTCCATCCGGGTGAGCGCCGGGTTGCGGCGACGCCCAGCACCGTCAGGAAACTGAAGAAGCTGGGCTACGAAGTGTTCATCGAAGCCGGCGCCGGCGCCGGCGCTTCGTTCTCCGATGAACGGTACGCCCACGACGGCGCCGAGATCATCACGGACGTCCGCCAACTCTGGGACCAGGCTGATCTAGTGCTCAAGGTGCTGCCGCCGCAGTTCAACCCAGCCTTGGGCGTGCACGAGGCGGACCTGCTGCGCGAAGGCAAGACGCTGATCAGCTTCATCTGGCCGGCCAAGAACAAGGAGCTCCTCGAGCGCATGGCCGCCCGCAAGGTGACTGCGCTCGCCATGGATCAGGTGCCGCGTATCTCGCGCGCCCAGAAGATCGACGCGCTCTCGACGATGGCCAACATCGCCGGGTACCGGGCGGTCATCGAGGCGGCCAGCTTCTACGGCCGTTTCTTCACCGGACAGATGACCGCGGCAGGGCGCGTGGCTCCTGCGCGGGTCTTCGTCATCGGCGCCGGCGTTGCCGGTCTCGCCGCAATCGGAGCGGCGCGCGGCCTCGGCGCGGTGGTGCGGGCCTTCGACACGCGTTCGGTTGTGAAGGACCAAGTCAAATCGATGGGCGCGGAGTTCGTCGAAGTTGACATGAAGGAGGAAGGCGAAGGACACGGCGGCTACGCCAAGGAGATGAGCGAGTCGTACCACAAGGCTGAAGTGGCGATGCTCACCAATCAGTGCCGCGAGGTGGACATTATCATCACCACCGCGCTGATCCCGAACCGTCCGGCCCCGGTGCTGATCACTGAAGACATGGTCAAGCTGCTGAAAAAGGGGTCGGTGATCGTGGACCTCGCCGCCGAAGGAGGCGGAAACTGCGAGCTCACCGAGCCGGGCGAGGTCGTGGAGCGACACGGAGTCACGATCGTCGGGTTCGTGGACATGCCGAGCCGCCTCGCGCCGACCGCCAGCATGCTATACGGCGGTAATCTCGCGGCGTTGCTCGCTGATCTCGGCGGGGCTGAGAGTTTCCATGTGGACCTGAACGACGAAGTCGTGCGCGGCGCGCTGGTGCTGCACAACGGCACGCTGATGTGGCCGCCGCCAAGGAAGGAGCCGGCAGCGGCGTCGACGGTGGCATCCGCTGCGGCTGTAGCCGCGCCCTCGGCGGAGTCGCTTGCCGCGCTGGCGGCGCGCAAGAAGCGCTGGGCGCAAGCGTGGACAGCCGTCGGCGGTGTGCTCGCTGCCGTCGCGTTCATCATGCTCGGCCTCTCGGCACCGCCGAGCTTTCTTGGACACCTGACCGTGTTCATCCTGGCGATCGTCATCGGCTGGCAAGTGGTGTGGAACGTGACGCCAGCGCTGCATACGCCGCTGATGAGCGTCACCAACGCCATCAGCGGCATCATCGTGATCGGCGGCTTGCTCCAGATGCGCGGTCCCCTCACCTCTCCCGCCGTCATCCTCGGCGCGGTGGCCATCCTGGTCGCGATGATCAATGTCGTCGGCGGCTTCACCGTCACACAGCGCATGCTGCGCATGTTCCAACGGTAACGCCCATGCCTACGACTCTTGTCACCGTCATCTATATCTTCTCCGCTGTCCTCTTCATCCTGAGCCTCAGCGGACTTTCCGCGCAGCAGTCGGCGCGGCGCGGTAATCTCCTCGGCATCGTCGGGATGATCGTGGCCGTCCTGGCGACGGCCGCGACGGCATACGGCACGCTGGGCGTGGCCACGCTAGCAACGGTGGCCGTGCTCATCGGCGGTGTGATTGGCGCCATGCTGGCCATGCGTGTGGCGATGACCGCGATGCCGCAGCTCGTCGCCATCCTGCACAGTTTCGTCGGCCTCGCCGCCGTGTTGGTGGGCGTCGCCGGGGCGATCAACCCCGGTGCCGTGCGCGCCGGCGAGGCGCGCATCCACGAAATCGAGGTCTTCATCGGGGTCTTCGTCGGTGCGATCACATTTACCGGTTCGGTCTTCGCGTTCGGGAAGTTGCAGGAGATCCTCCCGAGTCGGCCGCTGCTGCTTCCGGCGCGCCACTGGCTGAACCTCATCGCGCTGTTGGCGTGCATCTACCTTGGCGTACTGTTCGTCGGCGTGGCGGAATTGCCGCCGCTGATGCCGCTGCTCGTGATGACCGGCATCGCCGGGTTGATCGGCATTCACATGGTGGTGGCGATTGGCGGGGCCGACATGCCCGTCGTCGTTTCGATGCTGAACAGTTACTCCGGGTGGGCCGCGTCGGCGGCCGGCTTCATGCTCGATAACGATCTGCTCATCGTTACTGGCGCCTTGGTGGGATCGAGCGGCGCCATCCTGAGCTACATCATGTGCCGCGCGATGAACCGCTCCTTCATCAGCGTGATCGCTGGCGGATTTGGTACGGCTGGGGGCGCGCTGCCCGCTGCTGGGACCAAGCCGGCGGGCGAGGTTAGGAGCGTCACCGCCGTCGAGACGGCGCGCCTGCTGCGCGATGCCAAGCGCGTGATCGTCGTCCCGGGTTACGGTATGGCGGTGGCCTCGGCGCAGTACATGCTATGGGAAGTGGGACAGTTCCTGCAAGAGCGCGGCATTGAGCTTCGCTTCGCCATCCACCCCGTTGCCGGTCGGCTTCCAGGACACATGAACGTGCTCCTCGCTGAAGCGCGGGTTCCGTATGACATCGTGGAGGAGATGGAGGACGTCAATCCCGACTTTCCGGACTCTGACGTCGTGTTGGTCATGGGCGCCAACGACATCGTGAACCCCGGCGCGCTCGAGGATGTTGCCAGCCCGATCTACGGGATGCCGGTGCTCGAAGTTTGGAAGGCCCAGACATGCATCGTGATGAAGCGCTCGATGGCGAGTGGCTATGCAGGCGTGGACAACCCGCTCTTCTACAAGAGCAACACGCTGATGCTCTTCGGCGACGCAAAGAAGATGGTCGAGGAAGTGCTCACGGCACTTCGACAGGGGGCGGCGGTCGCCGCGCCGGCCTGATATCATCGGCGGGAAATCCGCCGGCAGCAGAAGGCGAGGGCTCTACGGCGTCGCAATGCCGTCGAGCCCTCGTCGCCGTTTATCAGGCGGCCTGGTGGTTATCCAATCTCTGGCCGCTTCAAATGCAGCTTGTTGTGCTGCTGCAACTGATGTGCGACAGACAGAATGAGATCGTCATTGAACAACCCGCCGACGATCACACCGCAGATCGGCTGTGCCTTGAGATCGAGCGGCGGTGGCGCGGGCGCTGCGCCGGCGGCTCCCGTACGATTGGCGGTTGGCTGCGGCGGCACATCGAACTTATATGGCACAACGGCGCACGGATGCCCGGTCTGCGCGTTCGGTCCAACGTCTGCCTGCGGGTTGCCGACGAACATGTCGAGGTCGCTCATGAACTCGCCCCATTTGCTGACGAGCAAATAGCGCCGGCGTTGCTGCTGCAGGAAATCGAAGGCACGAACCGTGCGGCCGGTAACGAATCGCGGATTCCAGTCGGCCGGCGCCATCGGATTCCTCGCGGCGGCCTCGGCCGCCGCTGCCGCCGCGGCGCGCAGCGCTGCGGTGTCCGGCGGCGTACCGGGGGCGCGTGGCTCCGGGAGCTTCGTCAGGTCAAGCCCGATCTCCTTCGCCTTCCGCTGTACGTACTCGTCAAACGCCGCCGCGTACTCGACGTTCAACCCGCTTCCGGAACCCGGCACCGTGGGGCGCGCACCGATCTCCCGGGGCGTGATGCCGAGGGCTTTGAGTTGCTCAACAAGTTCCTTCGGTGCGTTCGGGTCAACGCCCACACGCAGGGTGGAGAGCTTCAGCGCGCGGTCAAAGTGGAACGGCGCCATCACCGTGGACGGGTCCCTCTCGTCCACGCCGTGCACGGCATTGAATACCATCGCGCAGTCTTCGATGGTGCGGCAGATAGGGCCGACGCGGTCCATGCTCCACGCGAGCGTCATGCCGCCCCTCCGGCTCACCCGGCCAAAGGTCGGGCGCAAGGCGCTTAGTCCGCAGCGCAGCGCCGGCGACACGATCGATCCCTGCGTTTCGGTGCCGATGGCGAATGCCACGCATCCCGCCGCCGTCGCCGACGCGGGACCAGCCGAGGAGCCGCTGGACCCCTGCACGAGATTCCACGGATTGTTGGTTCGCCCGCGGAACCACTGGTCATTCTGCGCAAAGAGGCCTGTGGCAAGTTTTGCGATGAGCACGGCGCCGGCGTCGCGCAGTCGAACCACAATCTCTGCGTCCTCATCAACGATGCGCGACTCGAAGTCCTTTGCTCCCCACGTGGTGGGCACTCCCTTCGTGGCAAACAGGTCTTTCACGCCGTACGGCAATCCGTGGAGCGGGCCGCGATACTTGCCGGCTTTCAGGTCAGCATCGGCCGCTGCCGCCTCAGCGCGCGCCGCGTCTTCCATGATCGTCACGGCGCAGAGCAGCGTGGGGTTGAGCCGCTTGATGCGGGTTAAGTAGATGTCGGTGAGTTGCACCGACGTGATCTTGCGCGCCTTGATGAGCGCTGACAGGCGATGGGCGGGAAGGAATGCGATGTCGTCGGGATTCGTGGGCATTGTGCCGGTCCACGGCTGCACCGCGAACACCGCACGGTCGAAGGCGGCGCGCCCACGTACTTTCGCGAGTTTCTCCATGATCGCGCCGGTGCCGCCCGGATATGGCTGAAACTGCAGGGCCGGCGCTTCACCATTGCCGAGCGGAAGCGGCGGTGCGGCCTGCGGCTGTTGACGGCCCGACCCGCTGGCTGCCGTTGCCGTACTCTGCGCCAACGCCGACTCGGCGCCGAACGTCGTGGCCGCCGCGGCAATGAGCGACATCAGCATGAACTGTCGGCGATCTATTCCGCTGAGCGCATCGTCGTCGTAGTCCGCGATGCGGAGGTCGGTTTCCAGTTGATCAAGGAGCTCTTCGGGGTTCGTCACGTGCCTTCTCGTTGAGGGTGTTGGTGATTCAAGGTGCCTTCGACGTCGTACACGTCCTCGTTGCACCGCCCAGAACAGATGTCGAATCAGTCATGCGCGCGAACATCCTCTCCGCCGAGGCAAGGCGTATCGAATCAGCGCGCGGGGATGGTATGCTCGCTGACGCATCGAACAGCCGGTACCCTTCCGGCGGCTCGAAGAGTGACACGTCAAGAGGCCATTTCTTGTACGCCGTGATCTCGAAGGTTGTTGCCACGGCTGTCTTCGTTCCGTCCTTCACGACCGTGTTCGTGGATTGGCGTCGCATCGCGACACCCGGTAGTTCGGTTTCGCCGGTAATGCCAAGCAGCGTCGTGAGCTGTGACGCCGCCGAGAGGAGCTTGAGCATGTCACGCGTATGTTGCCCAACCTCCACCATCACGGGATCCGTCGTTAGCCAGACATCCGAGTTCAGCGGGCGTTCAATGACGCAGGTACGATTCCCCAGCGTGATGCGTGTGCCAGACGTTCCCTCTCGGTGGTAGCGTCGCGTTCCGACGCCGGCAATGCGCTCCGCAGGACCCAGGTCCTTGGTCACTCGCGGACCCGCGAACGCTTCGGTGCGCAGCGGCGCGGGGCCGCCTGCGCCAATCGTGGTCACCGTAACTCCCTTCACGCGCGACACAATCAAGGACATGCGGTTTGCAACCGAGTCCAACAGGGTCACCATGCCGCCCGTCGCCTCCGTGGCACTGCTCGACACTTCCATGCGATAGCGCCCCGGCGCACCATATGTCCGGATCTCCATCATGAAGGGCGCTCGTCCGTTCGCCGAATCCACGGTGGTGCGTTGCGCGAGCATCCATCCGTCAACCGTGCCGGTATGTGGCGCAGGTGTGATCTGCGCACTGCCAAGCGATGGCGGTACGACATCGCTGGCCGACGGCGCGCGCGGCGCCGGCGGTACACTCGCATCCGTTCGCGAGATCGCAAACACGAACGGTTGCTGCACCAACTGTTTCACCTTGCGTCCATTCACTTCCGCTGGCACGAACCGCATCGTCGGGATTGCCGTAATGACGGCCGTGCTGAACATCTCGTGCGAACTCCTCAGCACACGAATCGAGCCTACGACCGCATTGCCCATCGTATCAACCACGAACTGGATGAGCACTTCGCCTTCGACTCCCGCAGCCCTGAGTTCGGGGGGGTATCGCGGGGCCTTGGTGCCGCCGGTATCCTGCCGCACCGGCTTGGTGACCTGGAACTCGAAGTACGTTCTGGTGGTGTCTTGGCCGCGAAGTTCGACTGTTGCCGCGGCGACACAAAGCAACGACGCTAAGGTGAACACAAGGTGACGCACACACGCTCCGAGTGGCGGTTCGGCTTGCCTGACGAGCATCGAGATAATGCTGCGTGTCAAATAAGTGCCCGCCGCAGGCCGGACGCCAGCCGAATGGGTGAGCTCAAACCGTCGCGTATGAGAGGCGTGGTCGCGTCGCGAAGCTAGAACTCGGCTGTAGCCGGATTCCACTTCTGAAACCCGTGCGCTACTTCGCCGTCGGCGAGGTCGGCGAGACTTGCGCTTCAATCCGCGCTGCGTCCACGGGCCGCTTCAGTTGCCGCAGTAGCGCCGCGTAGTCTTTCACCACCTCGGCAACCTTCGGCGACTGGGCGCCAAGTCCCGCAACACGGATGTCCAGCGCGCGCTGGTAGTGCGCGACCGCTTCGCCCGGCCGACCGGAATCGCGCACGACATTACCGAGGTCGTACTCGGCTGTCGCGATGCTTGGGTCGTTTGCATCAACGCCTTTGCGCAGGATGCCGAGCGCCTTCTCGAGACGCGCCTGCGCCTCACCCGTCCTGCCGCCTCGCCAAGCGATCTCACCGAGGTTGATGTTGATGGACGCGACGTTCCGATGGTCTGGCCCGAGTGTCTTCACCAAGTTCTCCTCCGCACGCCGGTAATAGCCTTCGGCATCGCCGAAGCGGCCTAGTTCGTAGTGCACGATGCCCAAATTGCTCAGCGTCCGTCCGACGTCCGGGTGGTCCGCACCGACCACTCGTGTGAACATCGCGAGCGCGCGCTCGAACACCGGCTCCGCATCGGCGTATCGCCCCTGCGCGAGGTATGCGGAGCCGAGGTTGCGCAGCAGGCGCGCAAAATCCACGTCATCGGGCGTTTCGCTCGCAGTGCGCATCTGCACCGCGCGCGTCAGCAGCGACTCGGCGTCGGTGTATCGGCCGCGCGTCACGAGCATCCCGCCCAGCCCGGTAAGAATCATCACCGTCTCTGCGCGGTCGGGAGCGGCGCGGCGTTCGCTGACCGCGAGCGACGACCTGAACAGCGACTCCGCCACGGCAAAGCGCCCCTGCTGCTGCGCCAGGCGCGCCAGCTCCAGTTCGCTTTCCAGCAGCTTTGGATCGTCGGCCGCGAGCAGCCGGCGGTGGTTCGCCAGCGCGTCCTCGAGGAGTGGCTGCGCCTGTGCGTACAGCCCGAGCGATCGGTAGACTGTCCCCATGGTGAGCATTAGCCGCGCCTGGACCTGCGGCTCCGAGGCCAGCTCGGCGCCAATGCGTTGCGCACCACGGTCGAGAATCTCGCGCGCCGTGACGCTGTTGCCGCGCGCCTCGCTCGGATCGGACACCTTGAAGAGTCCCGTCACGAACCCGGCCACCTCGCGCGCTGACTGCGCCTCGCGCTTGGCGACCGCTTCCGCACGCCGGGCACGCACCAGTTGGACGCCCGCCACCGCGAGGCCAACCATGAGCGAAGCGACGACTAGCACCGCCGCAAGAACCGCCGAGCGATTGCGCCGTGCGAACTTTGTCATCCGGTAGCGCGCGGTGTGCGGCCGCGCGACCACGGGCTCGTTGTTCAGGCAGCGCTTGATGTCCATCGCGAAGCCGTTCGCCGTCTCGTAACGGTGCGCGCGGTCGGCGTCGAGCGCCTTCATGACGATCCAGTCAATATCGCCCTTCAGTTCATTCCGCAAACCGCGCACGTCGGTGCGCCGCTGTGCCGAGACCGTGTGCGCTGCCAGTCCCAGTCCGCTCAGCTTGGCGCTCGGCGTTGTCGGATTCCCCTCGCGCGAGGCAAGACGCACCATGAAGAGCGCAAGCCCCATGTCGCCGGGATCAATCGGCAGGCGCCCCACGAGCAGTTCGTAGAGCATCACACCGAGTGAGTAGATGTCGGTGCGCGTGTCCACGTCGAGACCTGCCGGCGAGGCTTGCTCCGGACTCATATAGGCCGCGGTGCCGATCGCCTGCCCCACTTGTGTGACCAGCGTGTGCTCGGTCAGCGGCTGCGACAACGCCTTCGCGATGCCGAAATCAATGACCTTCGGCACCGCCAGACCGTCGCGTTCCATGACTAGGACGTTGGACGGCTTGAGGTCACGATGGATGACGCCTTTGTGGTGCGCATGCTGCACCGCCTCGCACACATGCACGAACAGCGCGAGCCGCTCACGCGTGCCGAGTTTGTGCGCATCGCAGTACTCGGTGATCGGCAGGCCGTTCACCAGCTCCATCACGAAGTACGGCCGGCCGGCGTCGGTGGTGCCGGCGTCGAGCACCTTCGCGATGTTCGGGTGCTCCATGACCGCGAGCGCCTGGCGCTCCGCCCCGAAACGCGCAACCACTTCGCGCGTGTCCATCCCCGCCTTGATGATCTTCAGCGCCACGCGGCGCCGCACCGGTTCCGTCTGTTCGGCCACATAGACGAGCCCCATCCCGCCGTGGCCGAGCACCTGCAGAATACGGTAGGGACCGATGCGGCCTGCCTGCTCGGGCGCGCCGGATTCGAGTGAATCCGGCGCGCCCCGCAACTCCCGCTCGTCCGAGCTGGACACGCGAGTCACTCCCCGCCGACGGTCAGTCGATGATGATATCGGGGTCAATGACTTCCGTCACGTGGCCGCCGCCCGGCACGCGGCAGCTGGCCGTCACGTTGTACGGATACGTTCCGCGCGTTGTCGCCTCGTGCGTGTTCACCGAGGAGCCGCCGTGCGGCGGATCGCCCGCGAACGGCCACGCTTGCTGGTCCGGGTGCTTCAGCGAGATCTCGATGGAGTCGGCGACCACTGTACCATCCGTCGTCCAATACAGGGTGTCTCCGACGGACAGGTGGATCTGCGGCGGTGTGACGAAGGCGTTGTTGTCGCCGTTGCGGCAGTGCACCCTCACGGTTTTCGCCGACGACGTCGCCGAGGGCGAGGAAAGACCAAGTGCACCCACGCCAACGAGCAGGATACCGCCGAGCAGCGTCGCGAAGCGCTTCATATGATGCTCCCAATGGGGGGGGCCGTCAGCCACAAGCGGCTGACGGGCGGAGCGGCGCCGCCAGCGGGCGGCGTGGTGGTACGTCCCTGAGCGACGAGGCGTGGGGCCTCGGCGTCACGGATTCTGGCAATTGTGCTGAGTGAAGCGCGCGCTGTCAAATCGGGTGACGACGCCACCGCGCGTCGAGTGCCACTACCGCGACCGCCACGATCCATCCAAGAGCAGCCCAGCCAAGGTCCCACCACTCCGGCGTGCGCATTCCGGCGGCAAATGCCACAAGTTCGAGCAGCACGAGATAGACCGCGGGGAAGACCCACATCACGTCGCCCGCGAACAGCGACGCGACGACAACGAAGACCAGCGCCCCCACTGCGCGCAGCACCGCCGGGCGATACGCCTCGAACGGCCAGACGGGCCAGAGCCACACGCCGGCGCGCGTCGGCGTCCACGCACCTTGCGCGTCGTGCTCGAGCCGCGGATCCACGCGCAGTTCCACGGTGCGATCCGCCGTGTCCGCCAGAGCACAGGCGGCAATCATCGGCGGACGCAGCCTTAACCAAGAGCCACGAGTGTTCTCGAACTTGATCAGCACGCAGTCGTCGCGCCGCATCAGGCGGCCGGACGCGTTGCTCAGCACGTGGGCGTACGTCTGTCCGCCCGTTCCAATAATCACTACGTGTTTGTTGCCTCGCTCGGCGCTATTCCGCACGGTCGCGCACACTGTCTGCTCGCTTGCCGACGGCGCGCACACGTGCCGTACTGGTTGCAGCCACACGCCGTCGCCATCCGCACGCTCCGCGAGATCAGGCCATGCCGTGTTCAGCACGTGCAGGCCCATGAACACGGCGAGCGTGGCGAACGCTGCTCCCATCCGCGCGCGCGGCCGGCGTGCCGGCGTCGCCATCCACCACCCGAGGACCGCACCCAGTGTGTTGCACACGATGTCGGTCGCTGTGCTCGTGCGTCCTGGCACCCACTGCTGCGTGAACTCAATCAACACGCTGATCATGACCGCCACGAGCACGCTGCGTCGAACCGTCCATCCGGCGCGGTTGGCCAGCCATCCCATTGGTGCGAACATCGCCAGATTCTGGACGAGGTCCACGCCGGCCTGAATCGAAGTCCAGAACGACCAGAATGCGATCGTCTGAACCCACCCCACCGGAC
The DNA here is from genome assembly GCA_023249305.1 of Gemmatimonadota bacterium. GTDB lineage: Bacteria > Gemmatimonadota > Gemmatimonadetes > Gemmatimonadales > Gemmatimonadaceae > PNKL01. The sequence goes on from JAHFCU010000010.1 coordinate 65,351, forward strand.
GCAGTGTCAGAAAGAGCGTGAGCACCAGCCAGAGCGCCGCGACGACATGCGTGACCAGCACCCGCGCGTTGCGCGGCAAGCTTACTCCGCCTTCCCCGCGCGCCGCGCTTCCCCGAGTTCGATCACTGCGCTCTCGCGCATCGTGTCATCGAATGCGTTCTCGCTGCGCGAGATCACCAGCGTCGCCACACCGTTGCCGATCAGGTTGGTGATTGCGCGCGCCTCGCTCATGAAACGGTCCACGCCGAGCAGCAGCGCGATGCCTTCGATGGGAATCACATGCACGCTGGCGAGCGTGCTCGCGAGCACGATGAACCCGGACCCAGTCACGCCCGCCGCGCCCTTCGACGTGATCATCAGGATGCCGAGGATGATCAGTTGCTGCCCCAGCGGCAGGTCCTTGCCATACACCTGCGCCAGGAAGATCGTCGCCATCGTCAGGTAGATGCTCGTGCCGTCGAGGTTGAACGAATACCCGGTCGGCACCACGAGCCCCACCACCGGACGCGCGCAGCCATAACGCTCAAGTTTCTGCATCAGCCTCGGCAGCGCCGCCTCTGACGAACTCGTGCCAAGCACGAGGATGATCTCCTCGCGGATGTAGTTCAGGAATGTCAGCAGGCTGAACTTGTAGTAACGCGCGATGAGATTGAGGACGATGAAGATGAACAGCGCCATCGTCGTGTACACGTCGAGCATCAATCGCCCCAGCGGGATCAGCGTCTTGAGCCCGAACGTCCCGACGGTGAACGCCATCGCGCCGAACGCGCCGAACGGCGCGACCTTCATGATGAGCTGCACGATGCGGAACATCACCTCGAGCATCTTCTCGAGCACGTCCGTGAGCGGCGCAACGCTCACCGGCATCGTCACGATCGCGAGGCCGAACAACACGGCGAAGAAGACGATCTGCAGGATCTCCCCCTGCGCGAACGCCTCCACCGGGCTTGCCGGCACGATGTGCATCACATAGTCCACGAAACCCATTTGCTTCGCTTGCGTGGCATAGGCACTGACGTCGCCGCCGACGAGCTTTGTGGCATCGAGCCCCGCACCGGGCTTCGTGTAGTTCACCACCGTGAGCCCGATGGCGAGCGCAAAGGTGGTGACGATCTCGAAGTAGATGAACGCCTTGCCACCCACTCGGCCGATCTTCTTGACGTCGGCGATGTTCGAGATGCCAAGGACGATCGTGAGGAAGATGATCGGCCCGATCACCATCTTCACCAGCTTCACGAACGTGTCGCCAAACGGCTTCATCTGCTTGGCGAGCTCCGGGTTCATCACGCCGAGGATGACGCCGATGGTGACGGCAAGCAGAACGCGGAAGGTGAGGTTGTTCGCGATGCGGCGCAGGTTCATGGCGTGGGAAGATCGGGCGCGAAGGGGCACTGCGCAACGAGGCGCCGCGGTTAGACGGGCGCCTCTGAGTTTACGCGATGCGGGGGATGGCCGCTGAGGCTACGGACAGCTGAAGCCGCTGAAGGACGGACTGCCGCTGAGTATGGAACAGCCGGCCGGCTTGTTGAAGCCTCCGCTCACGGTTGTGGTGGAGGATGGGCCGAGTGTCACCGCACCGCCAACGCTGACGGTGACGCTGGTCCAGGAGAGGTGGCCAAGTTGGTTCAGGTTGCCGGCGATGATGATGTTTGACGATGGCGTCACGTTTCCCAAGAGGTTCGTGATTTCGATATTGGCGAACTGTGACTGACCGCCGCCGTTGTAGTACATATACAGTGATTGGGCACCGCTGCCGTTGAATCTGGTGAGGTGGCTGCCAGTGGCACGGAAGGACGTGTAATTGTTGCTCTGGGCCGTGAAGTTGCCCTTGATCTGCAGCGTGCCCGCGGTCAGGTCGACATCGTTCATGTCCGACGCATTGAAATACGCGTCGCCGTTCACTGTCAGCACGCCAAGCGCGT
>JAHFCU010000070.1 GCA_023249305.1 Gemmatimonadota bacterium
GCGTGGTGGTGCCTGACGAGTGGCACGGCGCTCCGCGTGGCGAGCGAGGTGCTCGCGGGCTTTGATCCAGGGGCGTGGCTGCGCGCCGCGATCGTGGCGGGCGGCTTGCTGCAGGCGACGGGACTCGCGTTGGTGTTTTGGACGCTCTACCCGCGCATTCGCGCGGCGGGGAGCGCACAGCGCGAGGCGAAGGGGGAGCGGTTCTAGCGACCGACCGCGACGACGCTGTGTGATCGCGGGATGTGCCGGGCGTGCTACGCCGGCTGCGTGTCGACCTGCACGTCAATCACGATGCCTTCACGAATCGACGCCGACACCACGCAGAAGTCCTCGAAGATCTCGAGACACCGCGTCATCCGCGCCTGTTGATCGAGCGGTACTGACGGCGCAAGTCGCACAGCGACCTTCTGCACGCGCAGTCGCCCGCGCGCGTTGCGCCCGCTCGTCACGTGCACATCGGTGTGCATCGCGGGTACTTCGATGCGCGCCTTGCGCAGGCAGAAGAGCAAACTCGCGCCGAGGCAACCGGCGATGGCCGAGGCGAGCACGCGCGAGGGATTGGGTCCTTCGTTGTGCCCCAGCGGCGGCATCTCGTCGATGGTCATCGGCGGCGTGCCGGCGTCGCCGAAGTCGACGGTGAATGCGTAGTTGTCCTTGAGGGACAGCGAAAACGAAATCGTTGATTCTTCCGACATGGCCTGACTGGGCAGGAGTGAACGTTCAGGAATGAATGACGATAGGGAACTGTCGCGGCTACCAATCCGCGGCGGCGGTCCACAACAGGGCGATGGCGCAATCCGCCGTCCGATACTCGGGCGGCGCGTCCGCACCCCGCGCGTAGAGTTCGACCGCACGCCACGAGTGACGTGGTTGCGCGAGAAAGAAATCGCGATCCACCGGCCGGCCATCCAGCCACCACCGGCACGTATTGGGCGGCATCATCTGGGCAAGCGACGAACTGTCCTCGGCGAGGCCGGGTCCCGCCAGCAGAATCAGCCCCGGACGATTGCTGCGCTGCAACAAGCGCAGATAGTCGCTTCCGCGCGGCCCGTCCTCTGCCGATTGCTCGAGTGGCTGCAATTGAATGTCGAGGCGCTCGCTGTTGCCCCGGATAGCCGCGAGCCACGGTCGATGCCCCGCGGCTCGCACATCGAGCGTGACCGATCCATTGGGCGTGTTTGCGATTGCGAACGCTCCGGCTCGATCGCTTTCGGCAGCCAGGCCCGTGCTTACGACTGACACGCGCGCGTTCGATACCGGCCGTCCCTCCTGATCACGAACAACGCCCGTCAGGATCGTGACGCCGCTGGAGAGCACGAGATCGTGCATGACGATGCCGCGCGGGCCGAGTTGCAGAAAGGCGGACGCGACGCGCGCGGAATCGCGCATTGAGGCGTGAATCCACGTCCCCCAGGGAATGCCGCACGCGATCCACATGCGGCGGCCACTCAGTGAGACGGTGCGCACCGTGCCTGGGCGCGGCGCGTCACTGGCCGAAATCCAACTGACCGCCACGTCGATTACGAGGCGTGCGTCATCCGCAGAGTAGACGCCGCCGTAGGTGAGCGTCTGCGACAGGCTGTCGGGCGTGTCGGCGCAGTATTCCGCGCGCAGCACCTCGAACGATGATGTCGAAAGCGTGGCCGTGGTGGTCGCACCAGCGAAGACGCGAATGCGCGTGCCGACGTTGGTATATCCGATGGAATCGAGCGATGGATGAGTAAACGAGAGCACCCACTCGCCCGGCGGCACACTGTCGATGACGAACCGGCCCGCACTATCGCTCTGCGCAGTGCGCCCGAGCGGCATGATGTGGATGGTGGCGCGCGGGAGCACGTCGCCGAGCAGCGAGTCGATGACGAAGCCGCGCACGCGGCCGGCGCGGCCGGATGTCGGCATCGGCGACTGTGTCAGCGGCAGCCCAGGCGACTGCGCCGGCAGGATACCCGCGGCCGCGATGAGCGCAATCAGAAAGGCGAGAAAAGACGTCCGCACGAGTGGCTGGAGTGGGTGCTGGTCGGAACGTCTCCCCGCCGAAGCACCACCGCAAGGGTGCAGTGGCCCTTTCGGTGAGTCTCCGGTTCCGTTAGCCTATCCGCGTGAGCACGCAGAGCGTTTCTCGTCGCACGAGTCTGGCCAGCGGTTGGTCCCTGGTGGTGTTTGGCGTCGTCGCGGTGCTCATCGCGCTGCCGTACCGGTCGTTCGACCTCGACCGGTTCCTCGTGCCAAAGGAACTGGCGTTGCATGTCGGGGCGGCCTTGGCACTGGTGCTCGTGGTGGCGGGCGGCGCTGCACTGACGCGCACGCGGATCGACCGCACGCTCATCTTCTTCCTCGGTCTGTCGGCCGCGTCCGCGCTCTTTGCGCCCAACGGATGGCTGGCGATGCGCGCACTCGCCATCAGCGTGAGTGCCGCGTTTGCGTGGTGGGCGGCGCGCGCGGCCGCGGCGCACGGTGCGCGCGATGTGCTCATCCGCGGACTCGCCGCGGTGACCGTCATTGGTGCGGCGACGGCGCTCGCGCAGGCGTACGGGGTGTCGAGCGATCTCGCGTCGATGAGCCGCGCGCCGGGCGGGACGTTTGGCAATCGCAACTTCATGGCGCATCTCGCGGCGGCGGGCGTGCCGCTGCTCGGGTATCTCGCACTCAGCGCACGCGGATTTCCTGGGGCATTAGTCGCGTCGATAGGACTCGGCATTAACGCGGCCGCGCTGGTGCTGTCGCGCACACGCGCGGCGTGGCTCGCACTCGTCGCATGCGCTGTGGTCGTGGTGCTGGCGTGGCTGTGGCGTCGCGGCACGCTGTGGCGCGACGCGGCCGCTCGGCGCGGGCTCACCCTCATCATCGCGGGGATGGTGGTGGGCGGCGCGGGCGCCATCGTGATTCCCAACTCGCTCGACTGGCGCAGCGACAATCCGTATCTCGAGTCGGCCAAGGGACTCGTGAACTATCACGAAGGGAGCGGACGCGGCCGTTTGAGGCAGTACGCGAACTCCGTAAAGCTGGCGCTGCATCATCCGGCGCTTGGGGCGGGCACGGGCAACTGGGCCGTGGAGTATCCCGGTATCGCGCCGGCCAACGACCCGTCGCTGAGTCAGGAAACGGGGATGACGGCCAACCCGTGGCCGTCGAGCGATTGGATGGCGATGCTCTCGGAGCGCGGCCTACCCGCGTTCATTGCGTGGACGATGCTGATGGCCGGCTTCGCGCTGGCGGGACTGATGGGATGGGGGCGACTCGATGTGCCGCTCGATGAACGTCTGCGCGCCATCGCGGCCACGGCGATGGTGGTGGTGATCGCCGCCGAGGGCGCGTTTGATGCTGTGTTGTTGTTGGCGACGCCGACGCTGGTGTTCTGGGGGGCAATGGGCGCGCTGCTGCCGCCGGCCGCTGCTCCAGCATTAGCGCCGATGGGGCGCACGCGTCGCGCGCTGCTCAGTCTGCTGATTCTTGCCACCGGATGTGCGGCGGCCGAATACAGTTCTCTCAAGATCGCGTCGATGGCGGCGTACAATGCAGGGCAGCTCGGGAGGGCGGTGTCGCTTGATCCTGGATCGTTCCGCGCGCGTCTGCGTTACGCGCAGCTCATGATGGGGCGCACGAGTCGCACGCGCGGGTGTGTGGAAGCCAAGTCGGCGCTGGCGCTCTTTCCGCGGTCGCCTGATGCGAAACGCGTCGCGGCGGGGTGCAAGTAGGGGTCAGCAATCGACGGATGCGTCACTCAATCCGTCACGCAGCGCCGATGTGATCTCAGTAGCGAAACCCGATCGTGATAGGCACGATCGAATGATGCGCGGCCCGATGGCTGAGCGGGCCGAGCACGCGCGCTTCGGCGACGGCGCGCAGTCGCGGGCCGACCGGCACGGCAATTCCCGCGCCCGCCAAAACGCCGAGACGAAGTCCATTGTTGCGGAATAACGTTGCGCCGCCGATGGCATAGACGATGCCGCGCGCATCGATGTTGAATAGCGCGTTCGCCGCCGCGCCCACGACACGGCCCTCATCAAACGCGTAATTGACCGTCGAGCAGAAATCAGTGGCACACGGTTGATACATCCGCACTTCGACCTTTCGTTCGAACTGAAACAACGAATACGCGTCGAGGCGCACGCTGACGCGCGGCGTGACCACTCGGCCCACGGACGCACGCAGGTTGTACCCGGTGGACCAGAAGTCGCCGTGCGCTTGCTCTGGCATCACGACGTTTGAGCCGCCCGCGCCCTCGACGAACATCTGACCGCGGAGCGGTGATGCACAGGCGAGCAGGAGTGCCAGCGTCAGTGTACGGTTCATGCGGATTTGTCCGCGACCGACAGCGCGATGCCCCACTGCGCGGCGAGGTACGTCACTGTGATCACGAGCGCGGCGCCAGCGAAGGGCGCGCTGAACCGGTTGATGGCGAGCGATGAATCAGAGGCGAGAAAGAAGATGCTGCCTACCGCGGCCAGCGCCGCATCGGGTGTACGCCGCACCGTCCAGCGGGCAAGCGCCTGCCACGACATGATGCTGATGACGGTTACGTAGCACGCCACCGGCAGGCGCATGGCCCCCAACGTTGGCCAGAGATACGTCAGCATTGCCGCGGCGAGCGCGAAGACGGGCAGCGCCGGAAGCAACGGCGCGCGAATGCCCGCGCCATCGGATGCGAATGCGGTGATGTAGCAGACGTGCGCCACGAGAAACGCGACGAGTCCTGGAACGAACAGATTCTGCGGCAGCATTAGCAGAATGTCACCCGCCAGCGACGCCATGAGGCCCGCCGCGATCCATCGGCGATATCGTCCGGGTGTCCGCGCGCGGAGCACGAGCGCCACCAATGCGAGCGTTGCCAGGGGCTTGAGCGCGTAGAGGGCCGCGCGCACGTCAAACAACTCGGCGCAGACGTAGAGGACGGCAAGAGCCAGGGCGAGGACAGTGAGTGTGCGACGCATGGGCGAAATCTACCGGAGTTCGCTGCGCGCGCCGAGGGGAACTCGCGGCGGGTGCTGGGTGGAAATATCTTGGGCGCAGGTCGATGAACGACTGGGTTTTTGTATTGCCGCGGGTTTGAACAGTGCCAACCGAACAGGCAGACAATGATGCCAGACGAACTTCGCAATCCACATCTCGCCGCGTGGGATGCTGCACTCGCGGCCAGCGCCGAGTACGCGCGGTCGGCGACCGCGACGGTGTCGGCCGATCAACTGATGCGTCGTCCATCGTGGGGTGGATGGAGCGCCGCCGAGGTCTTCGAGCATCTCTGCATCACCGACGGACTGTACGAGGCGCCGCTGCGCGCGGTGCTGGCGTCGGAGCGTGCGCGGGGCACGCCACGCCAATCAATGGAGTGGCGTCCGACCATCGGGGGCCGGCTGCTGCT
>JAHFCU010000052.1 GCA_023249305.1 Gemmatimonadota bacterium
CGACCGGTCCCCGGCGCCGCGGGCGCCGAATCCGCGGATGACGAGGCGGATGTCGTTGTTCCCGTAGCGCGACTGGGCGATGACCCCGGGCACGAGGGCGAGTGCCTGATCGAGGCCGTAGCCACTCATTCCGCTCCACCGTTCGGCCGAGATTCGCGTGACGCTCAACGGCGTCTCGAAGATCGAGCGAGCGTAGCGGCTAGCGATCACCGTCACGGCAGGAAGTTTTTCGGACGAGTCTATAGGAGTCACGTTCTGCGCGAGCAACGCTGGAACCGCTACGAGCAGCAGCGCCGCAAGCGCGGGCTGGTTGAGTCGCATGTGCCTGCCTGAGAGGGAGAACATCGTTGGGCTGCCCTGCAAATTGCGCGTTTCCGCCGGCGTTCGCATCAGTCGCCTCCGCTCGGGTTGACGCGCAGCGACCCAGGGAGCGCGTCGAGGAGCGGTTTGAGGTCTGATGCCCGGTCGAGCGGCGTGACAAACGTCAATCCCGGAAGAGTGACGACGAGCATCTTCGAGACGCCATAGAGCACCACGACGCCGGACTCGCCGTGCACGATGTTCGAATCGGCGTCCACGAAGTGCGCCGTCCCCACGACGCCGTTGCCGTCGTCGTCGAGTGCGCGCGCCCGTCGCAGTGAGGCCCACGTGCCGACGTCGTCCCACTCGAAGTCGCCGGGAATGACCAGCAGGCGCGCACCGCGCTCGAGCAGCCCGTGCTCGATGTCCACCGAGCGGATGCTGCCGACGAACGCTGGGAGGTTGCCCTTGCGCAGCGCGTCGAGGCCGTCGTGGAGCTCCGTTGTCCTCTCCGCGAGCTGCGCCAGGAGGCGGTGTGCCGTGCCCACGAGAATGCCGGCGTGCCAGAGCGCACCAGCGGCGATATGCACCATCGCTTCAGCTTCGCTGGGCTTTTCGATGAACGCGGCGACCTCATGCACGGCGCCGTCGGAGAGCGCGTCCTTGGCATCCACCCGCTCTCCCGGACGGATGTAGCCGAAGGCGGGCTCGACGCGCGTGGGACGCACGCCGACGGCAACGAGCGCGTCCTCACGCTCGGCCACCGCGCCCGCGCGGCGTAACACGCGACGGAACTCGTCGGGGAAGCCGACGGCGAGGTCGGCGTGAATCGCGCAGCACAGTGTGTGTGGCCCGGCGCGGCGCGATACTTCCTGCGCTCCCCAGGCAAGCGCCGCCGCGGTGCCCAGCGGTCGCGGCTCGACGAGGATGTTCATCTCGGGCACGGTGGCCAGCGCCGCGCGAATGGCGGGGGCGATATCGCGGCTCGTGAGCACGAGCACGCGCTCGGCCGGAATCGCGGGTGCCAGACGGTGCACCGTGTCCACGAGCAGCGGCTGCTCGCTCACAAGCCGCAGGAGCGGCTTGGGCCGCGACGGCGTGCTGAGCGGCCAGAAGCGCGAGCCGATGCCGCCGGCGAAGATGATGGCCCAGAGCGGCGCGTCCGTCTCGGGGAGGTGCGTGCGACTGGGCGCCACCGACGGTTGCACCGTGGAGGCGGTCCCGGCTCCGGCGCCGGAGTTTCCGAGCGATCCGTTCTCGATCATCGAGCGCAAAGATACCCTGCGCATGGCACGCGCGCCTCGCCCCGCGGAACCTCCCTCACCCTACTCGGCGGGATCGGCCAGCACCTGATGGCGCGGCCGCAGCGAGATCGTGACCACGGCGCCCACGATCACGATCATCGCGACCATGGTGTGCACCGTGAGCGCTTCAGACGCAAACGCCCAACCGAGCATGACCGCCACCACGGGGTTCACGAAGGCGTAGGTGCCGACCGCGGCCGGCGTCGTCCGGCTGAGCAGCCACTTGTACGCCGAGAATGCAATGATCGAGCCGAAGCACGCGAGATACGCAATCGAGAGCCCCGAGCGCCACGACACGGCGCTGACGGCGAGCTGCGCGAACTCGCCGCGCGTGAGCGCGATGAGCAGCATACCAGCGCCGCCCGCTAGCATCTCCATGGCCGCGGCGAGCAGCGGCGACGCGGGGAGCGGCGCATCACGGGCGATGAGCGAGCCCACCGACCAACTCAGCGTGGAACAGATCATCACGAGCGCGGCCAGCGGCGTAATTCCCCCCTGCACCGGTGTGCCGTTGGTCGAGACGAGCATCGCGACGCCCACTAATCCGGTTCCGACGCCGAACCACTCGCGCAGCGACGGCCGCGACCCGCCACGCAGCCAACTCAGCAGCAACATCCAGAGGGGAACGAGGGCCACAACAAGGGCAACGACACCAGACGCCACGAACTGCTCGGACCAGACGATGCCGCCATTGCCGCCGGTCATCATCAGCGGGCCGATGATGAACGCCGACCGCCACTCAGCGCGGGTGGGACGCGGGGCGCCGCGTATCCGGAGCCACGCGTACATCACTGCGCCCGCCAGGATGAACCGGATGCCGCCGACGAGGAAGGGCGGCACCGTCTCGATGGCGAAGCGGATGAAGAGGTACGTGGACCCCCAAATGAAATAGACCGCCGCGAAGGCGAGGAGCAGCTTCGCGCGCGACGGCGCCGCCTCATGACTCACGAACCGACACTCCTGAATGCGGGTGGCAAGTCAACCTCGTGATGTCCGCGCGTTCACGCAAGACGGATGGACGCACCGTGCGCCGAGCGTAGATTCTCCCGCATGAGCGAAACGACCGGTGGTGAGTTCCTTGCCCGCACGCTGAAGGCCGAAGGCGTCGAGGTCGTGTTTGGCATCATTGACGGCACGTATTTCGGATTCTACACCGCACTGAAACGCGAAGGGATCCGGCTGGTGACGCCGCGCCACGAGGCGAGCGCCGCGCACGCCGCGGCGGCATATGCGCGCCTCACGGGCCGCCTCGGTGTTTGCATGGCGAGCAACGGTCCAGGTGTCGCGAACATTCTGCCTGGCCTGGTCGTCGAGGAAGCCGAAGGGAATCGCGTGCTCTGCGTGACGAGCGCGCGGCGCACGGGTGCGATGTACCCGCTGCGCACGGGGACATACCAGGGCTTCGACCAGTCGTCGGTGATCGGCGCGTTTGCCAAGTGGAGCCGCGCGGTGCCGAGCTTCGATCGGCTGCCGGAGTTGATGCGCGGCGCGCTGCGCGCGTGCTGGGATGGCCGCCCTGGCGTGGTGCATCTCGACGTACCCGAGAACCTGATGAACGGGAAGGTGGCGGCGAGTCCGCCCATCCTGCCACCGTCGGCATATCGGCGCACGACGCCGCAAGGCGTTGATCAGGCGCAGGTCGAGGCCGCGGCGGATGTGCTGTTGCGCGCCGAGCTGCCCGTGATTCACGCGGGGAGCGGCGTGCTCCACGCCCGCGCATTCGATGCGTTGCAGGCCGTGGCCGAGTTGCTCGAAGCGCCGGTGACGACGAGCTGGTCGGCACGCGGCGTCATCCGCGAGACGTCGCCGCTCACCATCCCGATGACGCACGTGAAGCTCAACTCGATCGTGCGCAACGACGCCGACGCCGCGCTGATCCTCGGGTCGCGCCTCGGCGAGACCGATTGGTGGGGCAAGCAGCCGTACTGGCGCGCCGGCGCCGAACAACCGACGGTGCAGGTGGACATTGACGATCGCATCATCGGCGCCAACCGGCCGGTGACGGTGGGCATCAACGCCGACGTCGGTGTTTTCCTCAATGCGCTGCGCGCGCGGCTCGACGCACGGCGCGGGGAGATGCAGCTGGCGACGCGACGCGAGAAGATGAAGCGGTACCGCACGCTGATGGCGCGTTATCAGGCGAAGCTGGACCAGCCGCTGTCGAACGCGCGTTCGCCGATGCACCCGTCGCATGTGGGCACACTCTGCGGGCGCCTCTTCCCCGCGGAGTCACCGTTCATCGCCGACGGTGGCAATACCGCGGTCTGGGCGATGTTCTATCACTCGGTGCGCGTGCCGGGGCGCCTGCTCTCGACTTTCAAGATGGGAATGCTCGGCGCGGGCATGGGACAGGCGCTCGGCGCCGCGGTTGCGGTGCCCGACGTGCCGACGGTCTGCGTGATCGGCGACGGCGCCGCGGGAATGCACCCGCAGGAAATTGAAAGCGCGGTGCGCCACAGGCTGCGTATCATCTGGTTGGTGCTGTGCGACAGGCAGTGGGGGATGGTGAAGATCAACCAGTCGTTCGCGCTGAAGCCGCTCAAGATGATCCTGCGCAAGCGCCTCGCGCCGGACGAGAACCTCTGGACGGACCTGGGCGAGATGGACTTCGCGCGCATCGCGCAGGCGATGGGCGCGCACGCCGAGCGCGTGGCCGACCCCGAGAATCTCGCGCACGCCATGTCGCGTGCGCTCTCGGTGAGCGGCCCGTCGGTGATTCACGTGGACGTCGATCCGGTGGCACACATGTGGGCGCCGGGGCTGGTGCACTTCAAGGCGATGCACCAGGAACCCAAGGGGAAATGAGCGGCATTGACGCCGTCCGGCTGAACTTCAGCCCCAGCACGCTCCATCTCCTGAACGCGATCCTCGGGATCGTGATGTTTGGCGTCGCGCTCGACCTGCGCGCGGAAGACTTTCGCCGTGTGGCCGAGCGGCCGCGGCCGGTGTTGATCGGGCTTGCGGGACACTACGTCGTCTTCCCGGCGTTCACGTACCTGCTGGTCCTCATCATCAAGCCACCGCCGAGCGTGGCGCTCGGCATGATGCTCGTGGCGAGCTGCCCGGCCGGAAACATCTCGAACTTCCTCGTGAATCTCGCGCGCGGCAACACGGCGCTCTCAGTGAGCATCAGCTCGACGTCCACGGTGCTGAGCGTGATCGCGACGCCGCTCGTGCTCCGGTTCTGGGGCTCGATGTATCCGCCCACTCGGATCATCCTGCGCGCGGTGGCGGTGGATCCGTTGGACATGTTCGTCACGATCTTCCTCTTGCTCGGCCTGCCGCTCGCCGCGGGTATGTTCGTGCAGCGCCGGTGGCCGCGGTTTGCCGACCGCGTGCGCGTGCCGATGAAGCGGCTCTCCATCGGCATCTTCGTGGCGTTCCTCATCCTCGCGCTCGCCGCGAACTGGCAGTACTTCGTGAAGTACGTGGGGCGGGTGGTGCTCGCCGTCTTCCTGCACAACGCGATGGCGCTGACGACCGGCTTCTGGACGGCTGCGGCGTTCGGGCTTCCCGTGCGCGACCGCCGTGCCGTGTCGTTCGAGGTCGGCATCCAGAACTCGGGCCTTGGCCTGATTCTCGTCTTCACATTCTTTGGTGGTCTAGGCGGCGCGGCGATCGTCGCTGCCTGGTGGGGGATCTGGCACGTGATCGCCGGGCTGAGCCTGGCGACGTACTGGAGCCGGCGACCGCTTCCGGCGGCGGCGTGACGGTGACAGCGCGCTCACCGCGCGGCGCCGCGACTCACGCATAACCCGATGTCGCGAGCCGCGCCGCGCGTCCTCGTCACCGGCTCGTCGGGCTACGTCGGGCGGCTGCTGCTCGACGAGCTCGCGGCGCGCGTTCGTGACGGACGGCTCGGCACGGTGATCGGCGCCGACGTGCGCGCACCTGAGACGGTACCGATGGACGCCGCGTTCATTCGGCATGACGTGCGCGAGACCGGGCTCGCGGCCGAGCTGCGCGCACACCAAGTCAGCTGCGTGGTGCATCTTGCGTCCATCGTCACACCGGGCCCGGGGAGCACACGCGCATTTGAATACAGCGTGGACGTGGAAGGGACGGAGCGGGTGCTCGAGGCGTGCGTGGCGGCGGGCGTGCGCCGCCTCATCGTGACGTCGAGCGGCGCCGCGTACGGCTACCACGCCGACAATCCCGCGTGGCTGACGGAAGAGCACGCCATACGCGGCAACGAGTCGTTCGCGTACAGCTGGCACAAGCGACTGGTGGAGGAGATGCTGGCGCGGGCGCGCACCGAGCACCCGCAGTTGGAGCAAGTGATCCTCCGCGTCGGCACGATTCTCGGCGCATCCGTCAGTAACCAGATCACGGCGCTGTTCGAGAAACCGCGCCTGCTCGCCATCAGCGGCTCGGCGTCGCCCTTCGTGTTCATCCATGACGCTGATCTCGTGGCGCTGCTGGCGCAGGCCATTGAGTCGCCCGTAACCGGCATCTTCAACGTGGCCGGCGACGGGGCGATGACGATTGATGAGATCGCCGTCGCACTCGGCAAGCGGGTGGTGCGGCTGCCCGCGTGGCTGCTGCAGGGCGCGCTCGCCGTGCTTCGTCCGCTGCGCCTCACGCATTACGGTCCCGAACAAGTGGACTTCCTGCGCTACCGTCCAGTGCTCGACAACGCGCGGCTCAAGGCGGTGTTCGGGTTCCGGCCGCGGCTCAGCTCGCGCCAGGTGTTCACGCTGTGGGTGGCTAGTCGGCAAACGGGCGGTGCGCCGCGATAGCGGCGACGCCACATCTCACGCTGCGCGCCGAAGGACGCGCGGCGCGGTAACGACTACCGCGCCGCGACGATCTTTTTCGACGAGTTGATGTCGTCCTCAAGACGGTTGCACATGATCTCGCACAGCGCGAGCACATCCTTGTCGGCCAGCGCGTAGTACACGAACAGCCCGTCACGCCGGCGGCTCACGAAGCCGCCGGCGTGCAACTGCTGCAGGTGCTTGGACAGGTTGCCCTGCCCGAGCCCCGTGGCCTCCACCAACTCGGTCACCGTGCGCTCCCCATGCGAAAGCGCGTGCAAGATCGTCAGCCGCGCAGGCTCGGCGAGCGCCCGGAACCGCCCCGCGACGAGCGCGAGCAGTTCCGGTGTCTGCTGCCGGGTGGCGGACTTGCGCGACTTGGCGGTCATGAGTGCTTCTTGACCTCAGTTGGCAGCATGTACACGACACCGAGGAAGATGACGCCGAGACCGATGGCCACGCCCACTGCCGGAAGGCCGAGCACCTGGTCGAGCGTGAGCTTGCCGTAGTCCATGAGCTTGTTGATTGGCGCAATCACCGACGAGAACAGGAGGGTGAAGAAGAACGCGCCAACAACGCCGCCGAGTATTGCCCAGAGCGCATCCTTGCGGCCCTCGCCCGCACCGACGACGCACGTGCCCGGGCAGTAGCCGCCCAGCCCGAAACCGACGCCAAACACCAGGCCGCCGAGCAACACGCCGACCACGTACGTGGGCTTGATGTCGAAGTGCATCGCGTCCATGCCGATGAATGCGGCAATGACGTACGCGAGGATGGCGCCCACGGCGATTGTCGTCGCCATGAACTTGATGACCGAGATGTTCTCGAGCCGCAGGTTCGCGGCGATCATCGCCGGGCTCGACGCGCGCACGCGCTGAATCAGCGCGCCCATCGCGACCCCGACGATCAGGGCATAGATGATCGAGGTCATGAGTGTGCCCCCCTGTGCATCATCTTGGCGGTGATGATACCGGTCGCGAACACGCCGGCCGCGAAGATGAGCCCGCTCACCGAGAGCTGCGTGATACCCGAGATGATGTGGCCGCTCGTGCAACCGCCGGCGATGCGCGCACCGAACACGATGAGGAAACCACCGAGGAACGCGTCGCGATAGCGCTTCGCTTTCGACGTCTCACTTGGATGGATGTACTCAGCCGCGTCGGCCTTGTCGCCCGTGAGCTTCGCGGCGAGGAAGCCGCCGATCAGCAGGCCGATCATGAGGAAGGTCTCGGGCTTGAGGAACGAGCCCATCTTCTCGAGATACGGGTTCGCGTGCGCGAGATCCGGCGTGAGGCGGCGGAAGATCGCGCCGATGAAGCGCGGATACGTGCCGGACACGCCGATTGGCCCCCACGTGAGGATGCTCAGCGCACTGACGACGCCGAAAATCGCGCCGAACTTCGCCCACGCGGGCAGTCCGGGTGATCCTGCGGCACTAGCCGGGGGGGCTTGCGATGCGGGATGTGCCATGGAGTTCTCCTTCCTGGGGTGTCTGATCCGGCGGCAGTGGCCGACGGCGTCCTGCTACTTCACTTCCTTGCCGCCGCGCCGGTTGTCGGAGACGAAGCGGTCACGGTACGGCATCTTCACCGTTGTCAGCGAGACGGAGTCAAGCGTCGCCGACATCGGAATCACTTCATTGGATGCGAGCAGGAACGCCGTCAGCGAATACACCTCATCGTTGGTCAGCGATCCCGGCTGCAACTGCGGCATGGCGCGTCGCACGTAATCAAACACCGTCGTCGCGTACGGCCAGTAGTTGCCAATGGTGTGCTGCAGCTTGAAGTCCGTCGAGAACTTGAAGCCTTCAGCCTTTGCGTCACGCCCGATGAGCTGCGGGAAAGCGGGCGGCATTCCCTGCCCCTTGGGTCCGTGACACATCGAGCACTTCTTCTGGAAGAGGTCGGCCCCCAGCGCCGCGGAGCCCGAACCAGCCGGCAAGCCCTCGCCGTCAGGTCCGACGTCAATGTTGCGTAAAGCGATTTCCTCAGGCGTCGCAGCGCGACCGAGGCCGTAGCGCCGGGCCGGTATGCTGGCAAAGCCGCCCGCTGACGGAGCGCGCGGCGCGGCGCGTTCTCCGGAACAGGCCGCGACGGTGAGGGCAACGGAGATGAGGAGCGCGCGCCGCATCATGTCTCCCCGTGGAAGGTGACCTTGCCGTTGACCGCCACCTTCCATCCCACGATGGGATTGAAATGGAAATCAGTTCCGATGCCGCGCACCTTGATGAGCTCCGCGCGCGTCGGCTGCACGTACCCCGTCTCGTCCGTCGAACGGCTGAGCAGCACGCGTTCGCTGCCGTCCCATTCCCACTGATAGGTGAAGCGCACCGGCGCCTTCACGCCGGTGGTTGGCGTCAACTCGGCGTCGTGCCACGACCGGCCGTTGTCGGTGCTGACTTCGACGCGCGTAATCGTGCCGCGTCCCGTCCACGCGAGGCCGCTCACCGGCCACCACCCCTTGGTCAGAGCCTGCGGATAGGCCGGCGTGGTGATGATGGACTTCGCGTCCATGTCGAAGCTGAACTGCCGAGCCTTGCCGTCGGGCAGCGGATCGGTGTATTTGCTCGTCTCCCAGCGGGTCATCCACGGGCGCGTGCCGAGTTCGAGCCGGCGCAGCCACTTCACGCTCGTGTTGCCTTCCCAACCCGGGAGGAGCAGGCGCAGCGGGAATCCCTGCTCAGGGCGCAACGGTTCGCCGTTTTGCGCCCAGACCAGTATCGCGTCGTCCACCGCCTTGGCCATCGGAATGCTGCGCGTCATCACGCAGGCGTCGCCACCTTCGGCGAGGAACCACGTCGCTTCCTTCGTCGCGCCGGCTTCGTCGAGCAGGACCTTGAGCGGGACGCCCGTCCATTCGGTGTTGCTCACGAGCCCGGCGACCTTCTGCGGCGTCATGTCGGATTTCGGTTCGCGGTAAGCGGCGCGGCCGTTGCCCGAGCATTCAATGAAGTGCGTGCGCGTCACCGGCGGGAAGCGCTTGACTTCGTCCACGGTGAGCACCAGCGGCGTCGCGACGAGCCCGTGGATGAGCAGCGTGTGCTTCGCCGGATCAATGAGCGGGACGCCGGCGTGGTGACGTTCGAAGTGCAGGTCGGCCGGCGTGATGGTGCCGGTGAGGTCCTGCAGCGGCGACAACGAATTGCCGGTTGTCTCGCCGTACGGCGTGCGCGACGGCTTGTAGAACGCCGAGCGCGCGCCGACCGGTGTCGTCGGCGCGCCCTGAAGTTTCGTGGGATCGGCGGGAATCGCCGGAACCGTCGGTGCTGACGTGTTCGCGCCCTGTCCGAGCGCCACGAGCGGTATGCTTGCCGCGACGGCGACGCCGAGCGCACCCGCGGCGCCAGCGATCAGGTCGCGGCGTGTGATGGCGGCGTCGGCCGGCATCGCGGCATCAACGGCCGCGACATCGCGTGCGGTGTCATCCATCTCCGAGTGGTTCGTGGGCAGATCCGACATGACGTCTACTTTTTCGCCGTCGCGTGAGCGATGGGGGGCGGATTCGGCACGAGCGCTCCCGCGGGATTGGCACGCGCGACGAGCGACGCCGGCGGCCGGTGCGCCTCGTGCCCCTTCGTGTTGTACGGCACGTCCTTGGGCGCGCCGCCCAGCGGCCAGTCGCCTTCCTTGCCCGGCGCGTCGGGACGCGCGTGCGAGTTGATGAACGACGCCAGGTCGAACGCTTCCTGCGGCGTGAGCGACCCAGGCTTCGTCTGCGGCATGTTGTGCCAGATAAACGACGCCGCGCGCTCCTCGCGCGCCATCGAGGCGCCTATAGAGTACGACTTCTCGCCCCACAGCGCGGGGACCGGGCCGTTTCCCTTTCCTTCGGGACCGTGGCACGTGACACAGGTCCTCTCGGTAAACAGCTGGCCGCCCCGCGCCACGTCGCCGACGAGCGTGTCCTTCATCGAGATCAGGCCGTCGGTACCGGCGATGTGCGCGCCCACCGGCACGTCCATCGAGATGAAGGCGAGGTAGGCGAGGATGTCCACCATCTCGCGACTGCCAACGGGAATGGCATTGCCGGCGAGCGAGCGCGTAAAGCAGTAGTTGACGCGATCAGCAAGCGAGATCACCGCGCCGGAACGCGGCATGTACTTCGGGAATCGTGCCTGCGCGCCGGTGAGCGGCGCCGCCGACTTCTTGAGCCCGTCGTTCTGGTGGCAACTGGTGCACCGCAAGGCCGAGGTGGCGTACTGCGGGAGCGACTCGGGAGTGAAGCGCAGCAGGTAGAGCCCGCGGGTGATCGAGGCGCCCAGGGAGTCCTTGGGAATATCCTGCTCCAGCTTCGGCGTCCACGCGTCCTCGTTGAATGTGACCGCGACGCCCTTTTCCCGTGATCCGCCGCAGGCGGCGGCGAGCAGCGCCGCGAGGGCCAGCACGAGGGGCGCAGGCTTGAGCATTCGATGCATCGTCCCGGACTCCGGCGGTGAGGTTTTCCTGTAAGCCGATACGGTAATATTTCGGGCGCCGGGCCGCAACTCGGTTCCGCTCCTTCGCCTGCTCTATTGACCCCGGCGACGGCGCGTCGGCCAGCGCCTACGCGACGCCCAGCAGGCGCACGAGCGCGAGACTCAGACTGAGCATCAGCAGCAGCGAGATGAGAACGGTTGAGCCGACGCGCGGCCCCACGCGGCGCACGGCGTCGAGGTCCACGGCGAGCCCGAGTCCCGCCATGGCGACCACCGTGAGCAGACGTGCGGCCTCACGCACCACGTCGCCGGTGCTGGCCGGAATGATGTCCGTGGTGCGGAGCGCCGATGTCACGAAGAAGCCGACGATGTACCAGGGCACCGCGCGCCACCAGCGCAGGTGCGCGGCGTGATGCTCAGTGAGCGACAGCACCAGCACCACCGGACCGAGCAGGAGCACGCGCATGAGCTTCACGAGCGTGGCCGCCTGCCCCGCTGCGATACTGACCGGGTACGCCGCGGCGATCACCTGTGGCACGGCATAGACCGTGAGCCCCGCCACCACACCGTATTGATGGTCGCTCAAGTGCAGCAACGGAATCAGCGCTGGCAAGCCAAGGATCACGCACACGCCGAGCACCGCCGTGAATGCGATGGCCGATGCCACCTCGTCGCGCCGCGCCCCCACCACCGGCGCCGCCGCGCTGATGGCGGAGTTGCCGCAGATCGCGTTGCCCACCGCCACCAGCAGCGCGTGCGTGCGCGGCAGGCCAAACCACTGGCCGATGTACGTCCCCGCCACCAGCGTCACGCCGACGATCACGATGACACCGGCGAGGATCGCCGGTCCCGCCGCGGCGAGCGCGCGCAAGTCCGAACCGGCCCCGAGCAGCACGATAGAGCATTCGAGCAGCAGCCCGCTGGCCAGATGGCTGCCGCGCGCGATGCGCGCGGCGTCGCGCACCACCCACGTGCGCGTGATCGCGCCGATCAGGATGGCGAGCACGATGGCCTCCAGTACAGCACGCCCGGCCACGGACACGAGTGCACGCTCCCCGGCCCACGCGAGCACGGCAACGCCGAGTGCCAGCGAGAGACCGGGGAGCGTGGCGCGCAGGCCGCCCGACGGCGCGGCCGTCACCGGATGCCCGGGAACACTCATCCGCTAAGCGGCATCCGTCACCGGGCTACCGGCTCCACGGCGGCACGACGTTGTTCGAACGCGCGTAGGCAATCAACTGCCCTAGGTGCTCGTGCAGGTGCGTCACGATCAGCAACATCGCGCGCTGCCGTGTGAAATCCTGTCCGAAGAACTTGATCTTCTCCGCGAGGTTCTGGTCGGTGTTGACGTGCAGCGCCTGATGCAGGTGCTGGAACGACGCCGCCAGCTCGGCGATCACCTGCTCTCTCGTCCGCGTCTTGCCGGCATACGTCATGGTCGTCTGGAAGTCGGCCGTGATGCCTGTGGCGGCCGGAGCCGGAGCGCCGAGCATCGCGGGAATGCCGTAGTTCTCGGCGGCGATGTGCATGAACACTTCACTCACCGAACGCACGCCCGCGCCTGGACGCCAGCCGTACGCGCTTTCCGGGATCGCCGTGGCGAGCGCATTGATCTTCTGCTGCACCTCAGCGACGTCACTGTGGATGTCAACAATGAATGGGCCTTGCGCGTGCAGCGGTGCGGCGACCGCGAAGGCGATGGCGAGAAGGGAACGGCGCATGGGAGGGCCTCGGTGTTGGGGGGGCGAGCTAACCACGATCGCTGAAGATCGCCGCCGCCGCACGTGAGAACAAGGGAGCGACGCGGCACGATGGCGAGCGCAGTGATATGCTTTCCGGCATGCCCCAGCGACGCCCCGCAGCGTGGTACCAATCCGACCTCGTGCTCGGCGTGCTACTGCTCGTCGTAACCGTCGCCGCGTATGTCCCGGCGCTGCAGAGCGCTCGCGTGTGGGACGACGACCGGCACGTCACCACGGCGATGCTGCAAGGATGGGATGGCCTGCGCCGCATCTGGTTCGCACTCGGCGCGGCGCAGCAGTACTACCCCGTGCTGCACAGCGCGTTCTGGCTCGAGCATCGGCTGTGGGGCGAGTCGGACCTCGGCTATCACCTTGTGAATGTCGCGTGGCACGCCATCTCTGCCTGCCTGCTGGTGCTCGTTGGCCAGCGGCTCGGGGCGCGCGGCGGCTGGGTGGCGGCGTTCATCTTTGCGCTGCACCCGGTGAACGTCGAATCCGTGGCGTGGATCTCGGAGCAGAAGAACACGCTGTCTCTCGTGTTCTATCTGCTCGCGGCGCTCGCGTGGCTGCGGTTTGATGCGACGCGCCGAGCGCGCGATTGGTGGCCGGCGTTCGCGCTCTTCGCGCTCGCCCTCGGGACGAAGACGGTGACGGCCACGCTGCCCTGCGTGCTGCTCATTGCGGTCTGGTGGCAGCGCGGCCGGCTCAACTGGCGGCGGGACGTGGTGCCGCTGCTGCCGTCGATTGCGCTGGGCGTTTTGGCGGGACTCACCACGGCGTGGGTCGAGCAGCATGTGATCGGTGCGGCAGGCGCGGAGTTCACGTTGTCGCCGCTGCAACGCGTGCTCCTCGCGGGACGCATCGTGTGGCACTACCTCGCGACCTTCGCGTGGCCCGCGACGCTCGTGTTTACCTATGCGCGCTGGACGATTGACTTGCGATCGGCGATAGCGTGGCTCTACTCGGCGGCGCTGCTCGCGCTGGTCGTCGCGCTTTGGGTGCTGCGCGCGCGGAACCGTGCACCGCTCGCTGCGTTTCTCGCGTTCGTCGGCTCGCTCTTCCCCGTGATGGGTTTTTTCAACGTGTATCCGTTCCGATACGCGTTCGTTGCGGATCACTTCCAATATCATGCGAGTCTTCCGCTGGCGATGCTCGTGGGAGCGGGAGTGGCGTGGCTGAGTGAACGCGGCACGCAGGTGAGCGTCGCTTCAGCGGGCGCGGAGCCAGCGGCTGAGCCTACATCCGCGTCAGTGGTTGCGCCGGTCCTAGGACGCATCATCCGGCTGGTATTGCCTGTCATGGTGCTCGCACTCGGCACACTCACCTGGCGTCAATCCGCGCACTACCGCGACGACGAGACGCTGTACCGGGCGACGCTCGCGGCCAACCCCGACAGTTGGATGGCGCATCACAACCTCGGGCGCATCGTGTCGCGCAAGGCGGGCGGACTCAACGAAGCCATCGCGCATTTCGAGGCGGCGATACGGTTGAAGCCCGATCATGCACGCGCGCACTACAGCCTCGGCGTCGCGCTGCAGCGCGTGGGACGAGGCGCGGAAGCAGTGCCGCACTTCGAGGCGGCGATCCGCTTCGAGCCGGACAACGCACCGCTCGTCTCCAACGCGGAGTACCTGCTCGGCGTCGAAGCCATGAACCGCCCAGATGGCGCCGCGGACGCCGTGCGCCATTTCAGCGAGGCGCTCAAGCGCAAGCCGGGAATCGCAAGCACCGAAGAGGCACTCGCCGCGGCGAAAGCGCGCGCAGCGCGCGATTCGCTGAAGCGTTGAACTGATCGTCAGGTCGCCATCGGCCGACGTATCGAGACGACGGCCGCGCGTGCGCGCGGCCGTCATGAGCGCCCAGCAACGCGACGCTAGTTCTTCTTGACCTCAAAGCCGCTGACGACAACTTCGGTGTTGTGGCCAAAGCGCAGCCCGGCAGTTCCGTCGAGCGACTTGAGCTTGCCTTCGCCCACCGCCTCGGCCTGATCGAACGTCGCCACCACGGTGCCGTTGATGCTGCACGAGATCTTGCCATCCTTCACGGACACGGCGATTTCCTGCGTCACCGGCTCGCCCTTGGCCGACGCCTTGTGCACGGCATCGCTCGCGGTGGGCGCGCGACCGCCGAGGCGGAACGGCGCCGGACCGAAGCCGCGCACGATGTACGTCCCCGTGCCGTACGCCGTGCAGTAGAGCAGCGTCGCCTTGTCGGTGCCGAGATCGTTGCCCGCAATGACGATACCATACGGATGCGGGTGATCGTTCAAGTTCATGTACTTCGGTTCGGTGAAGGTCGCCCTCACCGTGTAGTTGCCATTCGCCGCGTTGGCCGGGCTCCAGTAGCTGGTCGCCGGGCCGGTGGTGACGTGAAAGCCCTTTCCTTCGGGGGCGAACTTGGCGCTGTTGATCGTGAGGCCGGCCTTAGCTTCGCCGGCGTCAACCTGGCCCGCCCATCCCTTGACGGAGATGCCGCCGCCTTCGACGGCGCGGGACGCCTCGGCCTGCATGTTCATGTTGCCCTGCGCGTGGGCGCGGGCAGCGAGCGCGACGCTCGCAACAGCGAGTACAGCGGTGAATCGGCGCATGGGGGGCTCCGGTTGCTGGGTGGACTGCGTGACTCCTAGGAATCTAGTGATCTTGCGGCGGCGATGTGGGAAGCGCTGCGCGCACCCTCGGCAGCGGCTGTTACGTCATCACACCGCACGCGGAAGAAGCACGCGGAACAGCGTGCGCCCGGGCTGAGAACTCACTTCGATCTCTCCGTCGTGGCGTTGGAGGATCCGTCGCACGATGTCGAGCCCAAGACCGGTTCCCTTCCCCACATCCTTCGTGGTGAAGAAGGGATCGAAAATGCGGCCCACGATCTCAGGCGGGATACCCGCGCCATCGTCGGTGATGTCCACCACCACGCGGTCGCGCTCCCCGCACGCCGCCACTGTCACGTGGCCGCCGTTTGGCACGGCGTCGAGCGCGTTGTCAATCAGGTTCATCCAGACCTGGTTGAGTTCCGCGCCCACCGCGTGCGCGCACGGCAAGTCCGTGGCGAACTGCACCGACACCTCGACCGCCCTCGCGCGCGTCTTCCCGCCCAGCATCGTAAACGTGTCGTTGATGCCGCGGCGGATGTCCACCGGTTCGGGCGTCGGCGCGTGATCCATGAAGGTGAAGCCCTTCACGCTGTCCACGAGCTCGTGGATGCGCGACGTGGCCATCTCGATTTCCCTCGACAACGCGCGCACGGCGCACCCGGCGGAGATCCATCGCAACGCGGCGTCGAGCGCCGCGCCATTCACGCGCTCGGCAAGCGCGTCGAGTGCCGGCAACGTGACGCTAGTCTCTGCGAGCGGACCGGCGCACTCCTCGTTGGCGCCGTGTTCGGCGAGCCATTGGCCAATGGCATCTTCGCGATCGGCGCGGGCTACGGCGGTGCGGACCGACGGCGCGGCGGGCAGCGCGCAGAGCGTACGCACGCTCCGAATCGCGGCCAGTTGCTCGTCCGAGAGGTGCGATGCGCCGACGGCGGCGGCCGCGCCGTCCGCCGCGTCGAGCGCCTCCGTGAGCCGCTTGGCGCTGCGCACCGCAGCCGACGCGGGGTTGTTCAGTTCGTGGGCCAACCCAGCCGCCAGCTTACCAAGCGACAAGAGCTTCTCGTCGTGCAGTTCGGCGGCGCTGAATCCCCGCGCGCGGTCGATCATCGCGTGCACGAGCGTCGCGGTGACGGTTGGACATTCACGGATCATCTCGGGCATGAACGCGACCGGAATCGCCAGCAGTTCCGTCCGCTCTTCCGCGACGACGTCGTTCGGCGGTTTCGCGCCGCGCGAAAACGGCAGCACCCCGCTCACATCGCCGCCCCGCCACTCGAAGATCTTGTGCGAGCCCGCGCCACGATCCACGTGGATGGCGAGCTTCCCGGAGAAGATGACGTAACACTCCGTCACCAACTCTCCCTTCGGCGTGAGCATCTCGCCAGCGCCCAGCGTGCGGATCACGCCATGCGCCGCCATCCATGCGTGCTCGGCGGCCGGCGCCGCGCCGAGTGCACGGTGCGCCGCGAGGCGCGACAGCAGGGAGGCGTCGAGGGGCGTCACGTCAGACCGTGCGCAGGTAGCGGTGCACCGAGTAAATCGCCGCCGATCCCTCGCCTACCGCGGCGGCCACGCGCCGGTTGGCGCCCGACCGCACGTCGCCTGCCGCGAAGACGCCGGGGATGTTGGTTTCGAACGCGTACGGTTCGCGTGCGAGCAGCCATCCACGCGGTCGCCCGTGCTCGAGCGGCAAGTCGGTGCCCGTCATGACGAAGCCCTGGCCGTCGAGCTCCAGCGTCCCCGCGAACGCATCGGCGTGCGGCTTGACGCCGATGAAGATGAACATCGCCGCGGCAGGAATCGTCCGTAGGTCGCCCGACTTCGCATGCTTGACGACCACTGCGTCCAACGCGCCCGTTCCTTGCACCGCATCGACGTCCACTTCCGTGATGAGTTCGATGTTCGGCGCCGCGCGGATGCGGTCCACGAGATACTGCGACATCACCGGCACGAGATCCGTTGCCCGGATCACGATGTACACCTTGCGCGCGTAGCGAGCGAAGAAAAGCGCGCCCTGGCCCGCCGAGTTCGCACCGCCAACGATGACAACATCCCGCCCGCGATACCGCGCGGCCTCGGTCATCGCCGCGCCGTAGTACACGCCGAGGCCGTGCAGCGCCTCCAGCCCGGGCACCGGGAGCGTGCGCGCACTCATGCCGGTGGTGATCATCACGCAGTACGCGGTGAGTTCCGTGCCGTCGGCGAGCATGACCACGCGGTACGGATCTTCACGCCGCAACCCGACAACTTCCTGTCCGCTGAGCACCTCGGCGCCGAACTTCCGTGCCTGCGCCACGGCGCGTTGCGCCAGGTCAGCTCCCGTCACGCCCGCCGGAAAGCCCAGGTAGTTTTCGATCATCGAGCTCGTTCCCGCCTGGCCGCCCGTCGCTGTGGACTCCACGATCACCGTGCGCAGTCCCTCGGATGCGCCGTACACCGCGTTGGCGAGACCGGCGGGTCCGCCGCCGATGACGATCACATCGTAGAAGGGTCGAGTCGCTTGTGTCTGCAGTCCAGATTTCGCCGCCAGTTCGACGATGCTCGGCGCCACCAGATGGCTGCCGTCGGGGAAGACCACCACCGGCAATCGGTTCAGGTCGCCCGCCAGCGATTCCACGAGAGCGCGCGCCGTGGCGTCACGATCTACGTCCACCCACTGATACGGGACGCGATTGCGCGAGAGAAACTCCTTGGCGTCGAACGACGGCGGCGACCACTCCGATCCCATGACGCGAATGCCGTCGAACGCCGGCACGACGCGGGCGCGCCATTCCATCAGCAGGTCGTCGAGCACCGGATACAACCGGTCCTCCGGCGGATCCCACGGCTTCATGAGATAGTGGTCGAGCGCAATCTGGTTGATGCCCGAGATCGCCACGTCGGTGTCGGCGTAGGCGGTGAGCAGCACTTTGCGCGCGTCCGGATGCAGCGGTATCACCTCGCGCAGCAGATCCAGGCCCGTCATACCGGGCATTCGCTGGTCCACGAGGAACAGCGCGATTTGCGCGTTGCGTGTCGCAAGTTCGCGCGCGGCATCGCGTCCTTCGGCGGGCGATCCCGCCGTCATCACACGATAATCGGCCCGATAGCGCTGCTTCAGGTCGCGCTCGACGGCGCCGAGTACCGCGGCGTCATCGTCAACGGCGAGAATGACGGGCTTCGCCATCGGTCGTCGCCCCGTCCGGTCAGTGTGCGCCGGGTCGTCGGTGAAGATCCGCGACGTCCTGAGTTGTGAACGTATTCAGCTGCACGATGTGCGCACGCGGACGGAAGTCGGCGGGGACGAGGTTCTGTGCTTCGTGCTTCGAATCGAGTTCCACGATGATCCACGCCTTGTGGTCACCGTCCTTGCAGCCCCAATCGGCGTGCGTGAGGAAGTGCGAGCCGGTCCTGAGGAAGACGTCAATGGCGTGGGTACAGGCCTCGGTGGTCGCGTCGTGCGCGACCTCGATCAGGAATCGTGGCATGGGGGGCTCCTGAGCTTGACCTTCGGGGGCAGCGGGACGCGCACGGGAGCGTGGCGGACCCA
>JAHFCU010000071.1 GCA_023249305.1 Gemmatimonadota bacterium
AGGCACGACCTCCGAGAATTGGGCGGTGAGAGCACAGTTTAATCTCTGTTAGAGAGAAGCCGAGGTTTGTGGTATATTGCAGGATCGCTCCCTTCCGAGGCCCCGGATGAAGCTCCAGATCGAGGTAGAGCAGGAATCGGATGGGCGTTGGATCGCTGAGGTCGAGTCATTGCCTGGCGTCCTGACCTACGGGGTCTCGCGCATCGACGCGGTGGCCAAGGTGCAAGCGTTGGCGCTGCGCGCACTCGCCGAGCGGATGGAACTGGGCGAGGCCGTGCCGGAACTACTGAGCGTGGAGTTCCAGGCCGCATGAGCGTCTGGGGCACCGCGAAAGCCAAGCAGGTGCTCGCCGCGCTGCTGCGGTTGGGATGGGCGGTGAAACGTCAGTCCGGAAGCCATACGACGCTCACGCGTTCCGGCTGGCCGGATTTTGTCTTTGCGTTTCACGACGCCGACGAACTCGGACCCCGCATGCTCGCGCGGATCGCGAAACACTCGGGCCTGACGCCTGACGATCTCTGAGCGCACTCACTGACTAGCGTTGGTGCACACAGCGCGAGTAGGGCGCCGGGCACATTCTGTTCGGAGGTTCCCGACGCGCACAACAGTCACGATCAGCTGCGCGTCTACAATCTCGTCCAGAATCCGGTAGTCAGCCCTGTCGAATCCGCTACTTGTCGTCGCCGCTGATCCGCCCTACTTCCTGGCGGAAAGCCGCATCCGCTCGCGCAGCTCGTCGAGCCAGCCGAGCATCACCACCGGCGGCTCGGGCGCGCCAGACGCTCTCGCCATCACGAACGTCCGACCATCTGGCGACACGTCGTAGTTCGAATAGAAACCCCCCGTCCGGAAGACGTCGTCGAGCAGCGTGTCGCGCCGCACCACGGCGAACGCCGGTGTGGTGGCGATCGTCGCCGACATCAGCTTGCCGCCGGGCGTGCGAAAGAACAGCGCCTTGCCCGACGGCGACCAGATAGGCTCCGTGCCACCATCGGCAGAGATCTGGTGCATGCCCGACGCGCCCGAGAGGGCGCGGACGTACACCTCGGCGCGTCCGCTCTGATTGGAACTGAACGCGAGCCACGCGCCATCGGGAGAGATGCGCTGGGCGTTGCCGCTTTGCGGACCGATGCCGAACGGCGTGCGCACGTGCGCACTGTCCGCGGTGACGACGTCTATCTCCGACGCGTTCGTCCCGTGGATCGTGTTCACGACGATGAACTTTGCCGACGGCGCGAAGACAGCACTCCACGCATCCTCGACCAGCGGGGTGGCGCCCCCGCTGGCGTCGGCGGGCGCCCACATGATGTCGAACGACGCACGCTTTCCCTTCGTGCGCCAGGCGATGCGGCGGCCGTCCGTGGTCCAGCTCGGGCGGTCACTCGTCCCGTCGCTGGTGAGCCGCGTGAGGGTGTGCGTGGCGACGTCCACAATCCACACGTCGCGCGCGCCACCGGACTGGATGGTCACGGCGAGCCGCCGGCCGTCCGGCGAGAGGCGCATGTCGAGGTAACTCTGGGTCGCGGAGAGCAGGATCTTCGCCGGCGAATGGCCGTCCACGAGCACGAGTTCGCTGCCGGTCCTCGCCGGCGCGTACACGAGCGTCCCGTTGGCGCTGAGGGCGAAGTTCACCGCACCGTACGCGGCGGTGGACGAGACGGCAACATTCTCCAGCACCGGCACCGGTTGCCCAAGCACTTTGAGCCGCTTCGCGTCGAAGGGGACCGCGATGATCGTGCCGTCCTGGCGCCCGACGAGAAGATGGCCACTCGGCGCATACCGCGGATTGGTGCCCTGCACGCCGAGTCGGATGACTGAGTGATCGTCGAGCCGCAGGACCTCGAGCGAATCGAGTTCGGAGGTGCCGTAGCTGGCGTTGAATGCAACAGCCTTTCCGCCCGGGAGGACAAACGGACCGGAGTGGAGCACTTCAACGCGGCTCGCGTCGAGCGTGGTGAGGCGCTCAGCCGCTCCGCCGTCGGCGCTGACGCGCCAGAGTCCGGCGTTCGGGCCCACCGGGTGTGTGAACACGATGATGTCGCCGTCGCCCCATGAGTACGCGAGCACATCGTCAACGATCGTTACCGCCGGCCCGCCGCCGATGGGCATCTTCTTCAAGTGGCCACCGGCGATGAAGGCCAGCCACTTGCCGTCGGGGGAGAACTGCGGGCTGCTCCCGTTCTCGGTGCCGGCTACGGGGTGAGCGTGCAGATCGTCCAGCGGGCGAATGAAGATGCGCGGTGTGTTGCCGCCCACATACGCGAGTTGACTGCCATCGGGTGAGAGGGCCAGCGCGGCGCCGGCGCCATCAGTGCGCAGGCCGGCGCTGTCTGCGAGGGTGAGCGCGAAGTGTACGCGCTGCGCCGGCGAGTTTGTTGGGCGCGCCGCCTGCACCGCCAATGCGACGACCACCACGGTACCGAGCGCGGCGAGGCCCCACGGTGCGGCCGCGCGCCATCGGTTGCTATGGGCGGCCGGTGCGTCGGGTTCGCGTTGCGTCGTGCTACCCATGATCGGTGCGCCAGCGTGCCGAGCCGCGAGCAGTGGCATTGTGGCATCGACCGCTTCGGGTGCGAGCGCCTGCTCTGTGTAGCCGCTCTCGAGTGCCTGGGCGAACTCGCGCGCCGTGGCCCAGCGGTCGGCGGGCAGTTTGGCCAGCGCGCGATGCAACGCGCGTTCGACCGGCGGCGGCACCGACGAGCGACCGGCGCGAACGGCGCGCGGCTCTTCGGTGAGCAACTTGGCGATGAGCGCCTGCGCCGTGCTCGCCGTGTGTGGCGGGTCACCGACGAGCATCTCGTACAGCACGGCACCGAGTGAGTAGATGTCGGTGCGGCCGTCGATGCTGCGATCGCCGGCGGCCTGCTCGGGGGACATGTAGTGCGGCGTGCCGAGGCTGAGTCCGGACTGCGTGAGCCGTTCGCCGCCAGCGTGCGCGACGGCGAGGGCGATGCCGAAGTCGGCGACCACCGGCTGTCCGTCCTGGAGGAGAATATTTTCGGGTTTGAGATCGCGGTGGATGACGCCATGGCGGTGCGCGTAGTCGAGCGCGCTGGCCACGGCCGTGGCGATGCGGAGGGCGTCGTGCACCGGCAACTGTTTTTCGCGCTCGAGGCGGGCGCGCAGGTTCTGCCCCTCGATGTACGGCATGACGTAGAACAGCAGCCCGTCGGCGTCGCCGCTGTCGAACAGCGGCAACAGGTTGGGATGCTGGAGATTGGCCGTCACGCGGATCTCCGAGAGGAACCGGTCGCCGCCGAGCACGGCGCCGAGTTCGGCGTTCATCACCTTGAGCGCAACGTGGCGATGATGCTTGACGTCGCGCGCGAGATAGACGGTGGCCATTCCGCCAGCGCCGATCTCGCGTTCGAGATCGTATCGGCCCGAGAGGGCAGCATTCAGTCGGGCGAGCACGTCCATGACGGCGGGGGGTCCGAGGAACGGTGCGGGTGCGGTGCGCGAACGCGGGGAAGATATGAACGCGGGAGCGGGGGAACCAGCGGGGCGATACAATGTGCGGCGGGCGTGGACGTGCGCACCTGGGAATGGCAGGTCGCCAACAGAACTTGACTCATACTTGACTTACGCCGTTCGCTTGTCGGGGCCACTTCGCTCGACCTTTCGCCGTCCACGACACGTCCGCAGAACGTGTCGCAAGAATGGAGAAACAGCGACACGATTCCCTGGCTCAGATGCCCTGAAACCACTTGACGCCTAGCTTGACTCATGCTTGACTAATCTTCGTGGCCTACGTTCCTCAATTCACCATCAGCCCACGACTGCTCTCGCTCGTGGAACAAGCGGCCGTGCTGCGCGAGCGGATTCAAGGCGCGGCGGTGGCGGTGTCTTGGATTCCGGCGCTGCAACAGGACTCGCGCACGCGCAACGGCCATGCCTCCACTGCCATCGAGGGCAATCCGCTTGCCCTAGAGCAGGTCCGTGCGCTGGAGGAGGGCCGCGAATTGTCCACCGGGGACGCACGCCAACAGCGCGAAGTGTTGAACTACTTCGCAGGGCTGCGCTACGTGGAAAAGCACGCGAAAACGAACACCATCCGGCACGAAGATATTTTGGCGCTGCATCGGCTGCTGGCGGACACCGTGATGGATCAAGGCGACGCGGGGCACTACCGAACGATCGGCCTCAGCGTGGGCAAGCATGTCCCGCCGCCGGCGGAGGATGTCTCGGCCCTGATGCTTGAGCTGCTGGAGTGGTGGAGCAGGAAATCCGTGGAGCTGTCGCCGGTGCTGAGCTCCGCCATTCTTCACCATCAATTCGAGTGGATTCATCCTTTTGCCGACGGCAACGGGCCGACGGGGCGCGCGCTGGCATTGTGGGAGTTGTATCGGCGCGGCTACGACAGCCATCACATCTTCTCGGTGGACGAGTACTACTGGGAAGATCGTCCGGCCTATTACAAGGCGTTCGAAGACGTTCGTCAGTCGGGCGCGGATCTCACCGGCTGGCTGGAGTATTGCGCCGAGGGTCTGCGTCAGACCTTGGAGCGCACCTGGACCCGAGCGCAGTCCTACACCGGCAAGTCGAAGAAGAAGCTGGTGCTGCGTCCACGCCAGGAACAACTGCTCAAGCTCCTGCGGGATCACGGCAGTCTGTCCCCTGCGGAGCTGTGGGACTCACTCGCCATCTCGCGCCAGGGAGCGATGGACCTACTGCATCCGCTGCTGGAGGCCGGGTTGGTGGAAAAAGTGGGGAGCAAGAAAACGGGACGCTACAAACTCAAGCACCCGTGAACGAAGCCGAAACCCTCGCACACTCCGCCAACACCGCCGCCCCAATAAACAGCGACTCCTCCGCCGGCTGAAAGCGCGGCGAATGCGCGGCCGTCTGCTCGCCGCCCGCCTCGCGCGCGCCGATCCGCAAAAAGCAGCCAGAGAATCGCTCGAGATAAAAGGCGAAATCCTCGCCGCCCATGTTGGTGGTGCCAAACGGAACCACCGACTCGGCGCCGAGTACACGCGCGGCCGCCGCCGCGGCCCACGCGGCGCCATCAACTGAGTTGACCACGGGCGGCGTGCGATGCCCCCACTCGACAGTCGCCTGCAGCCGATACGCCGCCGCAACGGTGAATGCGAGACGATCCACTTCGCTGACAATGAGATCGCGCGCCGCCACCGTCGTGGCGCGCACGGTGCCGCGCAGCATCGCCGATTCGGGAATGATATTCTCCGCCGTCCCGGCATTCACCATGCCCACCGT
>JAHFCU010000072.1 GCA_023249305.1 Gemmatimonadota bacterium
TGGGTTCAGAACGTCGTGAGACAGTTCGGTCTGTATCCGCTGTGGGCGTTGGAGAGTTGAGGGGCGCGGACTCTAGTACGAGAGGACCGAGTCGGACGATCCGCTCGTGTCCCGGCTGTGTCGCCAGATGCAACGCCGGGTAGCGATGATCGGTACAGATAACCGCTGAAAGCATCTAAGTGGGAAGCTGTCCCCAAGATGAACTCTCCCTGGTGCCTCGAGCACCCTGAAGGGCCGTCGGAGACTACGACGTCGATAGGTCGCCCGTGGAAGCGCAGCAATGCGTTCCGAGCGTAGCGATCCTAATCGCCCGTGAGGCTTGACTACTCCTATTTGCCTTCCCCCGGGAAGGCTCTTCGCAGAGCATTCGCGATACAACGCGAAAGCAGCGAGACCACACCCACGAACACTTCCCCTCCATTGTCTCAACTTTGCTGGCGATCAGAGCGTCAGGGCCACACCCGTTCCCATTCCGAACACGGTCGTTAAGCCTGACAGCGCCGATGGTACTCCGTCCGAGAGGACGCGGGAGAGTAGGCCGTCGCCGGCACCCCTTTGAACCCCCCAGTCGAGTTCGCTCGGCTGGGGGGTTCTTTCTTTCTGCCACGCCGTTTCTCGTGCGTGCGCGGAGTCGTCAATTACAGATGATCACGCGCGCAGGCATCGTGACCGTGGCCGGGAAGCCGAATGCGGGGAAGAGCACCCTGCTCAACCGGCTCGTCGGTCAGCACCTCGCGATCACCAGTCCGAAACCACAGTCGACGCGCGACCGCATCGTGGGGCTGCGCACGGCCGACGGCGTCCAGATGGTGATTCTGGACACGCCGGGGTTGCTCGAGCCGAAGCATGATCTCCACCGCGCCATGCGCGGAGCCGCGCTGGCCGCCCTGCGCGAGGCCGACGTCATCGTGCACCTCGTGGACGCCGCGCGTGAAGAGGTGGAGCCACTGGCCGCAGCGGCGGGCCTCGACGCGGCGCCGACCGCGCCGGTGTTGCTCGTGCTGAACAAGGGCGACCTGCTCGATGACCCGTCGCGTCGTGTGCTCTCGGAAGCGCACCCAGCGGCGATCGTCGTCTCGGCGCGCAGCGGCGACGGCATCGAAGGCCTGCTGGCCGCGATCGCGTCGCGGCTGCCGGAGAGTCCGTTCCTGTATCCGGAAGACGACCTCTCGACGCAGCACCTGCGCTTCTTCGCACGCGAGGCGGTGCGCGAGGCGGCGCTCGAGCAGCTCGACGAAGAGGTGCCGCACGCGGTGGCGTGCGAGATCGAGGAGTTTCGGGAGACGAGTGCGCCGGTGTACATTCGTGCCGTGCTCCACGTGGAGCGCGACAGCCAGAAGCGCATCCTGATCGGCAGCGGCGGCCAACGCATCAAGGCGATCGGCCAGGCGGCGCGCAGTCGCATCGAAGCGCTGGTCGGCAGCGCGGTCTACCTGGATCTGTGGGTGAAAGTGCTTCCCAACTGGCGGCGGAATCCGGCAGCGCTCGCGCGGCTCGGATACGCGCCGCCCCCGGACGATTCGACATGACGATTTCCCCGCAACTGCTGAAGATCCTCGTCTGCCCGAAGTGCAAGGGCGAACTAACCTACCGCGAGTCGGATCAGGCGCTCGACTGCCTGGCCTGCAAGCTGCGGTATCCGGTGCGCGACGACATTCCCGTGATGCTGGTTGATGAGGCCATTCCGCTCTAGCATGCTCCGCGCGGCGGCGGCAGTGGTGGGCGCGTTGCTGGCCGTGATGGCCGCGGCAGCGCCGCTCCGTGCGCAAGGCGGGCTCTCGACTGAGGGCGCGCTCTTCCTCCTTGTGCCCGTCGGGGCGCGCACGGTGGGATTCGGCCAGGCGGCCGTCGTCGCTGAGGCCGGGACCGAATCTCTCTGGGGAAACCCGGCGGGAATTGCGCGCATCACGCGCCCTGAAGCCGCTCTGCTCACATCGAAGACCGTAGTTGCCGATGGTATGGCAGTGGGTCTTGTGTTTCCCGCAGGCAAGGCCGGCGTCCTCGGGCTTGGCGCGCGGCTGTACGACTACGGCGTTCAGGACAACACGGATCGGCTGACCGGTGAGACGATCGGGCAGATAATCCCGCGCGCCGTCGTCCTCGCCGCGACGTATTCGGCGACGATCACGAAGTCGCTCCGCGCGGGTCTGACGTACGAGCGTGTGCAGTCACGCGTCGATTGCTCCGGGCCGTGCGGGAGCGGCGGCACGGAGCCGTTCAAAGTCTCCACGAGCGCGGTGGATGCGGGACTGCAGTTTCAGGCCCCGCGCCCCGATAGCTTGACCTTCGGCCTGATGGTGCGGTCCATGGGTCTGAAGCTTCAGGTGTACGACATTTCGCAGTCAGACCCGCTGCCGACGCGTCTGCACCTTGGAGTCGGGGGGCGCGTGCCACGCGTCGCGGCGGCGCTCGCCGGCGCGGAGATGCGATGGGCGGTGGAGATCGTGAATCGCACGTCGCTTGATCAGCCCGCCGTGAGGTTGGGTGCTGAGCTCGGCCTGCAGAAGCAACTCTTCCTCCGCGCGGGCTACGCCTCAGGCACGGGCGAATCAACGGGGCCCGCCATCGGGCTGGGGTTTGTGCGCGGCGCGCTCGGCATTGATTTCGCGCGCGTCTTCGGCGGATTCTCCTCCGACGCGGGACAACCGCCCACGTTCCTGACGTTGCGGGTGAACTGGTGACCGCGCGCGTTTGGTTTCACACGATGCTGCTCGTCGCGGGAGTCGCGGCCGCCGCGGCCCGCGCCGAGGCACAGCGGGCCACGCGCACGTCGGTCGGCGTGAACCGCGTGCCGGTCGCGTTCACGACGGCGTGGTGTGCGGACTTCGCCGCAACATCGTGCGCGCACCGCGGAGCGCCTGCCGACGGGGGCGGTGGATCGCCCTCGAACGACGCCGAGCGTCGTCGCTGGGCGCCGGTCGCCTCGCTGCTCCTGCCGGGCACGGGTCAGGTGCTGCTGCATCAGGACCGCTTCGTGGCGTATCTCGCGCTCGAGGCCTGGGCGATGCTCGAGTTCGCGAATCAGCGCACCGAGGCGCGCCGACAGCAAAATCGGTACCGCGCGATGGCACGCGATGTGGCGCGGGCGCTCTATGGCCCGACATTTCCCATGGGCCGTTGGGCGTACTACGAGTCCATGGAGCACTACCTCGAGAGCGGCGTGTTCGACCGCGAACCCGGCGGCGAGGTGGATCCGGACATCAACACCGACACATACAACGGCGCGATGTGGCTGCTCGCGCGCACGACGTACTGGAGCGATCCGAGCCTCCCGCCTGCGCCGTCGAGCGCCGAGTATCGGTACGCGATGAACTTCTACCTCGATCGGGCGGTGCGATCTGAGTACCGCTGGTCGTGGCGCAATGCGCAGCTCGAGCAGGATTTGTATGTGCGCACGATCCGACGCAGCAACACCGCGTTTCGTGAGGCGCGCACGGCACTCGGCGCAGTGCTGGCAAATCACCTGCTGTCGGCGGTGGATGCATTCGTGACGCTGCGCGTCGAAGGACTGGAGGGCGGCGACGGGCGCGGCTTCGCACTGCGCGGCTCGGTGCCGATTCGCTGATCAGCAAGCCGCGCACGGCCGTATGCGCCGGGCGCAAGTTGTGTTCTTGCTTGTGTTTGACACGCTCGTTCCCAGCGGGTACGTTACGATTTCCAGAGAGGAGTTGAGCGGGTCGCTTGACGCACACGACTGCCATAGTCTTCGCGCCAGACGGGCAAGCCGTGCCGGATTCCATCCGTGCCTGGCTGGATAAGCATCGCCTGCCTACGGCGACGGTCTCATCGGCTGATGAGCTGATGTCCGCGGCCCTGCGCTCGCGTCCGAGGCTCGCGATCATTGACGCGCGCACGCATCCGGTGGCTGGGCTGAAGGGCTGTCAGCGTCTCAAGGCGGACTCGTTCACGGGCATCGTTCCCGCGCTCGTGCTCGTGCGCAATGATCCGACGTCGTTTGCCGCGGCGTTTGACGTCGCGGCGGATGAGGTGATTCGCGAAGGGACTGACGTGATGGAAGTGTCACTGCGGGTGGAGGCACTGTTGCGACGGTCCGATCGGGACACGTATGTGCATCCGTCGACGCGGCTTCCAGGCGGCATCGAGATTGAAACGGAGATCCTGCGCCGGCTCGAAGGGGACGAACTTTTCGCCGCCTGCTACGCCGACCTGGATCACTTCAAGGAATACAACGACCGCTACAGTTACTACGACGGCGACCGCGTGATCCGCATTCTGTCGAAGATTCTCCACGACGTTGTGAAGGGGACGGTGGTGGAACGCGGGTTCGTGGGCCACATCGGCGGAGACGACTTCCTGTTTGTCATTCCGGTGGATTCCGTGCAGGAGGTTTGCAGCGAGATCGTGCAGGTATTTGACGCGATTGTGCCGTACCAGTACTCGGAACAGGATCGCCGTGCGGGCTACTATTTCGGCAAGGACCGGCGCGGGCAGCTGCACAAGGTGCCGCTGATGACGGTGTCCATCGGAGTGGTGACGAACGAGCGCCGCCGGTTCACGCACCCATCACAGGTGAGCGAACTGGCGACTGAAATGAAGAGTTATGCGAAGAGCCTGACGGGTTCGGTCTTCACGATTGACCGCCGCGGCGATGTGGCCGCGGACGATGCAGCAGCGCGTCCGGCGGGTGCGGACGCGACCAGCGCGGTGGAGGAGCAGTGAACGTTTCCTGTCCTGAATGCCGGTCGGTCTTCCGCGTCGACCCGAGCAAGGTGCCGACCGTCGGCGTGCGTGCACGATGCTCCGTGTGCGGCGGCGTCATCACGATTGCGCCGCCGAGTGGCGCGGCAGCAGTAAGCGTGGCGCCAGCGGCGCGCGCGCCGATGCCGCCTCCAACCTCGGTACGGCCGATGGCACCGGTTCCAGAACCGATGGCCACTCCCGTCACGCCCGTGATGCCAGCGCCCGCGGCGCCTGCCGATCTTGCCGCCGTCGAGCAGCAGCCGGTGTTTGAAGCACCGACGCCGCCGCGAGCGGCGGCGATTCCGCGGCCGATGATGCCGCCGTTGCCACCGCCGATGCCCGCGGGCGCCACGCCGCCGCCGCCGCGTCCGGGGGCGCCTGGGCCCTTCACCCCACCCCGGACAGTGACGCCGCAGCCGACGCCCGCGGCTGGGGCGGCAACTCTGGTGCCGGTGGCGCCGATCGTGCCCGCAGCGGCT